>DAIQBL010000031.1:0-18108 GCA_036781185.1 Thermoplasmatota archaeon | reverse complement strand
GTGGCGGGTCCGCGGAAGGGCGCGGCACGGTCGGCTTGATCCGCCTTCGCCGGGGCGGCCCGCCCGCTGATGGAGAGCAGCATGCCGACCACCAGGAAATTGGACAGCATGGCGGTGCGGCCGTAGCTGAGGAACGGCGTGACCACGCCGGTAAGCGGCGAGACGCCCAAGGCTCCGCCTGCGATCACAAGCACTTCCAGCGCGGTGGCCGCGGCCAGCCCGGAAGCCAGAAAGAACTCGTAATCCGAGCGGGCGCGCAGGGCGATGCGAAACGCGCGCCATACCAGAAAGGCGTAGAGCGCGAAGGCCGCGGCCAGGCCCAGGAAGCCGAACTCTTCGCCCAGCGCGGAGAGAATCAAATCCGTGTGCGCGGCCGGCACCACTTGCGGAGAGCCCAGCCCGATTCCGGTTCCCGCGATGCTGCCGGTGGCGAAGGCCCACAGCGAATCCGCCAGTTGATCGCCCCCGTGCACCAGGTTGTCCCAGGGGGAAAGCCACATGGCCACGCGCTGGCTCACGGTGTGCGGAACGCCGAGGAGGTATCCCGCGCCGAAGCCCGCCGGCTACTCTCGGGAGATCGACATCACGGTGCGGGACACGCTCTTGCACCTTCTCGAGGAGGAGATCCAACACCGCGGCGAACTGAACGCCCTCCTCTGGCAGATCGATGTGGAACCGCCGGTCCTCGACTGGATCGACTGGAAGTACGTCCAGCGAACTCCGCCGTCGGTGTGAAGATCGAGGGCTCGACCGCGTCTCGTACGGGTCCGCTTCGCCGAGGACGGGTCCTCCCCCGAAGCGGTGGCCCCCCCGGTCCGCCGCGCGACTATGGACTCGCTGTCGAGTCTCGGCTCGGGCGTGCCGTGGCCCCAGGGACCCGTCGTTCCTATCCCGATTCCTTGACCAAGGCCCCGAAGCTCGACTTCCGTTTGATCTTGCCGTGATCCAGCTCGAAGACGTTGCAGAACTGGACCGTCAGGTCGGGGCCCGCCTTTCTGTGGACTCGGACTCTCCCCTCGACGACCACCACGTTGTTCTCCTCCGTCATCCGCGTGATCGTCGTCCGGAGCTCGTCGTCGCCGAAGTTTCCGACGTAGGCGGCCTTCCCTCGCGTAATCGCCCCGGTGGCGGGGACCCCGTCGGCCCACTCGGTCCACTCGACATCATCGGCTAGGAGCCCGGCGGCTTCCGACCGGTCCGAGCTCGTCAGGTGAGTCTCAACAAGCTTCTTGTTCGGGCTCATCGCGACGACCGATTTCCGCCCCCTCCATAAAGCCGCGGAAATCTCGACGGCCGCTCGTCCGGGACTGGGGGAGCCGCGACGCCCCCCCGAGGCGGGGGGATCAATCTCCGCCGAACGGCCGATCGCCGCGGCTCAGTGGGCCGGTGCGACCGGCAGCAACCGGTCGTACCGGTGGTCGACCACGGTGCGAACGGAGGCGGCCGGCACCTGGATGAGCTCGATGCCAGAGAGCTCCTCCTGCAGCGTGGGCAGGACCGGCCGCCGGGATTCCGGCGGGACGGCATTCGCCGGGCCGGACCGGCCTAGGGCTCCGATCATCGCCCGGCTCGAATCCAGCACGTAGAGGAACGGGAATACCCGGCACTGCTCGGTGAGCGTTCGGAACAGGCGTTCGGGCCGGGCGCCCGGCTTCCACGCCCCCGTTACGAGGGCGATCTGGTCGGCGGCACTGCCTCGGAATGGTGGCAATCGGCCAGGGTCGAGGAATACCCGGTGCACAACGGTCCCTTGCGCCACCAGCCGCTGCTGGGAGAACGGCAGACCGAGCGGACCGACGAGATGGGGCGCCCGTCCATCACCCGCCGATGCGAACGGCCGGGTGAGAAGCTCGCTCGCCGCCCAACGTTGATGGCGAGTCAGCTCCGACGGTGCCGAAGGCTCCGGCGACCCCCCGAGCCCTCGCGGGTAGGCGACCGTGCCGGTGGACTCGGCGAGATGCGCCCAGAGCCCCTCGTAGTCGAAGTACACGGGGATCGACGGCCCGTGGAGGTCCGCCACGATCGCCTCCCGCCACGAAGCCACCTCGCCGCCGAGGAGACGGGCGGCGAGCGCCGCCGCCGATGTCCGGTCCCGTTCGACGAAGACTCCGAGCGCGAGCTCGGTCCCCGCGGCGAAGTACACGCACGACGGCGCCGCGCCCCAACGGGCTCCGAGTTCTGCGCCCCGATCCACGAAGGGCCGGGCGGCCAGGACGAGAGTCGCGCCGAACCCGAGCCGCTCCGGCTGCGGGACGTACCGGTCGCGAAGCCACCCTTCGGCATACGCGCGTCGGCGGGCGGCGTGGTAGGTCGACCGCGGCACTCCGATCCGCCGGAGTCGCTCGCGTTCCGTGGCGGCGGCGGATCCGAGCATGCCCGCAATGACCCGAGCCTCCGCCGACGTGAGTTCCCGCACCCGCTCCTACCTGGGTCGGCGACGGCCTAGCATGCCGTACAGCCCCCGAGAATCCGGAGTGAACATCGACTTAAGACCCGTCGTCGCCAGTGGAGGACCGTCCAGTCCGGACGGGAACACCACATGCGAATCCGCCGTCTTCGGACCCTCGGTGCTCTCCTCGGAGCCGCCGCGATACTCTCGATGCTTGTCGTCCCGTCCGTGGGGGCCGCGCCGGCCCCGGGACCCGTTCCGAACGGATCGGCGGCGGCGTTCGTCGAGGGGTGGGGATACGGCGGCAGCCGGTGGGTCAACGCCTCGGGTTCGACGCCCGATGGTCAATGGATGTATTCGATCCACGCCTTCGTCGGAGTCCAAGTTCTCGTCCAACAGGTCAACACCAGTTCCACTACTTTCGAGCTGACGGTGAATCGCACCCTCGTAGCGAACCTATTCGTGCTACTGTGCCATCCGAACTGCGCCAGCCCGACCGCATCCGCGAACCTCTCCCGACAGGCGTGGGAAGTCGCGTCGGCGACGGACAACTTCTCGACGGCCGGCCAGGTCACGGGCCCGAGCGGGCCGGTCCCCGCGGTGACGCTTCTGAACGCCTCGACGAGCGCCCAGGCCAATTTCACCGAGCGCGGGGTCGCGAACGTCACCGGCCCGCTCGGTACGCATCACTCCACAGCGTTCCTTTCCGTGCAAAGCGCGGCGGCCATGGCCGTCAGCTTTACCCCGGGCCTCGGACTGTTCCCGGACAACCTGAGCGCGACCCCGAGCTGGACGTCGTCGAGCAACTACTCGGGCCATGGGATCTGGTCGGTGGATTACGCCTACGCCCGCTCGCCGTTCGGACAAATTCCGACGAGCGGCACCGGCTCGGCGAACGGAACCGTCGCCCATTCGGGGAACGTCTCCTTGGCGGGCTCCGTCCTCGGCTCGGTCACGCTGCACGGCGGGCTCGCGGTGACCGCGGTCCGATTCGCGCTCACCGGCCCATTCGCCTTCCGCGAGGGGCTCATCCTCGTCCCCGCCGGGGCGGACCTGTTCGGCTCGACGAGCTCGAGCGGGGCATGGACCCAGGACGCCCAGGCTGCGGAGAGCGCCTCCACCGATGCCACCGACTTTGCCGGCGCGTCGCACCAGCGGCCCGTCATCGCCGCCTCCGCGACGGCGTTCGCGGCCAGCCCGGCCGAGCCTTCGGCGACGGCGGCGATGGCCGGCCCCTCCGGCCTCTCCGCCTTTGTGACGCCGGCTTCGGCCGGCTCGGCGGCGACGACCCTCCAGGCCCAGCCCGAGATGGCGAGCTACGCGCAGAGCCAGTCGCTTTGCCTGCTCGCCGGCAACTGTCCCAAGTCGACCTCGGGCCCCACCGAGCTCGGTCACCTGGGCGGGGTCCTCGTCCTCGCGGTCGCCGTTGTGGGCCTGACGGTCGTCGTGGTCGGGCTCGTCGTGGCCCGCCAGCCGCCCCGGAAAGATCCTCCCTCCCCGAACGCCTCCCTCTATCCGACGGGAGCCGTCGCACCACCTCCCCCGGTGCGTCCGGCGACTCCCGGTACCCCGCCTCCGCCGGACGACCCGCTCGGCCACCTCTGGTGAGGGGACCCGCGGGTCAGCCGTTCCCCCGGTTCCACTCGCTCTCGATCGCGCGGCGGAACTCGTCGTACTCGCGGACGAGTCCCTGGCGGATCAACGGACGCACGAACGGTAGGATCACCTTCGGTCCGAACCCGACCCCGCGGAACTCGAATCGGGCCGTCAGTCGCCGGCGGTCGTGGAGGTCGTCGAGCTGGAAGTCGGTGCGGACCGTTGCGAACGGTTCCTCGTGGAGATGTATGACCCCCTCGAACCGCCAGCGGTTCCGGGCGAGGACGTGGACGGTTCCGTCGCTCCGGACAGTGCGGCCGGCGAACCGGGTGGTCGTGCGGAGCTCGGCCGTCGTCTTGTCGACCCAGAGCGCGGTCCGCGCCAAGATGTCCCCGGTCAGGTTCGCGTCGCCCTCCCCGTAGTCGAGCCACCAGTTCCGCACGAAATCGATCGACCCGGGCGTCTCGATCTCGACGGTCACGCGGACCATGCGCGAATCACCGGGAATAACAGGGCGAGCGCCCCTCGAACGGGGCGAATAGGTTGGGTGCGAGCTCGAGGGTCAGTTCAGACGTATTGCTGGCAGCCGTAGCAGTACCAGCGGTTGTACTGGGCGACCCAGGTCGCGGGCTTGCCGCACTTCGGGCAGGTGCCCGCGGCGGGCGCGACCGGCGCCGCCACCGGGGGCGGTGCGGTCTGGGCCATCGGTGCCATCGGGGGCTGGGCCGGGGGCGGGGCATACGCCGGCTGCGCCATCGGGGGCTGGTTCCAGCCGCCCTGCATCGGGGGTTGCCCGCCACCGGCGCGCATCTGGCGCTGCCAGTTGATCACCGGGTCGTACTTGATGTAGGCAATGATGAGGATGATGCCGATGATGACGCCACCGAGGATGAATCCGAGAATCATCCAGATGAACGTCTTGCTCTTGGCTGCCTCGTACTGCCCGCCGTCGACCATCCGCTGGATCTCGCGGATGTTCATGTAGATTAGCAGGTTGATCACGAAGAACAGCAGGAAGAACAGCGCCGGGATGATCGCGAAGACAGCGAATCCCACGGACGCAGCCAGGGCGAACGCGACGGCGACGAGGATCCCGACCAGAAGCCAGATGATCAGGAAGATCAGCGCGACGATGCGGCCAATGTTGAGGATCGACTTCAGCGAGCTCACTTCGGCTGGCTCCATTCCTGGATAACCACCGTACATCGGTTGTGCCGTAGGGACCACCTTACCTCGGCCGAGGCTAGGCCTCCGTATTTAATCATGCCGTCGAGGAGAGAGCGGGTCCTCGGGCCGCGAGGGGACCTAGCCGTCCGCTAGCTTTGAGCCGGGGGACGGAGGAGGGGCGAACGCGTCGCCATCGGGTAGCGGAGGATTGCCCCGAGGCCCCCGAACGCCTTCGCGAGCATCTCGCCCTCCTCGCTTTCGGTCGAGATCATGCGGACCTCCGCGCCGGACTCGGCGGCGCGCCGGAACATCCGCTCGACCGCGTCCTCGGTCCCGACCTTGGTCACGGGTCCTCCGCCGCAGTTCGGGCACGGCGCGTTCGTCGGCTGGTCGACGTCGTCGTCGGCGAGGCTCTTCGAGAACGTCGTCTGGCACTGGCCGCACCGGTACTCGACCCGCTTCTTCCGCATCCCCTCGGAGACGAGCAGGGTCTGCACCGCCCCGGCCGCGAGCGCCGTCTCCACGTCGCGCTCGCCGTACGCGGCGAGGCCGGCCTCGGCCCGCCGGATCTCTCCGAGCAGCTTCTGGATCAGCCGCTTCTCCTCGGTGACGTCGAGTCCGTGGAGCGTCTGGGTCGCCTTCTCGACGAGCTCGCGGAGTCCGTACTCGTCGGTGTACCCGACGTCGAACAGCGGCTGGACGACCTTCTGCTGGAGCTCGTAGTGGAGGTAGCCTTCCTTGTAGAAGTACTCCTTCGTCGCGCCCGGCCCGCCGAGGAGGATACCCTTCAGGACGTCCTTCTTCGGGAGGAACAGCTCGTTCGACATCTCGCCGCACCGCACGAAGAACTCGTGCGCGGCGTGCTCGATCATCCGCTCGAACCGGTGGGCCGACTGGCCGCCGCGGCCGTGCTTGCTCGGCACCTGCGACTGGCGGTTGCGGAGAACCTCGATCCGCTTGCCCTTCAGCTGGCCGATCGTCACCTCGGCTCGGTCCATCACGACGAGGCCCCACATGTCGGGCTCGTGGACCATCGAGAGCAGCGGGTCGAGGAAGAACGACGAGTCGCACCGGTAGAGGTAGGTGTTGAGCGGCTCCGGCGGCTCGACGATGAACGTCACCGTCTCCGACTTGTCCGCGCCGACCGCCTTGTTCCCGACGAAGAAGGCGACGCCGTTCGCGGGCGGCTCCTTGAACTGCCGGACCCGGCCCATCAGCGATTCGATCGCCCACATCACGTTCTTCCGGGTGGTGCGGCTCTTGATGTTCGAGCTCTGGGCGTACTCGTTCCGGAGATACGCCATCACGTCGGAGATCTGCTTGCCCGGCGAGACGTAGAGGCTGATCAGCTCGGTCGCGCGGCCCCGGGATGCCGCGATCTCATCGAGCTTCCGCCGGAACGAGTATCGGGCGAGCTGGACATCGGCCGTCTCGCTCACGGTCCCCTCCGGCCGGCGACCGTCGCCGGCGCCGCGATCGCCGGAGCCGGACTACCGAGGCGGGCGCTCCCCGCTCGCTCGCTCCCCGGGCGGACCAGTCAGAGAAGCTTCCGGATGTGCTCGTCGATGACCTCTTCGGGGTACGCCCCGACGATCCGGTCGACGAGCTTCCCATCCTTGTAGAACAACAGCGTCGGGATGCTCATGATGCCGAGCTGCCCGGCCTTCTCGCCGTGGTCGTCGCTGTTGAGCTTGCCGAAGGCGACCTTTCCGTTGTAGCGGTCCGCGAGGCGTTCGACGATCGGGGAGACCATCCGGCACGGCCCGCACCAGGGGGCCCAGACGTCGACGACCGCCACCGGGCTGCCGCCGGAGAACTTGTCGAATCCCGACCCATCGAGTTCCTGAACGCTCATTCCCGGTACGCTCGACGTTGGAATGCCCGCTCGGATAGTTAAGCCGTGTGGGCCGTTGGGAACATCGGGTGGTGCGAACGCCACCACCGGCGCGCCGGCCCTCTCGGATGGTCTATGTAATCCGGGGCGCATACGCCTCTCCATGCAACCAGTGAGCGCCCGCGCCCCGGGCCGCGCGACGACGACCGCGATGCCGCTCCCCGCGGGCGGCGTGGTCCCGGCGAGCGACGTCAACCCGCGCCCGCCGGTCCTGCTGACGCCCGCGGCCCGCAAGGAGCTACGGAACCGGATGCTGTTCCATCGTCAGGCCGCGCTCGACCGGATCGTCGCCCTCACCGGTGTTTCGACCGAATCGCTCCGCACGGTGCGCCACGAGCTGTCCGAAAGCGACCTGCCCGACCGACTTCTGCAGCGGGGCGCGAGCCTCGCGTATACGCAGGAGCTCCCGCAGGGGTCGCTATTGTACCTGCTCGTCCGCGCCGCCCGACCGAACCGGGTCGTCGAGACCGGCGTCGGGCCCGGGTACTCGTCGAGCTGGATCCTGGCGGCCCTCGAAGCGAACCGATACGGCGAGTTGGTCTCGATCGGCCCCGGCTCGCCCCACGGCCGGGCGAGCGGGGTCGGGCTGGTCTCGGTCGGCGCGTTCGTTCCCCCCGCCCTGCGGTCCCGTTGGACGCTCGTGCTGGGCAATGCGGAGGACCGTCTTCGCGAGGTGTTCGACCCGGGCCGCGGGACCGACCTCGCCTTCCTCGACAACGCGCACGATGCGGACCGCGCCCGGTTCGAGCTCCACCACGCGTGGAGCTCGCTCGCCCCGGGCGGGATCCTCCTCGCGCACCACATCGAGTCGAACCCGGCGTGGGGCGACTTCTGCCGCGCCCAGGGAGTCCCCCCGCAGTTGCTCGACCCCGGCCCGCCCCCGATGGGGGCGCTCTCGGTCGGGCCCCGTCGCTGACGGGGGCGCCGAGTTCCCGCCCGAGTGCGGGTGGGCGCCGCCTAGAGGATCTGGCCGGCTCGGATGACGGGAGTCCCGTCGACCGCGACCTCGGCGCCGGCGAGCGAGAACCACGTGAAGAAATTCGATGTGTTCGAGCCCCGAAGATACCGGTTCCCCCCGACCTGCAGGGACACGGAACCGCTCTCGACGGTCTCCAAGTTGGGGAGGTCCCCGGCGGCTGGGTTCAGCCCGAGCTTGAGAGCGCTGGCCCGGTCTTTCCCCGCCGTGCCGGTCTTGTACTGACGGGCAAACTCCTTCTCTCCCTCCTCGAAGGACCACGAGGTCAGCTTCCCGTCGGAGAATTCGAGGGTACCCCCCGTGTGCACGGTCCACCAGATGTTGGTCCGGCGGTTGGCTCGGAACCTCCCTTCCGCGTGCTGGGAGTCCAGGGCCACGTCGAGAGTCCCGGCGGGGACCGGCTGGAGCATGCCCGAGTCGGAGTCTCCCTTGTGATAGGGGTGAGGTCTCCCGTCGGTCAGACGTGAGGGGACCCCGGCCAGGGCGACTTCGAGGTCCGTCCCGTTGGAGTGGGTGATCCGGACCTTTTTGCCGCGGGAGAGCGACTTGCTGAGGCGAGTCCCGATCTTGGCCAGCTCCTCCGGGTCGGTGAGCGAGGCTCGCAGAACGCCTTCTTCCCACCTCGCGCGCGGCAAGCCCCACCGACGGGCCCGGCCCTCCGTCACGAACCCGGTGGTCATCCGCACCCCGCGGAGCCCCGCCTTGCGGGCGACCGCGTACCACGGCCAGTTCCAGGCGAATGCTTCGTTGCCGGGCTTATCGGGCAGTTTCTCGAGACGGTCGGCGTCGCCCGGACCCCAGAAATTCACGTAGACATCCGCGGCTCTGAGCGCCGCCCATTCCGGAGCGCTCGACCGGCCGAGGAGCTTCGACTGCTTACGGTCCATCGCCCGCCACCACGCGTCCTCGTCGTTGTGGACGAGGAGGACCTGGCCGCCCACCCGGCGGACCTCATCGACCATCGCCGAGACCATCGGCATCGTGTGCTCCCAGGACTCGATGATCGCGTTCTCTCCCGCGCGGACCTTGAGATACTTGGTCACGATGGTGCGGGCCGCGTCGCGGTGCAGCTTCGTCGGAGTTTCGGGCACGGCCCGGGGCTCTAGTCGAAAGGCCTACTTGTAGCCCGCCCGGAGTTCGGGATCCGTCGGCCCGTCGGGACGATATCCCCGCCGACGTGTTCGACCCTCCGTCGGCCACACGGGGCGCCTCCCCCGGGGTCGGGGAGCTTCGGAGCACCGTCCGGACCGAACGCCGGACATCTCACGGCCCAGTCGGGCCGGCGGGAGCACCCATTCACGTGCGCCCCGGGCGGGTGGAGGGGGAACTAGCGTTCCAACTCTTCGACGAGGTGCTGCACGGCGGGAACCACGAGCCGCTCCACCGCCGTCCGGACCGCGCGCTCGGACCCCGGAAGGGCGAACACCGGCTTGAGCTTCACGACGAACAACGAGGCGCGACTCAGGATCGCCAAGGGGCCCACGTCCTGGAAGCTGATCGACCGGTAGAGTTCCCCGAACCCCGGCAGGAGGCGCCCGCCCATCGTCTCGAGCGCGTTGACGGTGAGGTCGCGCGAGCTCGCGCCAGTCCCCCCGATCGTCAGCACCGCCTCGACCTCCCGGCCGTCCAGCCACGGTTCGAGGGCGTCGCGAACGTCGGCGACCGAGTTGGCCACGAGGTGGTACCGGGGCACCGTGTGCCCGGCGCCGAGCAAGAGGTCCCGCGCGAGATGCCCCGAGACGTCGTCCTCCTCCGTGTGCGTGTCGGAGACCGAAAGCACGCCGAAGTGGATGGACCGGCCCCCGCCGAGGTGATGGCGACCGGCCGGACTCTCGGGCGGGGTCATCGGGCCGACCTCATCGAACGCTTCTCCTTGGACACGACCGTGACCGGCCCGAGCCGGGTCGCCGGGTAGCCCCCGCGCGCGTCCTTCTCGAGATATTTGACCATATCCCAGACGGTGAGGAGCGCGATGGTGGCGCCGACGAGCGCCTCCATCTCGACACCGGTCCGATAGAGCGCCTCGGCCTCTGCGACCACCCGGACGCTCCGACCCCGGACGGTGACGTCCACCCGACTTCCCGTGAGCGGGACCGGGTGGCAGTGCGGGATCAGCTCGGGAGTACGCTTCATGGCGAGGAGCCCCGCCAGTTCGGCGGCGGCGACCGGGTCTCCCTTCTTCACCCGGCCGTCCCGGATCGCTTTCGCGGTGGCCGGTCGCACCGTCAGGGTCCCGGCGACGACGGCCCGCCGGAACGTGAGCGGCTTCGTGTGGATCCGGCGCTGGCGGGTCATGCCGTCCGCGAGGCCGTCGAGGGCCGGAACAAGGCGAGTCGAGCGAGGACGCTCTCCATCTGCACGCGCTCGGAAGCGCCCTGGGCGAGGCGGAAATCGACCTCGGCGAGGTGGTCGATGAGGGCGATCTTCTCCCGGAGCGCGATCGTCGTGTCGGGGAGGTCCGGCAGGTACCGGTGGACCGCGCGCAAGATGTCTTCGCCGCTCGCACCGCGCTCGACGAACAGCTGGTAGAGCCGCTCGCGCGCATCGAAGAAGCGCCCGGCGAGGGCAAGGGTCACCATCGCCTCGACTTCGGGCCGGATCGGCTGGGTCGTCGCGCCCTCGACGGTCGCGCGGGTGATGGGCAGGCCCGGGGCGGCCGCGAGCTGGAGGAGATTGGTCGCCCTCCGGAGGTCGCCGTCCGCCTGCTCCGCGATCGCCGCGTACGCTTCGTCGTCGACCTCGAGTTTCTCTCCCGAGGCGATCCGTCCGAGCTGCTTGCGCATCTCCACCGGGGACATGCCGCGGAACCGGAACACCGCGCAGCGCGACTGGATCGGTTCGATGATCCGGCTCGAGTAGTTGCAAGAGAGGATGAATCGGCACGCGGAGGAGTACCGCTCCATCATGCGGCGGAGCGACCCCTGCGCCTCGCTCGTCAGGTTGTCCGCCTCGTCGAGGAACAGCAGTTTGAACCCGACGCCTCCGATCGGGGCGCTCCGGGCGTACCCCTTGATCGTCGTGCGGACGGTGTCGATCCCCCGCTCGTCCGAGGCGTTCAGCTCGAGGAAGTTCTGGCGCCACTCCTCGCCCAGAAGGTCGTGCGCGAGCGCGAGGGCGGCCGTCGTCTTCCCGGTCCCGGGCGCCCCCGCGAACAGCAGGTGGGGGAGGGAGCGCCGGGCGGCGTAGGCGCGAAGGAGCGGCACGACGCCTTCCTGGCCGACCATCTCGGAGAGCGACCGGGGGCGGTACTTCTCCACCCAGATCGCGTCCGCGCTCGGTTCGGCCATGCGTCCGCCTCCTCGCCGGCGGGGACGGACGGGCGCAGATAGAGTTTCGGGAGACGTCGGGGGACGCCCTCGGACCACCCCACTCACGCGGCGTGAGTGCCGACGGTGCGTTGGGAGAATCCCCTCGGCGGACATCGTATCCGCATGTACGGCTGGAACGGACTGCTTCCGAGAGACCGGGTGACCGAGTACGGCGTTCGAGCGACCTCGACGATCGGCGACGAGGGACCGGCCCTCCGCCGACCTCGCCGGTCCGCTCCGCTCCCCCCGCCGGACCGGCGGACGCTCCTCCGCCTCGCCCGGGAGCTCGGCGTCAAGCTCCCGGGAGAGTGACCCGACGTTCCCCGAAGCAGTGGATCGAACTCGTCCCCGGTCGGAACCGGAAGCTGTGCGGCACGTTCGCCGGGATGAGGTGCTGCGAACCGGCCCGGTGGACCTCCGGTCGGCCCTCGATCGTCATCTCGATCTCGCCGTCGACGACGATCCCCCATTCGACCCCGTGCACGTGCGTCGGGACGACGGTTTCCGGCCGTCCGGGCGGGAGCTCGAGGAACAGTACCTGGCTCCGCCCGTCGTCGTGAACGTAGACATCGATCCCGGCGAGGCTCGTCCGTGGCAGACCGGTGACAGGGGCTCCGAACGGCATGCTTAGGGCGAGAGACTCCGGACCTTAACGCCCGGCGTCCGGGCGGTCCGCTACGGTTCCACCGAGCCGCCCTTCGTCCGGCCCCACTCGACCCGGGCGGCGGTCACCGCACGGACCTTCTGCACGGCGCCGGGGAGGAGTATCAGCCCGACCGCCGCGAGCCCGACCGCGGCCCATCCGAACGGCGGCCCCACGGCGAGAGCGACCCGCTCGACCACGATCCAGAGGATCCCGCCGAGGGAAAGCGTCCCGAGGGGGAACAGTCCGACGAAGAAGGCGAGCACCGCTCCGACGGCGATGGCGCCGATCCCGCCCCAGTACAGGACGAGGTAGCCCGCCAGGGTCCCGTGAGTGCCCGCCCAGAGCAACGGCGCCGCCGCGACCAGGAACGCCCCGAGGATCCCGGGGAGGACAATGGCGGTGTCGAGGAGACTCGGAGGGGGCGTCCACTCCGACGTGGACGGCTCGAGCGGCATGCGGCCGTCCGTCGGGGGGGCCGATGGCCGATAACCCTGACGACAGCTCCTCCCGGGTACGACCCCGAGGGGGTAAATCGTCGAGTGGCCTCCTCGTCGCGAGGATTCTCGATGCGCGAGCTTCTCGCCCACGTTCAGTTCCGAGGGACGATCCGTGAGCGCTCGGTGGAACCGTTCCTCCGCCTCCTGCAGGCGCTCCGGACCAAGCGGCGGGTTCGAGGGGTGCTGTTCGACATCTCCTCCGGCGGTGGGTCCGACATTCCGTCGACGGACCTGTACCTGGCGGTGAAGCGTCTCGACGCGGTCAAGCCGGTCATCGCGTCGATCGGCTCGCTCGGGGCCTCGGGCGCCTACATGGCCGCCATCGGCGCCCGGAAGGTGTACGCCTACCCCGACAGCGGCGTCGGCTCGATCGGGGTGGTGTTCCCCCACATCGCCGTGCGCCGCCTCCTCGAGAAGGTCGGGGTCGATGTCGAGCTCCTCCACGAGGGTCGGCACAAGGACGCCTACCAGGGTCTCCGGCCGCTCTCCGACGAGGAACGGGCGAAGCTCCAGGCGGTCACGAAGGACTCCTACGATTCGTTCGTCGGAATGGTCGCGCGCGAGCGGAAGCGTCCGGTCGCGGACATCCTCCCCCTCGCCACCGGCGAGTTCTGGAGCGGCCGCAAGGCGCTCGAACTCGGGCTGGTCGATGCCCTGGGCGATCGCGAAGAAGCGCTCGCCGAACTTTCGCGGATCACCGGGGTGCCGCCCTCCAAGGCCGTGCGCGTCGCGCCCCCGCGGCCGTTCTTCGAGCGGGTGTTCTCCGGCGGGATGTCCAGCCTGGTTCCCGGCCTCGCGAGCGGCGTACGCGACGCGGTCGAGGACGCTGTCTGGGACGGCCTGCTCTACGGCCGCTGAGCCCTCGTTCGCGCATCGCTATATACCGGCGGCCGGTGGAACTGTCCGATGCCGCAGGACAACCGCAAGAGCGGATTCCACTCCGCGGCGGGTCTCATCCAATACTACGACATGGAGGAGACGCGGTCGCTGAAGATCGACCCGTACTTCGTCATGGTCTTCGGGATCGGCGCGGCGATCGTCGTCGAGATCCTGAACTGGAAGCTCGCCTGAGCCTCGGGATCGCGGAAACCGCCGCCGGACGGCACGGGTCGGTGCCGGCGGTTCGCCCCGGCGGGGCCCCTCGATGGCTCAGTACGTCACCCAGTTGAGGGTCGCCCGGTCGGAGAGCGACGGGTCGTAGAACAGGACGTTGGCGTCCGCGGCGCTGCCGGGGCCGTCCGTGTCGACGGTCGTGACCAGCCGAAGCGAGGTATTGTACAGATACGAATGGGTCGACGACAGGCTGAGGTTGAAGAACAGTTCGACGGGCACGGCGGTGACGTGCATGAGCGAGGAGCCGTTCGTGTCCGAGAGCGTCACGCTGTTCAGGTAGGAGTTCGTGGGATAGTACGTCGTCCCGGTCGTGGTGTCGTAGATCGTCGCGAGGACCTGGACGGAGAAGTACGCGTACGTCGTCTGGGAGGAGTTTCCCCACGTCGTGACGAGATACCAGTTGTAGGTGAGGCCCCAGTGTACCTTCACGTGGGCGAGCGGCTGCGAGGTCGTCGGGGCGAACGTCGTGCTGTTGAGGCCCGTCTCCGTGGTCGTCTGGAAGATGGTGAGGACGTTGGAGGTGCCGGAGCACATCCGGGCCCGCGATTCCTGATTCAGGTGCGCCTTGCCGCTCGCGGCGGAGAACAGGAGGTCGTGCGCGACGAGGTTGAAGCCGCAGCCTTGGTGGAAGCGGGCGACCGTCTGGAACGGAGTTCCGGAGAACGGGGCGACGAGCTTGACGACCGGCGCCGACTCGGCAAGGGGAGCCGTGACGACGAGGAGGACGGTGAGCGCGAGGAGCGCCATCGCGGGCGCGGCGAGGAGCCGGGAGCGCGGCGAGGGGGCTCGGAGTCGGGCAGCGGGTGGCGCCATCGGGGTCGCGACGGCCTTCCGGGGTAAGTACGTTCGCCCGAGGTCCCCCCGGGGGCCGGCTCCCGCGACCGGGTCACGCGAGCGCGGCCGCTTCGGCGTCGGCGGGGCCGAGACCGGGGAGGAACCGGTCGACCCCCGTCGGCGAGCCGAGCAGGACGACCTTCGACTCGGGGGATTCGTCGAGACACCGGTACCCGGTGCGGGCCGCGAGGGCGTCGGCGAAGCTCCGGATCTCGGGGTGGGAGGGGACGTGCGAGCGCCCGAGTCGCTGGCGCGAGCGGCCCATGTAGACGTAGCCCTTCGGCTCGACGAAGTCGGGCCGGGCCGTCAGGTCGAGCTCGGCGTACTGGTCGACCCAGCCGAGGTTCCACCCCCGGACCAGCGTGTGCCGGACGACCCGTCGCGTCCGAAGCCCGCGGACGATCTCGAGCGACTCGAGGAGCCGGTCCCAGGCATGGACGTCGCTCGGAGCCGTCAGCCGCCGGAACACCTCGGGGTTCGGGGCGGTGACGCTGACGTAGAGCTGCGTCGGGAGCGGGTCCATCGCCCGAAGCGCGTCCGGGTTCGTTCCGTTCGTGACGAGGAACGTCGTGATGCCGCGCTCGGCGCACAGCGCGAGGAACCGGTTCATCTTCGGATAGAGCGTCGGCTCCCCGGTCAGCGAGATCGCCACGTGGCGGGGGGCCTGGGACTCCGCCCACCGCTCCGGGTCGACCGCGCCCTCGCCCTTGAACCCCGACAGGATCCGGCGCTGGGCGTCGATCGACCGGTCGAGGAGGACGTCCGGGTCGTCGTACTCGGTCATCATCTCGTCGTTCTCCCACCCCTGGCTCCGCCAGCAGAAGCGGCAGTGCAGGTTGCACGAGTCGATGGCCGGCGACATCTGGAGGCACCGGTGGCTCTCGATGCCGTAGAACCGCCCCTTGTAGCAGTCTCGTCCTTGCGTCAGCGACTGGCGGGTCCAGTAGCAGAGCTTGACGGCGCTGTGGCGCCCCGTGAGCTGGTACCCCTGGCCGGCCAGCTCGGTCGAGAGGTCCTGGTCGCCCATCCCGGCGACCCGACGAGCGTCCCACCCCTTAAGCTTGAAACGTGAACGAGGGAGGCGGGGCGACCGGGGGAGTCATGGCGGAGGAAAACGAGCCGGCGGGGTTCGCCGGGTTTCCCATCCGGCTGCGACCCGTCGCGCTGGGCGCCGGGTTCCGCGCGTTCGGCCTCTCGCTCATCGGTCCGTTCATCGCCCTCTACCTCCACAACGTCCTCGGGATCGGCTACGTCGAGGTCGGGATCGTCATCTCGGCCGTCTCGGTGCCGCCGCTGTTCCTCGGCGGGCTCGGCGGGTTTCTCGCGGACCGGGTCGGACGACGTCGGCTCTACCTCGTCGCCCTGCTCCTCGAAGGCAGCGCCCTCGGCGGCGGGGGGTTTGCGATGGCGGCCCACTCCTTCGTCGGCGTGGTGGCGGCCGGAAGCCTCTCCGGTGTCGGGGGAAGCCTCGCCGGCCCCGCGCTCACCGCCTACGTGAGCGACTTCGCCGAGGGGCCGTCGCGGACCCGCGCGTTCACGTGGCTTCGGGTCGGCTGGAACGTCGGGTTCGCGCTCGGGACCGCGGTCGGCGGGATCCTCCTGGTCTTCTTCGGCTTCGCGCCGGTCGCGTGGGCGGCGAGCGTCTCCACGCTCATCGGGGCGGCGTATCTCGCGCTCACCCTCGCCGCCTCCCCGTACGACGTCCGCCTCGCGAAGCTGGCCGAGGCGGGGACTCCCGTGGGGGTCGCCGTGCCCGGCGTCCGCCCCGGGACGGTCGGCGAAAGCCTCCGGATGCTGCGACGGGACACCGCCTTCCTCCTGTTCTGCCTCGCGTTCGCGCTCGCCGACGTCACGACGAGCCAATGGAACGTCACGTTCGCCCTGTTCGTCTCCGGCCCGCTTCACCTGCCGTACTCCTACCTCGGGCTCGGGTTCGCGGTGAACGGCCTCGTGGTCGTCTTCGGCCAGGTGCCGACCACCGAGCTCGCCATCGGCCGGCGCCACACGACGCTCGCGGTCGCCGGGGTCGTCGCCTACGTCCTCGCCTTCCTCGCGCTCGGCCTCGACGCCTTCGACCCGGTCGCGGTCGTGGCCGTGTTCTTCGGCGCCGTGGTGCTCCTCACGATCGGCGAGAACCTCACGTCGATCCCGTTCAACACGCTCCCCTCGAACCTCGCCCCCGCGACCGAGGTCGGGGCGTACAACGGCGTGTTCGGCACGATCGGCGGCGTCGGCGCCCTCCTCGCGACCGTCGTCGGAGGCGTCGCCCTCGCCACCATCCACAACCCGCTGCTTCTGTGGATGGTGTTGTGCGCCCCGGCCCTCCCGGCGATCCTGCTCTTCCTCCGCGCCGGAGGACGGCTGCCTACGCGGTCGAACCGAGCCTGAGCGGCGGCATCGGTACGCCGAGCCGGGCGGTCCGGAGCGAGAGCGAGTTCGCCACGACCGACGTGGAGGAGAGCGCCATCGCGAGCGCGCCCACGACCGGAAGAATCGAGTAGACGCCGAACCCGAACGACGGGACGAGCGCTCCCGCCGCGATGGGCAGGAGCACGAGGTTGTAGCCGATGGCCCACGCGAGATTCTGGCGGACCTTGCGGACGGTCGCACGGGCGATCTCGACGGCCGCCGGGACCCCGGCGAACTCGCCCCGCAGGAGAAGAACCCCGCCGGCCGCTCGCGCGACCTCGGTCCCGGTCCCGACCGCGATGCCGACGTCGGCGGCGAGTAGCGCGGCCGCGTCGTTCACCCCGTCGCCGACGAATCCGACGACGCGTCCCTCGGTGTGGCGACGGGCGACGAGCTCCCGCTTGTCGGCCGGGGACTGCCCGGCGTGGACGGTGGGGATTCCCGCCGCGGTCGCGGCGGCCCGGGCGGCCCCGGGGCGGTCGCCCGTCACGAGCTCGACCGCGATCCCCCGCCGGAGGAGGGCGGCGACGGCCTCGGGGACGCCGGGGGCGAGCGGGTCGACGAAGGTGATGGCGCCGACCAGCCGTCCCTCGCGCCGGACGAACGAGACGCTCTCTCCGAGATCGTCCGACTCATCGAGGAGCTCCGACGCCCACGGTTCTTCCGGCGGGTCGACATTGCCGAGCCGGCCGAACTCGCTCGCCGTCCCCGAGACACGACCGGCCGTCCCGACGCCGGGCGTCATCGCCATCTCCTCCGCGGCCGGAACTGGGATCCGATGTTCCTCCGCGTACCCGAGCGTGGCGCGGGCGAACGGGTGGTCGACGTTCCTCGAGAGCGCCGCGGCGGTGGCCACCACCTCGTCCGACGCGGACCCCGGCGCGCGGACGACCCGGCGCACCGCCGGTCGGCCGACGGTCACCGTCCCGGTCTTGTCGACGAGCAGGACGTCGACCCGGGCGAGCGCCCCGATCGTCTCCTCGCCCCGGAAGAGGATGCCCGATTCGGCGGCTCGGCCCGCCCCGACGGAGATCGCGGCCGGCGTGGCGATGCCGAAGGCGCACGGGCACGCCGTGATCGCCACCGTCACGAAGATCAGGATCGCCACGGGCAGGGGGGCGTGGCCGAGGAGGGCCCAGGCCACGGCGGCCGTGAGCGCGAGGGCCAGCACCGTCGGCGCAAAGCCCGCCGCGATCCGGTCCGCGAGCCGCCGCAGCGGCATGCGGTTTGCCTCGGCTTCGGTCACGAGCCGCCCGACCTCGCCCAAGAACGACGACTC
>DAIQBL010000030.1:0-18216 GCA_036781185.1 Thermoplasmatota archaeon | reverse complement strand
GAGGAATCGTTGTGCTCGATTGCGAACTCCGGCACCCAACGCCTCAGACTGCGGCGGATGACGGGGCCGACCGGCCTCAATGATTCACCGGATGCACGCCAGCGGCGCCGACGCCGAAATCGTATGCGTTTGATTCGTAGTATTTCCTGTTATCCGGCATTCGCACGACCGCATATTCGCCATCCGGCAATGGCTGTCTCGGGGTGATCTTCATCCATTGCTCATTGGCGACTTCCTCTGTCGATACATCCACGTCGTCCTCGTGGCGAGCGCCGTCTGGCAACTCCCGGTTCCCGCCGCGGGCGGTCCCGTTCGACCCGGTGCCATCCCGACCGCCCTCACCGCGTTCGAGCAGCACATCAAGCACATCGTCGTCGTCATGCTGGAGAACCACGCGTTCGACAACTACTTCGGAACGTACTGTGGGGCCGTCGGCCCGTACTGCCCGTCCACGGTGGACGGGATCCCCGCGGGTACGTGCGTCCCGTACAATCCCGCGAACGTTTCTCTGGGGTGCATCACCCCGTACAATGACACGAAGGCGAACTGGTCGATCTCCCAGCCGATGCTCCACGGCTACGCCCCGTCGCACCAAGCCTGGAACAACGGGTCGATGAACGGGTTCTACCTGGCCGAACATTCCGGGACGACCCCGTTCGGCCACTTCAACGGCTCCACCATCCCGCTCTACTGGGACCTCGCCGAGCAGTACGGCCTCGGCGACCACTTCTTTTCGACCGCCCAGGCGTACTCGCTGCCGAACCATTGGGACCTTGTCGCCGGGCAGGCCCCCGCGGAGATCCTGAAGAACGCCCTCGGCAACTCCACCCCCGGCGCACCCCCTGCCACCGTGAGGTCGCTCTACCTGGCCCAGGCGAACAACACGAGCTCCGTCGAGGACCTCCTGAAGAACACCACCACGTCCTGGGACTACTACGACTACGCGCTCGGCAACTGGACGGTCCAGTCGAACGTCACGACCAAGGTTGGGGGCGCGCCGAGCGACAACGCGTTCGACTACTGGAATCCCCAGGCCGCGAAGCAGGAATCCTACGCCCCGTCGGTCCGGGGCCACTTCGTGCCCGGGACCTCGTTCTTCGGCGCCGCGTCGTCGGGCCGCCTTCCCACCCTCTCCTGGTTGATCCCGTACGCGAAACAGTCCGACCATCCCCCCAACAGCGTCCCCGCGGCCGAGGCCTGGGTCGCCTCGGTCGTCGACGCCGTGGAGTCGTCTCCCGAGTGGAACACGACGGCCCTGTTCATCACGTATGACGAGTACGGCGGATTCTACGACCACCTGGCCCCGCCCGTGGTCAACGGTGTTCAGCTCTCATTCCGAGTGCCGCTGCTCGTGATCAGTCCGTACACCCAGCCGGGGACCGTCGTCAGCCAGAACCTGAGCTTCTTCTCGCTGCTCCACTTGATGGAGGATCGCGGCCGCCTCGGATGCCTGGTCACCTCCGACTGTCAGGCGAGCCTTCCGCTCCAATTCTTCAACTTCACCGCCGGCCCGCGGCCCCCCTTGATCTTTTCCACAAACCGCACGACCTGGATCTACCCGCAGACGGTGCAGCGGACGAACGCGGCCTATGCGTCCGTGCGGTTCACCGCGGACCCGCAGTTTACGGACGATCCTGAGGGGAACGGGGTCGACGTCGATTGAGGCCCGACCGCCTCGAGGGCGTCGCGCTGGGCCACCGCGCGAGCGCCGTCACACCCCCATCGCATCCCTAGCGGAGGCGTCCGGGCGACGAGCCTCGCCGGTCGCCATCTTCGGACGAGAATCGGTCGCGTCCTCGGGCGCCGGCGATCCCCGCTCATTCGGCGTCGGGCACCGGCTCGGACGGCGGTGGCGCCGCGGGTGCGGTCGTCGGCGGCCGATAGAACGGCGGAGCGACGGGCCGAGTCGCTGGCCCGATAACGTCGAGATGGGTCTCGTTGCCGTTGCCGTCGTAGGCGCGCCACATCCCCTTCGTGTACGGCCAGCCCAAGATCACGTGCCGGCGGCCCCAGTGGCGGAAGAGCGACAGGTCCGCTTCGGAGGGGTGGAGCGCGCCGGACGGGTGGCTGTGCACGGTGCCGGCCACTCCGAGGTCGGCGGGTAGCATGTACAGCTGGAAGTTGGCGTGGCGCCGGCCCGCCGTCGTCCCCGGGACGAGCAGGAGGTCGGTGATCACCCCGGGTTCGTCGGACCGGAACACACCACCGAACTCGTTCGGGTACGCCGAGGTCGCGCAGGCGAGGGCGGAGTCGAGGCACCTCCGGGTGATCGCGGTCGGGGAGGCCCCGAGCGGCGGGGCCCCGGGACGACGCCTACGGGTGGGCCGGAAGATCGGCATCGTTCCTCGAGTCCCCGTCCCCGGGCTCGTCGACCCACGGGAGGATCCGCTTGCCGTGCAACTGCTGGAAGAATCTCGACCCGAACCGGACGAACGACGCCGGTCGCGGGGAACGGTAGGCGGTGACCGATTCGCCCCCGTCGAGCCGTTGCTCGTGCTGGCCGTCGACGACGACGATTCCATCCTTCCCCCCTTGGGCGAGCCGGACCGACACCGTCCGCATCGGGTCGAGCACGAGCGCCCGCTGCGCCGCCCGGAACGGCGCGAGCGCCGTCACGACGATCCCCTCGACCGACGGGTCGAGGATTGGGCCGAACGCGGACATCGCGTACGAGGTCGAGCCGGTCGGGGTCGCCAGGATCATCCCATCCGCCTGTAGACGCCCGACGGGCCGACCGTCGACCGCGACCTCGAACGTCCGCATCTTCGCCACCTGGCTCGTGTGCACGACGAGCTCGTTCGTCGCATCGGGGAGGGCGACCTTGCCGACCTCGCTCGCGAGCTTCATCCGGTCCTCCACCGAGTAGCGCCCGGTGACGAGCCGGCCGATGGCGGATTCCAGGGCCGCGGCATCGTCGCCGTCGACCTCCGCGAGGAAGCCGACGGTGCCGGCGTTGACGGGTAGGATCGGGAGGCGGGAGCGCTGGAACGCCGTCAGGAACGTCCCGTCGCCCCCGATGGCGATGAGGACCTCGGCCTCGAGCCGGTCGAGCGGTGCCGTCGGGAGGTCGAGCTGCATCGCCTCCCCCGTCTCGCTCGCGACAACGACCTCGGCCCGGCCCTCGAGGAGCCCGAGCGTCTTCCGGACCAGCGCGAGCGCGTGCGGTTTCCCGGGGTTCGCGGTAATGCCGACCTTCACAGATACCCCTCCGCCCGGGCCTTGGCGCTGAATTCGGCGTCGCCCCAGGCGAAGACGGTCGTACGTTCGGACAACGTCAGCGGAAACCGGGCCAGCGGGCGGCCTTCGACGTCGGTCGCCTCGCCTCCGGCTTCCACCAGAATCCGGTACGCCGCGGCGATGTCGGTCACGCGCAGGTTCCGGGTCGATGTGTCGTTCTCGAACACGTAGGCGTCGGCCGCGCCCTCGGCGACGGCGAGCATCTCTAACGAGGCGCAGCCGAGTGAACGCACGCGCCGCGCCCGGGCCGCGAGCTGGACCACGCGCGGGGTTGCATGTCGGCCGAGGTTCAGGAAGAACAGCTCCGAACGCTGGGACCAGCCTCGCGTCCGTAGGGGATGCCCATTTCGAAACGCCCCGCGGCCTCGCTCCGCCCAGTACGTCACGCCGCGCGAAAGGTCGCGCACGACGGCCGTTTCGATCCCGCCGAGGTCGGTGGAGCCGAGCCCGAGGCTGACGGTCGCGTACGGGAGCCCCCGGAGCGCGTTGTGGCTTCCGTCGATGGGGTCGACGACGAGTACTTGGGATCCGCCCCGACGGACAAGTCCGGCTTCCTCTGAGAGGACGTCCCAGTCGACTCCCTCGGCGTCGAGGCACGCGAGGATCTGAGCTTCCGCGATTCGGTCCACCTCCTCCGTCGGGCTGCCGTCCGCGCCCATGGCGACCACATCCGCGCGGTGCGGCGAGGTCGACGATTGCCGAAAGCCGGCGTGGACCGCCTGAGCGACCCGAAACAGGACCTCGAGGTCGTGTGGCCGTGGGTCCGGCACGTCGGGCCGACCCGGACCTTTCGTAATAGCTTCGCCGACCGTTCGACCGCTGGCCAACCGTTAAGTCGGCGGCCCAAGTGGCCGCGCAATGGAACTGCAATTCCTCGGTGGAGCCTCCGAGATCGGCTCCCTCGGCCTCGTGGTCCGCGACCAGGGCCGCACCCTACTGTTCGACTACGGCCTCACGCCGACCGACCCACCGTCGTACCCGCGACCCGCGCCGCTGCACGTCGATGCGGCCTTCCTTTCGCACGCGCACCTCGACCATTCCGGCATGATGCCGCTCCTCTCGCGGCTCCCGCACGCGGAGATCGTGGCGACGCCGGTGTCGATCGCCGTCACGGACCTTCTCGCGAAGGACACGCTCAAGATCGCACGGATGGAGGGGTACCTCCCACCGTACGACCCGGGCGATATCCGCGCCCTCCACCAGAACTTCGTGGCCATCGACCGGCACGGGACGTACCGGAAGAAGGGGATCGAAGTCGAGCTCACCCCGGCCGGCCACATCCCGGGCGCGACGATGTACCGATACCGGGGGGAGAAGGACCTTCTCTTCACCGGAGACGTTCAGACTATCGGGACCCACCTCGTCGGGCCTGCGCAGCCCGTGGAGTGCGACGTGCTCGTCGTCGAGTCCACGTACGCCGGCAAGGAGCACCCGGACCGCAAGGAGACGGAGCGCCGATTCCGCGACCGGGTCGCCGAGACGGTCGAGCGGGGTGGCAAGGCGATCATCCCGGCATTCGCCGTCGGCCGTGCCCAAGAGGTCCTGATGGCCCTCGCCCACTCCGGATTCGAGGTGTACCTCGACGGCATGGCCCGAAGCGTGAACCACATCTACTCGGCGTCGCCGGAGTACCTCGCCGACGCGAAGAAGTTCCACCGCGCGACCGAGTCGGTCCACCTCGTCGAGCATGCCGGCCAGCGCCGGCACGTTCTGCGGGACGCCGACGTCGTCGTCACGACGGGCGGAATGCTCGACGGCGGCCCCGTCCTCCACTACATCGGGGAGCTGCACCGCGATGCGAACAGTTCGATCTTCCTCACCGGGTTCCAGGTCCCGGGCTCCAATGGCCGCCAGCTCCTCGATGACGGCACGCTCACGATCGACGAGGTGACGGTCCGCCCCGCGTGCGACATCGAAAAGTTCGATTTCTCGGCGCACGCCGGGCACTCGGAGCTCGTGAAGATGATCCGGGGGACCGGAGCGAAGACGGTCGTGCTGATGCACGGCGACGAGCGCGAAAAGCTCGCTAAGGCGCTCGAGGGGACGACTCAGGTGCTGGTTCCGCAGAACGGCGAGCGCCTGACCGTCTAGCGGCGAGCCGCTCGCGCAGCACGTCGGCGAGAACGTGGGCGTGGGACCGCGTGCTCTTCTCCGCGGCGTGCACGAGGGTCACCGGGCCGTGCTCGGCCTCGTCGATGAGCTTGTCGAGCTCCGCGTCGGCACCGATCAGCTCCATCCTAAACTTCAGGCTGAACTCCTCGAACTTCTCGAGCTCGCGCTCGTGCCAGGCCTTCAGCGTGGGGGACGGCGCCAGCCGGTCGAGGACGCTGTCGATCTGGGCCGCCTCGCGGGCGAGTTCCTCCGGCCAGTGGCGCTCGACGAGATGCCGTCGACCGTCCGACGCGGCGGGAGGTTCGGCGACGGACTTCGTCCGGATCGGGTCGCCCTCGGCGGTCATGGCTACGTTATGGGAGCTCCACCCAGACGATGCCGCCCTCGACCTTCGTCGGATATTTCGGCAGGGCCGTCGCGATGCCGGTCGGCGGGACGACACCGTCCGGGTCGGCGATGACCTGACCGGTGGTGACGTCGAAGATCGCGCCGTGCTGCGGACATGTGACCTGCTCGTTCTCGAGCGCGCCGTCGGCGAGCAGACCGCCCTGGTGGGAGCAGATCCCTTCCATCGCGAACACGCCCGGACCGACCCGGGCCAGGAGCACGGTCGCGCCCTCGATCAGCACTTCCCGCTTGGTCCCCGCGGCGAGCGTCGCGAGAGCCACCCCGGTCGACCGCCACGGCATCGTTGCCCCGGAGCTCGGCTCCATACTTAGCGTCCCCACGGGACGGCTCAAATGTCCTGCACGCCGGGGATCGAATCGGCGGGGGACTCGAGCGCCCGGCGCCCCCGCAGCTCGAGGGAGATCCTCTCGATGAGTTCGGGGACTCCCTCGCCCGTCTTCGCGGAGACCCGTAACCAGTCGCCGGGTGACGGACCGAGGTCGGCCTTGGTGGCCACCACGAGGATCGGGATGTTCGGCAACTCCTCCCGCCAGCGGGCGAGGAGGCGCTCCTGGTCGGGGCGCGGGTATCCGCAACTCTCCGTGGGATCGATCAGAAACACGACGAGGGTCGCGGCGTGCTCGACGGCGACCTCGGCCTCCCGCTCCGCCTGGCTACTTCGGCCGGTCCGGTCGAGGACGCCGGGGGTGTCGAGGATCTGCAGCCGGTCGAATCCGACGTCGGCGTGCCCGACCTCGAGGGCGAGGGTCGTGAACGGGTACTCCGCCACCTTCGGGCGCGCGCTCGACAGGCGTTCGACGAGGGAGGACTTGCCGACGTTCGGGAAGCCGGCGACGACGACCGTCGGAGCGAGCGGGTCGAGCTGGGGTCGGGCCTTCAGGAAGCGGGCGACCTCGGTCAGCTGGACGAGGTCCGGGTCGACCTCGCGCACGAAGCTCGCGGTGCGTCCGTACATCCGCCGGACGAGCTCCCCGAACGCCTCCACGCTCGACGCCTTGCGGAGCAACCGCTGTTCCTCGGCGACGAGACCCCGGATCCGCTCCACCGCCCGGCCGACCCGTCGCCGGGAGTGCTCGAGCGTCCCCGGCCCGAACCGGTCGGCGATGAGCGTGCGCTCGAAATCGGTCAGCCCCGGTTTGGAAAATCGCTTGTCCGTCGCACGCAGGTGACGGACCACGACGGCGCCGGTGCGGACGATCTTCAGGAGCGCCCGCCGCCGGGACCGGTCGAGCGGTGTGGAGCCGTGCGGCGTCGCCTTGTACGCGCGGTGGAACGCCGCGTCGAGAATCGCGGCCGAGGGTGGCATGCCGGGTCGCGCCCCTCCGGCGGCGCCTCGGTCCTCCTGGCCCTTCCGGGCCCCCTTCTTCGCCGGCACTGACCCCACCGTCCGCGTGGGCGGGGGCGCGGTAATGACGCTTCCGCGACGGCCCCGCCCAGATCCGGGCTCAGGCGGGCAAGCCCTTTTGTGGCCGACCCGGCTCGTGCGGCTCTCGAGGGACGATTCGTGGCTCGTTGGATCCCGGACGACGCCGAGACGGAGGCCGCGCTCCTCCACGAGATCGGTCTCCACGACGCGGAGGAGTTGTTCGCGGACGTCCCGCGCCGCGTGCGGCTAGGGCGGATGGGGGTCGGCGCGGGCCGGGAGGAGATCGACGTCGTCCGAACGATCGACAAGATGCTCGCCCGGAACCGGCCGTACACGGGCTTCGCCAACTTCCTCGGCGGCCGGATCGCACCCCGGTTCCTCCCGGCGGCCGTCGACGCAATCCTCCTCCGGAGCGAGTTCTACACCTCGTACACGCCGTACCAGCCCGAGGCCAGCCAAGGGATGTTGCAGGCGCTGTTCGAGTTCCAGAGCCTCTGGGTCGAGCTCTCGGGCCTCGATGCCGCGAACGCGTCGCTCTACGATGGCGCCACGGCGGCCGGCGAGGCGCTGCTCCTCTCGCGCCGCATCCACGAGGGCGACCGGTACCTGGTCCCGGCGAGCCTGCCGTGGGAAGAAAAGAGCGTCCTCGCGAACTACGCCGCCGGCACCGGGATTCGGATCCAGGAGATCCCGTTCGACCCGGTCACGGGCCGCCTCGACGTGGATTGGACGAAGCGGGAGGCCAGATCGGGCGACGTGTTCGGCGTCCTCGTCGACGTCCCGAACGGGTTCGGCCATGTGGACGAGGGTCTCCTCGACCTCAAGTCCACCATCGGCGCCGTCCCACTGACCGTGGTCGCCGACCCGCTCGCGCTGACGGTGCTCGAGCCCCCGGGCGAGTGGGGGGCCGACATCGTCGTCGGAGAGGGCCAGGGGTTCGGCGCGAGTCCGTCGTTCGGCGGCCCCCTGCTCGGCCTGTTCGCCTGCCGGCGCGAACACCTCCGGTTCTCCCCGGGACGGATCGTCGGTGCCACTCGGGACGCCGATGGCCGACCGGCGTTCACCCTTACGCTCCAGACCCGCGAGCAGCACATCCGGCGGTCGCGGGCGACGTCGAACATCTGCACGAACCAGTCGCTCCTCGCGCTCGCCTTCGTCGTCTACGCG
This sequence comes from Thermoplasmatota archaeon, assembly GCA_036781185.1. Lineage (GTDB taxonomy): Archaea > Thermoplasmatota > Thermoplasmata > Lutacidiplasmatales > UBA184 > Lutacidiplasma. The sequence continues at coordinate 9,926 of DAIQBL010000030.1, read as the reverse complement.
ACGACGGTCGGACCTAAGGGGCTCGCCGACCTCGAGCGGACGCTCTCGGAGCGCGCGCGAACGCTCGCCGGGGCCCTCGCGGGGATCGACGGGCTGAAGGCCCCCCGGTTCGACTCCCCCTACCTGCACGAGTTCACGGTCGGAGTTACCCGGGGCACCGCGGCCGGGTTCCTCGACCGGCTTCGCCGGAAGAAGGTCCTCGGCGGCCACCCGCTCGCCGACCCTCGGCCCGGGGCGGTCAACCCGCTCGGCGAGGTGTACCTGACGGCGGCGACGGAGTTCTCCGGCGACAAGGAGATCGCGAAGTACGCGAAGGCCGCGCGCGCCGCCCTCGCGCACGTCCCGGGGGCGGCATGACGTTCCGCCAGGCGCGCTACGACGAGCCGCCGGTCTGGCAGCTCGCCGGGGCCGCCCGTCGCGCTCCCGAGCCGCCCGCCCCGATCCCGGGAATCCCGGACCGGTTCCGCCGCCGGCGGGCCGTCGACTGGCCGGAGCTCAGCGAGCTCGAGGTCGTCCGGCATTACACCCGTCTCTCGCAGATGAACTTCGGGATCGACTCGATGCCGTACCCGCTCGGTTCGTGCACGATGAAGTACAACCCGAAAGTCTCCGAGCAGCTCGCCCGGCGGGACGCGGCCGCCTCCCTCCATCCGTACCAACCGGTCGAGACCGTCCAGGGGGCGCTCGAGATCCTCTGGCGCCTCGAGACCGCGCTCGCGAAGGTCACCGGACTCCCCGAAGTTTCGCTCCAACCGGCGGCGGGGGCCCACGGCGAATACGCGGCGCTCCTCATGGTCCGGGCGTACTTCCGGGACCGCGGCGAGCTCGCCCAGCGCACCGAGGTCCTGCTCCCGGATACCGCCCATGGGACGAACCCGGCGTCGGCCCACATGGCCGGCTTCACGGCCCGGGAGATCCCGAGCGTCGACGGGTGCGTCGACGTCGCCGCCCTCAAGGCGGCGGTCAACGAGCACACCGCCGCGTTCATGCTGACGAACCCGAACACCGCCGGATTGTTCGAATCCGAGATCGGCGCGATCGCCGAGACGGTCCACGGCGTCGGGGGGATGCTGTACTACGACGGCGCGAACCTGAACGCGATCCTCGGCGTCACGAACCCCGGGCGGATGGGGTTCGACGTCGCGCACCTGAACCTCCACAAGACCTTCGCGACGCCGCACGGCGGCGGCGGGCCGGGCGCGGGGGTGCTCGCGGCCACGGAGACGCTCGGAGCGTACCTCCCCGTGCCGCGCGTGGTGAAGCAGGGCCGCGCGTTCCGGCTCGACTACGACCGGCCGAAATCGATCGGCAAGATCAAGACCGGCTACGGCAACTTCGGCCTCGACCTTCGGGCGTATGCGTTCCTCCTCTCCCACGGGGAGGAGGGACTCCGCCACATCAGCCGTCGGGCCGTCCTGAACGCGAACTACCTCGGAAAGAAGCTCGGCCACCTCCTCCCGCGTCCGTTCCGAACGCTCGTCAAGCACGAGTTCCTCCTCTCGGGCGCCCCGTTGAAGGCGAACGGCGTCCGGACTCTCGATCTCGCGAAGCGGCTGCTCGACGAGGGGTACCACGCGCCGACCGTCTACTTCCCGTCCCTCGTCGAGGAGGCGCTCATGATCGAGTTCCCGGAGACCGAAAGCCGACGGGAGCTCGACGGGTTCGCCGAAGCGTTCGACCGGGCGGTCCACGACACCCCCGAGCACCTGCACGACGCTCCCCATTCGACCTCGGTCCGCCGCGTCGACGAAGTCCTGGCGGCGCGCCAACTCCACCTATCGCGCAAGGACCTCCCGGCGACCCCGGCACAACCCTCTTGAGCCCACCGTCCGTGTGACGGGGGCATGAAAGACCGCGTCCGCAAGCTGTTCGGCCGGATTGACCCCCAGCCCGACGCCGTCGTCCTGGCGAACTCGATCGACCCCCACCTCGATCAGAGCTTCTTCTACCTGTTCGACGTCCCGTCGGGGCTGTTCGAGGGTTCGATCGCCGTCGCCCACCCCGACGGGTCCCTCGACGTCATCTCATCGGTCCTCGAGGCGGAAAGCGCGCACCAGGCGGCGAAGCACGACGCGTCGGTGACCGTCCACGAGATGAAGGACAACGCCGACCGCGAGCGGATCGTCCAGAAGATCCTCCCTCGTCCCGGCACGGTCGGTCTCAACTACCGCGAACTGACCCACGAGACGTTCCTGCAGATCGAGAAGGCGCTCCCCGGCGCGAAGTGGGTCGACGCCTCCCCGGCGATCCGGGCGACCCGCATGGTGAAGGACGCCTCCGAGATCGAGCGGCTCGAGCATGCCGCCACGATCGGCTCTGTGGTCGCGAAGAAGATCCCCTCGATGCTCCGTACCGGTCTCACCGACCTCGAGCTCGCGGCCGAGATCGAGTACGCTATGGGCCGGGAGGGCGGCTCGGGCCGAAGCTTCGCCACGATTGCCGGATTCGGTCCCGACGGCGCCGAGCCCCACTACGCCCCCCGCGGGCGGAAGCTCGAGCCCGGGATGTCGATCGTCTGCGACTTCGGGGCGCTCTACCGGCGGTATGCCTCCGACATCACCCGGTCGTTCCACTTTGGCCCGCGCGACGAGGAGATGAAGAACGTCCACGACACGGTCTTCGCGGCCCAGGAAGCAGCGCTGCGCGTGGTCCGGGCCGGGGCTCTCGGCAAGGAACCCCACCTCGCCGCCCAGAAGGTGATCGACGCCTCGCCGTTCAAGGGACGATTCACCCACGGACTCGGTCACTCGATCGGGCTCGCGGTCCACGACGGGTTCGGGATGAACGCGCTCGTCGAGGAACCGCTGCAGAGCGGCATGACCATCACGATCGAGCCCGGGGTCTACCTCCCGGGGAAGGGCGGCGTCCGCATCGAGGACGACATTGTGGTCACCCACGAGGGCTACCGGTTCCTGACGAAGGCACCCCGGGAGTACCTCGAGGTGGCCGCGTGAGAATCGGGGTCCTTACCGGAGGGGGGGACTGCCCGGGGCTCAACGCGGCCGTCCGCGCCGTGGTCTACCGGGCGTCGGCGAACGGCCACAACGTCGTCGGATTCCTCGACGGGTGGCGGGGGGTCCGAGACGACCTCGCCCGCGAGCTCGCTCCCGCGGACGTCTCGGAGGTCGTGGGCCGCGGCGGCACCATGCTCGGGAGCTCCCGGACGAACCCGTTCGCGAAGCCCGGCGATGCCGAGAAGCTGCTCGCCACGCTCGACCGGCGCGGCATCGACGCCCTCGTCGTCATCGGGGGGGACGACACGCTGAGCGCCGGCCGCGAGCTTGCGAAGCGCGGCCGCAAGGTCGTCGGCGTGCCGAAGACGATGGACAACGACGTCGCCGCGACCGACTGGACGTTCGGGTTCGACTCGGCCTCCACCGTCGCGGTCGACGCCCTCGAACGGCTCCGCGACACCGCGGGCAGCCACCACCGGGCGATCGTCCTCGAGGTGATGGGCCGCCACGCCGGCTGGGTCGCGCTCGCGACCGGCCTCGCCGGCGGCGCCGACTACACGCTGCTCCCCGAGGAGCCCTACGACGAGGAGCGACTCCTCCGGCACGTCCGCTCGGCCGTCGCCCGCAAGGGGTTCGCCCTCGTCGTGGTCTCCGAAGGCGTCGACCTCGGCCCCAAGAAGGGGACCGCCGGAGCGAAGGACGAGTTCGGCCACGAGCTCCTCAAGGAGCGCGAGGCCGGGCCGGAGGTCGCGCGGCGGATCGAATCGGGAACGGGGATCGAGACCCGGAGCGCCGTGATCGGTCACATCCAGCGCGGCGGCCCGCCCACCCTGTTCGACCGGATCCTCGCGACCCGGCTCGGGGCGAAGGCGGTCGACCTTCTCGTCGCCGGCCGTTCCGGCGAGGTCGCCGTCCTGCGGGGCGGCGAGGTCGTCGGCGTCCCGTTCGACGAGGCGCTCCGCGAGAACAAGCGCGTCGGTCCGGCGTGGATCGACCTCCTCCACACCTTCGACGCCTAGGCGGTCGATGCGGGTCCGCGCGCTCTGGTGGGACGCAGGGCGTCTCGCCCTCCTCGACCAGCGCGAACTCCCGGGACGGGAGGTCGTCCTACGACTGCGAACCACCGCGGAGGTCGCCCGAGCGATCCGCACGATGCAGGTCCGGGGCGCACCGGCCATCGGGGTGGCGGCCGCGTACGGAATGGCGCTCGCGGCCCGAGGCGGGCGCGCGGGACCGGAGGCGGCCGCGAAGCTCCTCCGCGCGACCCGACCCACCGCGTACGACCTCTTCGTCGGCGTCGAGACGGTCCGGGCGGCGTGGTCGTCCGGGCAGGATCCGCTCGCCGCGGCCCACGCGTATCGGGCCACGGTCGTCGAGGAGTGCCGGAAAATCGGTCTCGCCGGCGCCGAGCTGTTCCGACACCGGCCGAACGTCCTCACCCACTGCAATGCCGGCGCTCTCGCCACGGTCGAGTGGGGCACCGCCCTCGCGCCCCTCCGCGTCGCGAACGACCGGGGCGCGAAGCTGTTCGTCTACGTCGACGAGACCCGCCCGCTGCTCCAAGGGTCGAGGCTCACCGCCTGGGAGCTCGCGCGGGAGCGGATCCCGTTCGCCGTGATCGCCGACAACGCGGCCGGCCATTTCCTGAGAACCGGGGCGGTGGACGCGGTGATCGTCGGAGCGGATCGGATCGCGCGGAACGGGGACTTCGCGAACAAGATCGGGACGTACGAGAAGGCGGTCGTCGCGAAGGAGAACGGGGTCCCGTTCTACGTCGCGGCCCCCTGGTCGACGTTCGACGGCTCGAAGGCGACGGGCCGTTCGATCCCGGTCGAGGAGCGCGACCCTTCGGAGGTTCTCGAATGGGCCGGACGTCGGACGGCCCCGCGGTCGGCCAAGGCCCGGAACCCCGCGTTCGACGTGACGCCGGCGAAGTATGTGACCGCGTTCGTCACGCCGGACGGGGTCCTGCGGCCCTCCGACGTGGCCGGTCGTGTCCCGAGGACGCGACGGCCCGAGTGAGCCCTACTTCCGCCCCAGGAACGGGGCGAGCTCCTCCTGGTGGAGGCGGTAGAACGGGGACCGTACCTCGAGGAACGCGATCTCGTCGTCGGTGAGGAGGAGCCGGGGCGCCGGGTCGCCCGGCGCGAGCGTCTTCCAGTCGCCGGCGAGGAGGCTCGCGAACAGCCCCTCCCGGACGACGAGGTAGTTGTTCGTCCCGAGGTCGACCGGCCGGATCGCCGAGAACCGCGCCCCGACGGCGGCGAACGTGAAGAACGCCCGGCGGGCGATCCGCGCGGAGAGCGGCTTCTTCCGATTGAACGCCATCAGGTCGCCGACCGTCGCATGGCTCGCGATGATCTGGTCCCGCTGGACCGCGTAGATCCGGCGGACCCGCGCGAGCCGGCCCCCCCGGACGTACCGCATCTGGCGGGAGTAGGAGCCGAGGGTGGCCGACTGGCTTCCGGCGGCTCCCGTCGGATAGGCGACGACGCCGAACTTCGCGATCACACGCGAGTAGAGGTCGACGTCCTCGCCGCCGACGAGGTCGCGCCATCCCCCCACGGCCTCGACGGAGGTGCGGGGCAGGGCGCAGATCTCCGTGAACAGCATCTTCGACGAACCGAAGTTGGCGAATCGGGCGAGGAGCCGGCCGTAGCCGGTCCCGTAGACGAGGCTCGTGTCGAACGGGACGATCCACGTCCCGCGGCTCGCCTCGAACGCGAGCCGACGGCCGAGTCCCCGGTTCCGCTGCCGGTGCCGCACGATGCGGAGCCGCGGGTCCCGGCCCGATTCGGCGGCGAGCCACTCGGAAGCCCCGTCGTCGCTCGGCCCTTCGGCCACGACGACCTCGTACGAGCCGTCGACGGACCGTCCGAGCTCCGCGATGGAGCGGAGCGACTCCTCGATCCGGTCTCGAGTGTTGAGGTTCGTGGCGCAGAACGACAGGACCGGGACGACGGCGGCCACCGCACGGCCTACGGAGGTGGGACCATCAGGTTGGCGGCCCGGCGAGCGTCGCACGGCCCGCCAAAAACGTCAACGGATGCCCGAGGAAATGCTCGAGGCCGTGGACCGCCGAGCCAATCGCCCCCGCGAGGTTCCATCCGAGGAAGAAGAACACGATCAGCGCTCCGACGACGAGCGTGACGGTGACGAACCAAGCCTGGCCAGCGGTCGTGGGAGCCTCCGCGGAACCGCGGAACGCCGACTCCTCCTAGATAATGGGCCGGCTGCACGGGCACCGCCACGCGCCCGTCCGGAGGGCGCCGACGCGGGGATATCCTTCAAGCTGGGCCACGGAGTCCGACGCCGGTGGCGCGGGGGATTTCGTTCGACCGGGTCGCCGTCGTGTACGATTCGACCCGGTCGCTACCGCCGGGCGTCGAGAAGTCGGTCGTCGACCTCCTGGTGCGCCGGATCGGGAGCGAGAGAACGCTCGAGGTCGGGGTGGGAACCGCCCGGTGGGCCGGTCCGCTCGAGCAGCGCGGGGTCGCCATCGTCGGAGTCGACCTCGGACGGGCGATGCTCACGCAGGCCCGCCGCAAGGGGTTCCGCGGGGGGGTCCAAGGCGACCTCCTCCGATTGCCATTCCCCGACGGATCGTTCGACGGGGCGCTCGCGAACCACATCCTCCACCTCGTGGAAGACGTCCCCGCGGCCCTCGACGAGTTGGCCCGAGTCGTGCGGGGCCGAGTCCGAAGCGTGCTTCGGCACGAGACCGCGCGGCCGGACCTGTCGGAGCGGTACGTGGAGCTCGCCGAGCGGGACGGCGGCCGGGTCGGCCCCCCGGGGCTGGGGGAGCGAGAGCTCGCCCGTCGCCTGCCGCCCGATCTCCTCCGCGACGCCGCCGCCTACCACACGAGCGCCCCCGCGAGGACGGCCCTCGATGCGCTCGAGTCCCGGGCGTTCCGGGACACCTGGGCAGTTCCGGAGGTTCGCCACCGGGAGATCCTCACGGAGCTGCGGGCGCGCTTCGGCGATGCGGAGGTCCTCACCGACGTGCGGGTCGAGGTTGCCGAGTGGGAACGAACCCGCCTCGCCGCGTTCGCCGTCGCGCTACGGGCCGCGCAACCTCGGGGCCGCTCCGACTAACTCCGAGCGCCGGGCCGGCTCCACGGAGGGGGAGGCCCGACCCGTGGGGGTGCTCCGAGGCTCGCGCAAGATTCATGAGAGGAGGTGACTAGGCGGCGCGGGGCTGCCCTGGTAGTCTAGCGGTCTAGGATCTAAGTCTGTCGAGCTTGGGACTCGGGTTCGAACGTCGCCCGCGCGCGCGGACGGCCGGAACTCCCGACCAGGGCGTTCCCCACCCTGAGGGCGACGCCGAACGGCAACCGCTTTCCCGTTCGGTGCCCCTCGCACCCCCGTGACCGACCCGCCGTCGCCGCCGGCGCCGGCCCGGTCGTTCTCCACCGTCGTCGCGGGGGCTCTGAAGGACGCGCAGGAGCGCCAGCTCCTCGAGCGGATCCGGACCGCGCCCGTCCCGCGCCATCTCGCCATCATCATGGACGGCAACCGGCGGTTTGCGTCCGGTCACGGGATGCTGATCTCCGAGGGCCACGTCAGCGGCCGAGACAAGCTCGAGCAGCTCCTCGACTGGTGCCTCGAGGTCGGGGTCCGGATCCTCACCGTCTACGCGCTCTCGACCGAGAACCTCGCCCGGCCGAAGGAGGAGATCTCGGCGCTGATGGACCTGTTCCGGGACGGATTCCGTGACGTCGTGACCGACCCGCGGGTGCACAAGCACCACATCCGGGTCCGCGCGATCGGGAACGTCCGGCTCCTTCGGGCGGACGTCCAGGAGGCGATCCGGGCGGCCGAGGAGGCGACGAAGGGGTACTCCGAGTACCAGTACAACATCGCGATCGCCTACGGCGGCCGGGAGGAGATCCTCCTCGCGATCCGGGGAATCGCCGAGGATGTGGCGAAGGGGACCGTCCGGCCGGAGCAGATCGACGCCGACATGGTGTCGCGCCGACTCTACACCGCCGACCTTCCGGACCCCGACCTCGTGTTCCGGACGAGCGGCGAGGAGCGGATCTCGAATTTCCTGCTCTGGCAGACCGCGTACGCGGAGCTGTACTTCGCGGACGTGCTGTGGCCGGGACTCGCGAAGATCGATTTCCTGAAGGCGATCCAGGCGTTCCAGAACCGGCAGCGCCGGTACGGCAGCTGAACGGACGGCCGGGGCTGCGACTCGCTCCTTCACCGACGTCGGTCGAACCGGCCGAACCGCTGCTTCGTAGCGGGTTTGCGGAGAATCCAGACCAAGAGGAATGCCAGGATTCCGGTGACCGCGACCGGCACCAAGTCACCTTGCAGGATCCCCTGGCCGAGTCGCGTCTCCCGCGCGCCCTGCTGTCCCTGCGGCTGGTCGATGCCGGGCCCGAACGGAGGCGTCCCGTTGCAACCGGTCGTCTGGGAGCCGTTCTCCTGGCAGTAGTGAGCCCACTGGGCGTTACCGGCCGCCGCCTCCGTGTTGGCGTCGGAAATCAACTGCTGACCCTCGAGAATCAGCTGCGCTCCGGCGAGAGCGAGCGTCCCGGCCACTCCACCGGAAACGGTGAGGGCGATCAGTACGATGGCGAGCTTCACGGCGGTACCTTCGCCCACCGAATGAATTGGAGAAGGCCGAGAGCTCCCATCGAGCCGAGGGGAATGAGCGACTCCAACGAGACCATCCCGCCGAGGTTCGCGAGCTGCTGGCCGGGGCAGTCGTTCCCGAGTTGATCGCACGGGACTTGCGGGTCGCAGGAAGGGTACGGCCCGGTTCCGTTGAACCCGTTGCCACACCCGTGCGAATTCTGTTGGTACACCCGGGCGTCGGCCGCCGACACTTGTGCCTCGCCGTCCGCGATCATCGCGACTCCCAGGGCCAAGAGCGACACGGTGGCGGCGGCCGCGACGAGCATCGCCAGAACGATCGGAAGGTCCCACCCGCGAAACCCGAACCGCCGAGCCATCCCCGGGAGAGGACACGGAGGTCGATGAGACCTCCGGTAGGATCCCTCGGCGAGCCGTCGAGGGTCCGCCGGCGGGCTCGGACCGAAATGCTCGGAGTCCTAGGCGGTCGAGGGGATTCGACCGACGGAGTCGCCGGGTCGGCCCCGGGGAAGCCGAATGATAGCCATTAAATACAAGCGGAAATTCACCAGAGTTGGCAGTGTAGTCGCACCGCCGGAGAATTCCGAACCATGCTGGCAGGACAGACGCCGATTTTTGTGCTGAAGGAAGGGACGAAGCGCGAGCGGGGCCGCGGAGCGCTGTCGAACAACATCGCCGCCGCAAAGGCGATCGCGGACGCCGTGCGCTCGACGCTCGGACCGCGCGGGCTCGACAAGATGCTCGTCGACTCGATGGGGGACGTCGTCGTCACGAACGACGGGGTCACGATCCTCAAGGAGATGGACGTCGAGCACCCGGCCGCCAAGATGTTGGTCGAGGTCGCAAAGACCCAGGATCAGGAAGCGGGCGACGGCACCACGACGGCGGTCGTCCTCGCCGGCGAGCTGCTCAAGCGGGCCGAGAGCCTCGTCGAGCAGAACATCCACCCGACGCTGATCAGCCAGGGGTATCGCCTCGCGTCGCAGAAGGCGCTCGAGGTTCTCCAGAAGATCAGCGAGCCGGTCGAAGTGACCGACCACGCGACACTGAAGCGCGTCGCGATCACCTCGATGGCTTCGAAGTCCGTCTCCTACAACCGCGAGAAGCTCGGCGACATCGCCGTCAAGGCGATCACCGCGGTCGCGGAGAAGACGGAGAAGGGCTACTACGTCGACCTCGACAACATCCAGCTGATCAAGAAGCAGGGTGGCTCGATGACCGACACCGAGCTCATCGAGGGTGTCATCGTCGACAAGGAGAAGGTCCACTCGGGAATGCCGAACCGCGTCGCCAGCCCGAAGATCGCCCTCCTGGACGCCGCGCTCGAGATCAAGAAGACCGAGATCGACGCGAAGATCGAGATCAACG
>DAIQBL010000029.1:13142-18439 GCA_036781185.1 Thermoplasmatota archaeon | reverse complement strand
CGCTCGACGTCCTCGCGTCGATGGCGGCGGGTACGACGTTCCTCGCGCCGCCGCCGACGGACGCCGCGACCGGCTCGGTCGAGCTCGCCGACGCGCTCGTCGCGGCCGGGGTCCCCTTCCGGACCGCCCACCGACGCGTGGCCGTCTGGCTCTCGGTCCGGGCCAAGTCGCATGCGCGGACCGACCCCATCGAGAACGACGAGCTGCTCGTGCCGTTCCCGGAACTTCCGCCCGGCTTCCGGTTTCCGCCTCCGGACCGGGAGCCCGAGCACCGCGGGAGCGAGGGCGGTTCTTCGTGGAGGTCGGTCGCCCGGCTCCTGTCGGAGGTCGACCGGCGTCGACGCACGGCGTCCCGAGCTTCCGCCACCGAGCGGCGGCGCCTGGAGAAGCGGCGACGGGCGGCCGGGATCCCGGACCGCCTGTTCGGTCGAGCTTAGGTCGGAAGCCCCGGACCGAGATCGGTCGCCGCTCAGGCGGGGACCGATTCGTCGTCCGTCGGGCGCGTCGGCAGCCGCGCGACCATCCACGGCGGGAGGACGGTCTTGCCGCTCATCGCCCCCTGGAGGAGGAGCGAGCGCTCCCGGGCCGAAAGTCCCGGGTGCTGGCCATACAGGTGGATCTCGAGGCTGGCCCGGGTCGCGTACTCCCGGGAGCAGACCGGGCAGAGGAACACTTGGCTGTCGGCGCCGAAGCGGGCGCACGTGCACCCGAGGACGTGGCACGGCATCGGGGTGGCGCGGTCGCGCGGCCGCGCGAAGTGGCGGCGGACCCGACCATCTTGGGGCGCCAGAAGGTAGTGGCTCGCCCGGAGGTGGTTGCATTCCCGGCAGGGTAGGAGGCGGAGGTGTCGACGCTGGGTTACCACGGGCGGTTCGCGTGCTCCTTGTGAGCGGAGGCGCCGGTTCGGCGAGGCCGCCGTCGGCGGCACCCGGGAGACCCGGCCTCCCTCACCGCCGTCCGTGGCCGACGCGCATATAGCGAGGCTGTCTCGCGCGCGACAAGTCGTCTCGTTTGGCGCACGAAGCGCCGGCACGTCGCATGGCGCATGTGAGGTCGGCTCATGCCGAGCAGTCGGGATAAGGACTCCTCCGGGTCCCGCCGACGGGAACACCCTCCGAGGGGCCCGACGGAAACGTTGAAGGGGCCGCCTCGGGTGGGCCCGCGCGGGGGAGTGTATGGCGGGAGCCCAGCGGGTCGTCGGACCCACGGCGGCCGAAGTGACCCGCCGGTACATCGAGGACCATCCGGCCGTCCGGGACTGCCTCTCCTACAACATCCTCAATTTCACGAGCCTCGCGAAGAAGATCCGCCAGGAGACCGGCCTCGCGAACCAGGAGGCGATCGAGGTCGCCTGCCGGCGCTACCAGCGCCAGATGCGGGCGGACCGTACGCTCGAGTCCCGCGTCCTCGAGGTCGTGAAGGGGAGCCGCCTCGAAGTGCGGACCCGGGTCGCCATCGTCACCGCCCGCTCGGATTGGGAGATGATGGGGCGCGTCCTCGAGACCGGACGGACCCTCCTCGCCGACCGCCGGCACCTGCTCCAGCTCCTGCAGGGGCCGAGCGCCGTGACGATCCTGTGCGAAGAGGACCTCGTCGACGCCGTCCTCGCCGCGACCGGGAAGCGGGCAACCCTCGGCGTGCACCGACGCCTTTCGGCGGTCACGGTCCGCAGCCCGGAGACGATCGTCGACACGCCCGGGGTCCTCGCGTTCCTCGCCGGGGCGCTGTTCCGCGCCGGGATCAACTCGCTCGAGCTGATGAGTGTCTACACGGATTCGACGTTCGTCGTCCGGGAGGCGGACGTCCTCCACGCCTTCCAGGTGCTCTCGGGCCTCGTGCACCCCGCCGAACCCGAGCCGAGCGGATTCGAATAGATTGTCCCGGACCCGTTCGATTCTCGACGGGCGCGGCCGCCGGAGAGGTATATATGAGTCCGTGAATAGCACGGCCACCGGGCCGAGTAGTTCTCGCTCTGGCGTTGGTGAATCGATGTCGACCGAACCTTCCGTGCGGACGCCGTTCGCGGCGCGCCGACGCGGCTTGAGCACTGTAGTTTCCGCGATCCTGATCGTCGTCGTACTGGCCATCGTCGGCGTGGGAAGTTACGCCGTCCTCGGCGGTTTCTCGAAGGCGTCTCCCCTCACGTGCGAGCCGATCACGGCCCCCGCGTGCGCGCAGTTTCAGAACCTCCACGACGTGGCGCTCATCCTGCCGTTCAAGTCGGTCCAGCAGGGCAACTCCGTTCCGTTCACCGCGTCGCTCCCCGCCGGGGAACCGACGAGCACCTACACGTTCAATTTCGGCGACGGGTCGAAGGCGGTCTCGACCGGCTCCCCGACGCTGAGCCACTCGTTCCACGACATCGGCACCTACCTCGTGTACGTCACCGCGAGCGTCCACGGCGTCGTCCACGACAACCTGTACCGCCTCGTCCAGGTCCAGGTCACCTCCTCCTACTCCGCGACCACGGCGGGCAACGTCCCCGGTATCGTCGGGTCGATCGTCTCCAACTCGACCGCCCACGCGGGCACCCCGCAAGTGACGGCCGCCATCGTCCCCGGGCAGTCGGTCACCGTCACCGCCTCCTACACGTCGGCGCCGACCGACCCGGCGTTCTCGGTCGTCCTCCCGAAGATCACCTCGACGGGCACGCTCTCCGGTGAGACGGCGACGAACGCCTCCGCCACCGCGACCGCGACGTTCCCGGCGCCGGGCGTCTACAACATCACGTTCCAGGGCGGCGCGAAGAGCACGAACACTACCGTGCCGGTCGACTACAACTGGACCGTCTTCGTCGGCGCGGTCGGCGCGCACCCCGGCGTCGCGGGCCTGACGAACGCGAAGGACCCGCACCCAGGCACGATCATCGCCTACGAGCTTGTCCCCGGTGGAGCGTTCTCCGAGGACCCCGCGATCGACTACGAGACCGCCGGCGCGGAGGCGATCTTCAACGTGTACCAAACGCTCGTCGCGTACAACGGCACGCAGACCGGCCCGAACCCCGACGACTTCGTCCCGCAGCTGGCGACGTGCGTGCCCGGCAGTCCCCAGTGCCAGCGCATGTATGGCGGCGACTCGCTCCTGAACGGCTACAACTACACCTTCGTCATCCAGGCGAACTCCTCGTTCTACGACCCCGCTACAGGGAACCACTGGGGCGTCTACCCGACCGACGTCGAGTTCTCGATCCTCCGCACCCTCGGGTTCTCGGACCTTCCGTTCCCGACGGCGAACCCCGGCTGGATCATCGGCCAGTCGCTCCTCGGCCCCGGGAACAACACCTGGGATTCGCTCCACGGGGCGTACAACAACACGCCGCTGAACGCCTCAAACTCGATGACCATCAACGGGACGGAGTGCGCCGATATCCACGCGATCAACAATCCCGCCGACCACGGGTGCATCACCTTCCACGTCTACGGCCACAACGAGAACTGGCCGTACTTCCTCGAACTCGTCGCCGACCCGCTCGGCGGCGCGGTCGTGCCGTGCGGCTGGTTCAGCGCCCCCTCGCAGGCGGCGGGAATTCCGTTCTGGACGCGCGGCAACATCTCCGGCTCGGGCGACCAGCCGTGCGCGACCCCGGGGAACGCCTCACTCGGCGTCCCGTTCGGCCAGATGCCCCTCCGGGGTTGGGACCAGTGGCAGCAGCTCGGGAGCGGCGCGTTCGGCAGCTACCTCGGCCATGTCCAGTGGAACATGCTCGGGAGCGGGCCGTACTCGGTGGCCACGTACCAGATCGCCGAGGGGTACACGCTGAAGGCGAACCCGGCGTACGGCTCGAACCCCGACTGCACGTGGACCGGTTGCCAGCCGAACCCGCACACCTACGCGGGCACGGTCGAGGTCACGTGGGAGACGTCGGCGCAGCCCGGCGAGCAGTCCGACATCGCCGGCACCGCCGACTTCGCCTCGATCCCGGCCACGGACTTCTCGCTGTTCATCCAGCTGATCAACCTGGGTAAGCTCCAGGCGATCAGCGCGCCGACGATCAACATCGGATTCCAGGCGTTCGACCTAAACTTCAACGTCGGGACCTCGCAGCGGTACACGACGACGACGATCAACGTCCACGGGGACTTCTTCAGCTACCTCGGGATGCGGGAGTTCTTCGCCCGCGCCTACCCGTACACGACGATCGAGAACACGATCAACACGAAGGACGGCATCCAACTGGGGTTCAACTACGGCGGCGCGATCCCGCAGTTCATGGCCAATTACTACCCCACGAACATCCCGTGGCCGAACTCGGACCCGTGTACCACCGTCTCGAATCCGGCCTGTCCGTCGTACTGGTGGGCCCAGATGCAGAACCCCACCGGGCAGTACTACGACCCGCAGATCGCCGCGTGCACCAGCTCGAACCCGTGCCAGCTCCCGCTGTTCGGGACGACCGGGAACCCGACCGGCGACGAGATCAACTCCCTGTGGACGAGTGAGATCTCCTCGCTCTCGAACGGCGCGATCAAGGCGACCGCGGTCGACGTCGACTTCGTGAGCATCATCCAGGGAGCGCAAGGGAGCGCCCCCGGGCTCAATCCGTTCCCGCTGTTCGGCCTTGGATGGGCTCCGGACTACCCCGACCCGACCGACTACGTCGTGCCGCTCTACAGCTCAAACGCGACGTACACTTACGGGGACTCGGTCGAGGAGTCGCTCTACACGCCGGCCTTCACGACCGGATGCGCGCAGCCGTACACCGACTACTCGTACTGGGCGAACGCGACGATCTCCCAGGCGTGCCAGGGGATCGCCTACAAGGCGATGCTGAAGGCGATGTCGGTCGCGGCCGTGACCCCAACCGGGCCGCTCCGCGTCCAGCTGTACGACGAGGTCGAGAAGATCGCCTACGCGCTCAGCCTCTACGTGTACACGACCCAAGGGAACTTCGTCGACGGCGTGGCCCCGTGGCTGAACCCGTCGTCGGTGAACACGAACGTGACGGTCGGAACCGAGGACAATCTGTTCTACACGCTGACCGGCAACAACTTCCTGCCGTAGGCGGTCGACCCCCGCCGACCGCCTACGGCGGGGCGCCGACCGGCGCCCTGCGGGAAACCCTTAATCGATGGCCCCCGTCCCGCGCCCGATGCCGCCGGAGCCGGAGGAGCCGGACGACGCGGCGCCTCCCACCGAGCTCTCGCTATCGACCCCGGAACGGTCGGTGCTCGCGGCGCTTCGGGCCACCGGCGCGATGTCTGTCGAAGAGGAGGCACTGCCGGCCCTGACCGGTCTCGCCCTGGAAGCGGTCCGCGGCGCCCTGCAGAGGCTTCGCTCGAAGGGGCTCGCGGTCGTCG
>DAIQBL010000029.1:0-13042 GCA_036781185.1 Thermoplasmatota archaeon | reverse complement strand
GAAGCGGTCCGCGGCGCCCTGCAGAGGCTTCGCTCGAAGGGGCTCGCGGTCGTCGAGGAGGAGCACCGGGAGGAGCTCCGCGTTAGCGCGCGCGGGGAGCTCGCGCGCTCGAACGGGCTCCCCGAGCGCCGCCTCCTCCGGGCGCTTGCCGCACGATCCACCCCGATGGGACCGGAGGACGTCGCCTCCGAGGGCCTGGAGGGCGAGGCCCGCTCCGCCGCGATCGGGATCCTGAGGCGGCGGGGCTTCCTCGCCGAAGGCATCCCGTTCCGGTTGCGGGACGGGCATCCCGATCCGGCGAAACCGTTCCCCGAGGAGCTCGCGCTCGACGCCATCCATGCGGGTGGACCGGCCCCCGATGCGGCGGCCGTCAAGGACCTCCGACGACGCGGGCTCATCGACGTCGACCATCGCTCGACCAAGCGCTGGCAGCCGTCGGAGGAGGGGCGCCGGGCCGTGCTCCTCGACGACGCGACCCTGGTCGGTTCCCTCTCGACGGTCTCGCTCCGCGACGGCTCGTGGCGCGGCCGGGAGTTCCGTCCCTACGACGTCCGGGCGGCCGTGCCGTACGTCACGGGGGCCCGGCCCCACCGGTACGCCGCCTGGCTCCGGGAGTTCGAGGAGATCCTCATCGGCCTCGGCTTCGAGCAGTCCGAGGGGCCGCTCCTCGAGACCGAGTTCTGGAACTCCGACGTGCTGTTCATGCCCCAGCACCATCCCGCCCGGTCGATCCACGACGTGTTCGGCGTCGTCGGGGTCGACGGGAAGCTCCCGCCGCCCGAGCTCCTCGAGCGCGTCGCGGCGGTCCACGAAGGCCGACCGCTTCCCGGCGAAGCGACCCCGATCACCCCCGGGTGGGGCGCCGCGTACGACCCGGAGGTCGCCCGCCGCCTCGTCCTCCGCTCCCAGACCACGAGCGTGAGCGCGCGCTACCTCGCGGCGCATCCGAAGCCGCCGTTCCGGATGTTCTCCCTAGACCGCAACTTCCGGGTGGAGGCGATCGACGCGACCCACGCCATCGACTTCACGCAGTGCGAAGGGATCATCGGCGGCGAGGGGGTCTCGCTCCGCGACCTCGTCGGGATCTTCCGCGAACTCGCGGAGGCGATCGGCATCCGCGACCTGCGGATCCGGCCGAGCTACTTCCCCTTCACCGAGCCGTCGGTCGAGGGGTACGTCAAGCACCCTCGCCTGGGGTGGATCGAGATCTTCCCGGGCGGGATGTTCCGCCCCGAGGTGCTCCGCCCGCTCGGCGTCGACGTGCCGGTCGCGGCCTGGGGGATCGGCGTCATGCGCCTCGCGATGGTGTCGCTCGGCGTTTCGGACATCCGGGAGCTGTTCGAGGACGACCTCGACCGGCTCACCGGGGGAGCCCGGTAGCGATGCCGCGCGCGACGATCCCGAAGGCCCGCCTCGTCGCCGCGCTCGGCCGGGACCTTTCGGATGCCGATCTCGGAGATCTCCTCTGGCCGACGAAGGCGGAGTTCGACGGCTCGGACGGCGGGTCGCTGATGGTCGAGACGACCGCCGACCGGATCGACCTCCTCACGGAGAGCGGCCTCGCGCTCGCCCTCGCCCCCCGAACCGGGGGCGCGCACGGTCTGGTCCCGATTTCCGCGGGAACCTGGTCGGGACCGTCCCCGGAGTTCTCGGTCGACCCGTCGGTCGCCCCGCTCCGCCCGGCGATCGCGGGCGTCGTCGTGACGGCGCCCGAGGGTCGTCCGCTCGACGCCGGCCTGCTCGACGAGGCGATCCGGTTCCAGGAGCTGCTGCACGCGACGTACGGCGGAGACCGGAAGCGGGCCAGCCTCGGGATCTACCCGGCCGACCGGTTCCGGTTCCCGGTGCGGTACGAGATGCGCCCGATCGACGGCGTCCGGTTCGTTCCCCTCGACGGGACCGAGGAGGTCGATGGCCGCCGGTTCCTCGACACGCACCCGCTCGCCCTCCGGTACGGACCCTATGGCGTCTCGGGCGACCGGATGCTCGTCCTCGCCGACGGCGAGGACCGGATCCTCAGTCTCCCGCCGATCCTCAACAGCCGGACCGCCGGCGAGGCCCGGCCGGGCGATTCGAGGCTCCTAATCGAATCGACCGGGTCGACCGTCGCCCGAGTACGGGAGACCGTCGGCTTGCAGTCCCTCGTGTTCGTGGCGAACGGCTGGTCTGTCGTTCCGGTCACGGTGGCCGGCCCGGGGGCGGTCGGAGGCGCCGCCGACGTGGTCGCGCATCGTCGCCTCGACCTGTCGCTCGGCCTGCTCGACTCGTTGTCGGGCCGGACGTACACCGTTCCGGAGGGCGAGCACCTCCTCGCCGAGTGCCGGTTCGGGGCGCATCCGGTTCCGGGGGGATTCTCCGTCCTGGTCCCTCCCTGGCGCCCGGACCTCTTGACGGCGGTCGACGTCGCGGAGGACGTCATCCTCGCTCGCGGCGTCCGAGCCGAGGACGGCGTCGTCCCGCCGAGCCCCACCCGCGGACGCCGTCGGTCGGAGACGTTGTTCCGGCGTAACGTCGCCGAGCTCCTCCTCGGGCTCGGGTTCGCCGAACTCTACACGCCGATGCTGGTCGGCGCCACCATCGACGGGCTGCTGGCGCCGACCGGCGCGATCGCGGTCGCCAACCCCGTGTCCGAGCTGTTCGCCCACGTCCGCAATCGCCTGCTGCCGTCGCTGCTTACGAGCCTCTCGCACAACGTCCGCCACGCCTACCCGCAACGGTTCGGCGAAGTCGGACCCGTCGTGGTGCGCGACACGTCCTCGGAGACCGGGGCCCGCACCGCCTACAAGGCGGGGGCCCTCGTCGCGGCCGAGCGGGCGGGGTTCGCGGACGGCGCCGCCCTCCTCGACTACCTCATGGCCACGACCGGGGCGACCGGGGTCCGGGAGCCGATCGAACTCCCCGGCACCATCCGCGGCCGAGCCGCACGCGTGCGCCTCGCGGGCGAAGCGGTCGGGGAGGTCGCCGAGGTCCACCCGTCGGTTCTCGCCGAACTGCGGGTCCCGGTTCCCGTCGTCTGGGCCGAGCTCGACCTCTCGGCGCTCTGGCCGCTCGTGCGCCGTGCCGATGCCGATTAATATCGACCCTCGGTCGGAACGCCCGATGGCGGCCCGCCGACGGTCCGGGACCGATGCCCACGCCCGGTGGGAGGCGGCGGCGAAGGCCCAGATCGGCGCCAAGGTCGACGCGGGACCGATCCCGCTCCTCGTCGGCCCACCGGACGACCCGGACCGCGTGGCGATCGACCGTCTCGGATTCCCCGGGCGGCCGCCGTACACCCGCGGCGTCCAGCCGACGATGTACCGCGGACGCCTCTGGACGTTCCGGCAATACTCCGGGTTCGGGAGCGCGCGGGAGACGAACCGGAGGTTCCGGTTCCTCCTGGAGCGCGGGCAGACCGGCCTTTCGACGGCGTTCGACCTGCCGACGCAGATCGGCTACGACTCCGACCACCCGAAGGCGTCGGGGGAGGTCGGGCGGGTCGGGGTCGCGATCACGAGCCTCGGCGACATGCGGCGGCTGTTCGAGGGGATCCCGCTCGATCAGGCGACGGTCTCGATGACGATCAATGCGACGGCCCCGATCCTGCTCGCCCTGCTGGTCGCGACTGCCGAGGGGTCCGGCGTCCCCCGAGCGAAGATCGGCGGGACGGTCCAGAACGACATCCTGAAGGAGTACATCGCCCGCGGGACGTACATCTACCCGCCCGCCCCGTCGATCCGCCTGACCACCGACGTCATCGAGTTCGCGACGCGCGAGATGCCGCAGTGGAACTACATCTCCGTCTCCGGCTACCACATGCGCGAGGCCGGCGCGACCGCTTCGCAGGAGGTGGCGTTCACGATCGCCAACGCGATCGCCTACGTCCGGGCGGCGATCGACCGGGGCCTCGACCGCGACGAGTTCCTGCCGAGGCTGTCGTTCTTCTTCTCCTCCGACCGCAACTTCCTCGAGGAGATCGCGAAGTTCCGTGCCGCCCGGCGCCTCTGGACGTCGGTCGCGCGCGACACGCTCGGGGCGAAGCAGCCCCGGAGCTGGGCGCTCCGGTTCCACACGCAGACCGCGGGGTCGTCGCTCACGGCCCAACAGCCGGAGTTGAATGTGGTGCGGACGACGCTCGAGGCACTCGCCGCCGTCCTCGGCGGGACCCAGTCGCTCCACACGAACTCGCTCGACGAGGCCCGCGGGCTCCCCACGGAGGCGTCGGCCCGGCTCGCGCTCCGGACCCAGCAGCTCCTCGCCGAGGAATCCGGCGTCGCGTCGACGATCGACCCGCTCGGCGGCGCGTACGAGATCGAGTACCTCACCGACCGCGTCGAAGCGGAGGCCCGGGCGTACCTCGACCGGGTCGACCAGATGGGCGGCGCGCTCGTCGCGGTCGAGAAGGGGTTCTTCCAGGCCGAGATCGCGCGCGAGGCGTACCGGATCGCCCGGGCCCGCGAGGCGAAGGAGGAGCTCGTCGTCGGCGTGAACGCCTTCCCCGACGGGAACGAGTCGTTCACCCTGTTCCCGGACGAGCCCGACGGGGGGACGAGGCGCGGGCTCACGATCTCCCCGGAGCTCGAGCGCGCGCAGCGCCGCGACCTCGCGAAGTGGAAGCGCGACCGGGACGGGCCGAGGGCCCGGGCCGCGCTCGACACGCTCCGGCGGGAGACCGAATTGGACCACAACGTCATGCGGCCCCTCCTGGACGCGGTCCGCGCTGGGGCGACGCTCGGGGAGGTCGCCGGCGTCTGGCGCGAGCTGTTCGGCGAGTACCGCCCCTCTCGGACGTTCTGAGGCGCCTCCGATGCAGGTCGACCATCTCGGTATCGCGGTCCGGAGCCTGTCGGACGCCCTCGCGAAGTACGAGCCGGTCGTCGGCGGCCGGGGATCCCCGCCGGAGTCGGTCGAAAGCCAGGGCGTCCGCGTCTCGTTCCTCGAGGTCGGGGAGAGCCACCTCGAGTTTCTCGAGCCGCTCCGTCCGGAGAGCGCGGTCGGTCGGTTCCTCGAGAAGCGGGGCGAGGGGATCCATCACCTGGCCTTCCAAGTCCCCGACGTGGCGGCGGCGCTCGCGAACGTTCGCGCCCACGGCGGCCGGCTGATCGACGAGACCCCTCGTATCGGGGCTCGCGGCCGCACCGTCGGTTTCGCGCATCCCGCCTCCTTCCACGGGGTCCTCGTCGAGTTCGTCGGAGCGCCTCGATGAGCCGTGTCACGGACGTCCGCCTCCGCCGGATCTACGATAGCCGCGGGAAGGAGACGGTCGAGGCGACCGTCGTCAGCGACGGAGGGGCGACCGGGGTCGCCGGGGCGCCGAGCGGCGCCAGCACCGGCACCCACGAGGTCCAGGCGTTCCCCAACGGCGGTGTCGCGACGGCCCTCGAGCTCGGGACCAGCGCCATCCGACCGGCCGTCCGGGGCTTGGCCCTCGACGACCAGGCGGGGTTCGACGCCAAGCTCCACGAGGTCGACGGCACTCCGAACTTCGCGCGGATCGGCGGCAACACGGCGACGGCGCTCTCCGTCGCGTTCGCCCTCGCTCGCGCGAAGGAGCAAGAAGTCGACCTCGCCCGGTCGCTCGGCGCTCCGGCCCGGCCCACGACCTGGCCGGCGGTCGTCGGGAACTGCCTCAACGGGGGCCGCCACGCGATCGGGGGCCCGGACATCCAGGAGTTCATCGCGTTCGCCGCGAACGCCTCGCCCAACGACGAGGTCCGGGCGGCGCTCGCCGTGCACCGCGCCGTCGGCGAGGAGCTCCACCGCCGGTTGCCGACCCACGCGCTCGGCCGCGGGGACGAGGGCGGGTGGGTCGCCCCGGTCGGCAACGTCGAGGCGCTCGACATACTCGCGGGCGCCTGCGCGAAGGTCCGCGACGAGCTCCACCTGAGCGTCCACCCGGGGGTCGACCTCGCTGCGAGCGAGTTCTTCCGGGGGAACGAGTACCACTACCGGGACCGCACCCTCGACCTCGACGGCCAGGTGGCGTTCCTGGGGGAGATCGTCGACCGCTATGGGATCCGGTACCTCGAGGACCCGCTCGACCAGGAGGAGTTCGACGGGTTCGCCCGGGTGACGGCCGCGGTCGGGTCGAAGTGCCTCGTCGTCGGCGACGACATCTACACGACCCGCCGCGAACGGCTCCGGACGGGGTTGGACCGGAAATCCTCGAACGCGATCCTGATCAAGGTCAACCAGGTCGGCACGCTCACCGACACGCTCGCGACAGTCGCGCTCGCGAAGGCGAGCGGGGTCGCTACGGTCACCTCCCACCGGTCCGGCGACCTGCCGGAAGGGTGGCTCGCCGACCTCGCGGTCGCCTTCGGCTCCGCCGGTCTGAAGTGCGGCCTTCTCGGCGGAGAACGGGTGGCAAAGCTAAATGAACTCCTGCGGCTCGGCGCCGCCACCGAGGCCCCACATTGACCCCTGAGGACGCCATGGCCGAGCCGCTCCCCCCGACGGAGAGCGACGGCCAGGACACCCGTCCGGGCGAGCTCCTCATCCCCGAGGAGACGTACCTGACGAGCGGCGTGCACATCGGCACGCAGCAGAAGTCGGCGTCGATGCGCCGGTTCGTCTACAAGGTCCGGTTCGACGGCCTCCACGTCCTCGACATCCGCGAGACCGACCGAAGGATCCGGCTCGCGGCGAAGTTCCTCTCCCGATTCCCCGCGGAGAAGATCCTCTCCGTCAGCCAGCGCCAGTACGGCCAGAAGCCGGTACGAGTGTTCGCCAAGGCGATCGGAGCGGTCTCCTACAGCGAGCGGTTCGTACCGGGCTGCCTCACGAATCCGAGCCTCGCCGACTACTTCGAGCCGAAGGTCCTCGTCGTCACGGACCCGGCGACCGACATGCAGGCGCTCAGCGAGGCGGTGTCGATCGGCATCCCCGTCGTCGGCCTCTGCGACGTCAACAACGAGACGCGGAACGTCGACCTCGTGATCCCGGCGAACAACAAGGGCCGGGTCGCGCTCGCGACCGTGTACTGGCTCCTGGCGCGCGAGGTCCTGCGGACCCGGGCGGGCGGCGCCGAAGTGCCGTACGCGCTGACGATCGAAGACTTCCAGGCGAGCCTCTAGACGCGCTCGGCCCCGTCGGGGCCGGTGCGCTCCAGCCGCCACGGGGGAATCGCCCAGGCAAGGGCGGCTCCGCCCACGCCGGTGCCGGCCCCGAACCAGGCTCCGAGCGCGGAGCCCGAGGAGATGGCCTCGGTGACGCTCAGCCCCTGGCAGCTCGCGATGAGCGCCGCACACGGGTTCTGGAGCCCGGTGAGCGCCCCGGCGACCCCGCCGACGAACAAGCCCACGAACAGCCCCGCGAGGGCCCCCACCGAGAGCACGGCGGCCACACGGCCCCGCCGGGTCGGAACGAGACCCAGGACCGGTAACTTCGCGGCGAGGCCGACCGCGACGCTGATGGGGAGGACCTCGACGACCGTCACGATCACCGCGGTCTGGTTCGTGTCGCTCGGGAGGGAGAGCCACCAGGTCCCGAGGGCGGGGACCAGGAATCCGACGACGGCCCCGGCGAGCGTCCCGAGAACGACCGCCGCGACGGCGAACGGGACGGGTCGCCGGTGGGCGACTCCCCAGTACGCGACCGCCGAGGCCACGAGGGCGGCGAGCGGGATCGCGAAGTAGAACGCGAGAAGCGTGGCCGGGAGCCCCGAATCGAGCATCCCGGTCGTCCCGCCGACCGTTCCCCGCGGCACGACCGATAGGTCGATGGACGCCGCCGCGAACGACCCGACGACCGCGGCGATGAGCGCCGAGGCGGGTACGATCCACGTTCCGGCCAGTGGTCCGGAGCCCGTCCGCACGTCCGCCATCCGCGGACGGCGACGGACTCCCGGCGCAAAACCCTGCCGTCCCGCGGGGCGGACCGTTCCCCCCGCCCGGGGGGGACCGGGGCCGGGGTCCACGACGGCCGGGTGGCGTCGCCCACGCCCCCACCTTTTAATTCGCCCGGCGGCCTCCTCGGACGTGGGGCAGCCATCGGGGGGCCTCCACGGCCTGCTCGTCGAGCACGGGATCCCGGAACGGGGGGCTCGGCTCTACCTCGCGCTCTCCCGCGAGGGTCCGCAGACCGCGGCGGAGCTCGCCCGGCTCTCCGCGATGAACCGCGTGGAGGCGTACCGGTTCATCCGCCAGCTCGAGAGCGCCGGTCTTCTGACGAGCTACGGCCGGCGCCCCATGCGGTTCGCCGCGGTCCCGCCAGATGCGGTCGTCGACCGCTGGATCCGCAAGGCGAACGACCGGCTCCACCGGCTCGAGGGGGACCGGGAGCGGGTGCTCGCCGAGTGGCGGGAGGGGCTCCCCGCGACCGGCGACGTCGACGCGCCCCGGTTCAAGGTGCTCGAGGGGCCGGAGACGATCCATCGGTTCTTGATCAAGCAGCTCGGGACGGCCCGCGAGGAGGTCCGGGTCGCGGTCGGCGGCTTCTCGCTCGCGCGGGCGATCGACGGGGGCGTCGACCGCGCGCTCCGGGAGGCGACCGAACGGGGGGTGAAGGTCCGCGTCGTCACGGAGATCACCGCGGCCAACCTCGCCGAGGCGAAGCTGTTCGGGGCGTTCGGCGAGCTGCGGCACTCGAACGGACCTGTCTCGAACCGGGCCGTGGGGATCGACCGCTCCGGCGCCCTGATATTCGTCTCGGGTCCCGAGGGCCTCGGAGCTTCGGACGCCCACCAGGTCGCGCTCTGGTCGAGCGCACCGACGTTCCAACGGCTCGCCCGGGACTACCACCACCGGCTCTGGGTGAGGGGCGCCAAGGCGGAGCGCCGGATCGTCGAGCTCGAGGCGCCGGTCAACGCGACGCTCCCCATCGTCCGGGGCCGCGAGTCCGACACCCTCGACCGGCTCCGCGAGGTCACCGCGCTCGGGATGCGGGTCGCCGGGATCGAACGGATGACGATCGACCTCCCGGAGCTGATCGCCACCATCGGGCGGCAGATCGGGCAGGAGGTCGGCCGGACGCTCGAGGGGGACACCCCGGCCGAGGTGGGTCGGTCGCTCGAGGCGTACTACGCCGCCCACGCGATGGGCCGCCTCTCCGTCGTCAAGCAGCGGCCGCTCGTCCTGCGGGTCAACCAGTGCTTCGCCTGCGTCAACCAGTCCCCCGAGGTCGGCCGAATCCTCTGTCCGGAGCTGATCAAGGCGGCGGTCGAGACCCGTCTCGGGGTCGGCTACGACGTCTCGAAGCCGGACCCCCGCCGACACGCCCAACGAGGCTGCGTGTTCACCGTGACCGCGGCGTGAGCGGATCGACCGCCAGCGGAGGGGTTCGATCGCCCCACCCCCTTCGGTGGGCGGTGGTTATGGGGGCCGGAGCGTCCGAAGGTCCGTGCGGCGCGACGCCCCTCCTCCCGCCTCGGTCGCGGCGTACCTGGCGGAAGTCCCGAGCAAGTCTCGAAAGGAGTTCGCGCGGCTGCGTCGGACGATCCGGGCGGCGGCACCCGAGGCCGAGGAGGTCATCAGCTACCGGATGCCGGCGCTCCGCCAGAACGGGATCGTCGTCTACTACGGCGCGTTCGAGGACCACTGCAGCCTGTTCGTGGCGAGCCCGAGCGTCCGCCACGGGTTCTCCGCCGAGCTGAAGCCGTTCGAGAGCGGCAAGGGGACTCTTCGGTCGACCCCGGGGCGGCCGATCCCGGCGGCCCTGGTGACCCGGATCGTGAAGGCGCGCCTCGCCGAGAACGCCGCCCGAAAGAAGTGCTGAGACGCCACAGCGTCGTACGTTAAGCGACGCCCGAAACTGCGGGCCCCATGGCGGGTCGGAAATCGGACGGGACGGGCGGGGGGAACTCCCGCAAGGGATTCAGCCCGGAAGAACGCGCGGCGATGAAGGAACGCGTGCGCGAGATGAAGGCGGCCGCCACCGCCGCGGAGGGAGAGGCCGAAGTCCTCGCCAAGATCGCGACGATGGCGCGGGCGGACCGGACCTTGGCCGGGCGGGTCCATGCGTTCATCAAGGCGACGGCGCCGAACCTCACGTCTCGGACGTGGTACGGGATGCCGGCGTACTACAAGGACGGCGAGCTGCTCTGCCATTTCCAGGAGTCCGGGAAGTTCGGGGTGCGCTACTCGACCATCGGCTTCAGCGACGAGGCGAAGCTCGACGACGGCCGCATGTGGCCGATCGCCTTTGCGCTCACCGAACTGACGGCCACGGAGCAGACCCGGATCGCCGCGCTGCTGAAGCGCGCCATGGGCTGAACGCCGCGCGCGGCCGGCGGCGCCGTGCGACGGCGCCGCGTGCGGACCGCGAACTCTTTAGCGGGCGCGCGGCTCGTTCGGACGAGACTGGGCCGGTCCCGGGCCGGTGTCGACGATGGATCGCTACGAACGGGTGCCGATCGAGGAGGAAACCCCCGAGGAGCGGGTGAGCAAGTTCTCCCTCATCGACAAGCCGTACACCCTCGGGGAAGCGGTGCTCGAGGGCCAGCGCTGCCTCCAGTGCGCGATGCCCTACTGCGTCCAGGGCTGCCCGATCACGCAGGATTGCCGCGGGTACAACATCCTCGTCGGGGAGGGCGATTTCGACGGGGCGGCCCGCCTCACGCTCCGCGACAACCCGCTCTCGACGGTGCTCTGCAAGACCTGCTATCACTTCTGCGAGGACGACTGCATCATGGCCGGGCGGGGCGTCCCGATCGCCATCCGCCATCTCAAGCGCGCGGCCCTCGACTTCGGCAAGTCCGACCTCCTCTACGTCCCCTCGAAGCGACGCGAGGAGCGGGTCGCGGTCATCGGGGCCGGCCCGGCCGGCCTGATGGCCGCCTGGGACCTCGCCGTGCGGGGCCACCCCGTGACGGTATTCGAGCAGGAGCCGTTTCTCGGCGGGCAGGTCAACACCATCCCCCGATACCACCTCGACCCGGACGACGTCGACGCCGACCTCGCCCGCTGGAAGAACCTCGACATCACGTTCGTCGTCGGGGAGCGGGCCGGTCCCGACCTTTCCCCGAAAAAGCTCCTCGCCGACGGGTACGAGGCGGTGCTCGTCACCGTCGGCGCCTCGAAGGCCCGCGAGCTCAACGTGCCCGGCGAGAACCTCCCCGGCGTGTACCACGCCCTCCCATTCCTCCTCGCGATCAACAAGCGCCCCGAGGGCCTCTTCGGCCGGACCGGTCGCCAGGTCATCGTCATCGGCGCCGGGGACGTCGCGCTCGACGCCGCCCGCTCCGCGCGCCGCCTCACGGAGGGCGGCGAGGTCCTCCTCGTCTACCGCCGCGGCCCCGAGGACATGAAGGCGACCGAGGAGGAGAAGACCGGGGGCGAGATCGAGGGGGTCCGCTTCGTCTTCTACCGCTCCCCGAAGGCGATCCTCGGAACCCAGCACGTCGAGGGGCTGGTCGTCGAGCGAACCGAGCACGGCCCACCCGATGCGAAGGGCCGCCGTCCTCTCGTCACGGTCCCGAACTCCGAGGAGGTGCTCCCCGCGGACATGGTGATCATCGCCGTCGGCGAGGTCGCCGACGTCTCGGGATTCGAGCCGGACTACAAGTTCAAGTTCGCCTCCATGGGCTGGCCCGAGGGCAGCCGAGACGATACGATGACGGAGGTCGAGGGGGTTTTCGCGACCGGCGGCCGCTCGGTGGTCCACGCGATGGGCGCC
Organism: Thermoplasmatota archaeon; assembly: GCA_036781185.1. Taxonomy (GTDB): domain Archaea; phylum Thermoplasmatota; class Thermoplasmata; order Lutacidiplasmatales; family UBA184; genus Lutacidiplasma. The sequence goes on along the minus strand of DAIQBL010000029.1, from coordinate 1,450 downwards.
GGCGAGCGCGCCGCGGCGGCCATCGATGCCTACCTCGCGAAGAAGCACGGCCGGGCACCCGAGGCCCGCCCCGACCCGTTCGGCGGGACGGTCCCGCCGCCGCCGGTGCCGCCGGGCTACGGCGCCCCGACCTGGACCCCGTAGGGCCGGGACCGGGATTTCGAACGCCGCCAGCCTGGGGAGTTCCCTCGACCTCCCCAAGCCGGGGAGGGCGCTCTTCCGGGCCGGGCGAACCGGATTTCGAATCGCCCCGGTCGGCGTCCCTCGATGGCGGTGGGGCAGAACCGGTCCAGAGCCGGGCGAGCGCGAATCCGTCGTTCGGACCCCATCGGTCCCGGGTCGGTGCCGATCTGGCCCGGGGCCCGCCGAATCCTCGGCCCGCCGGGGGTGCGGAACCGATCCAGAACGCCAGTTCCCGGCGAGGTGTCGGGAGGGCGTGAGCTCGGTTCGGATCGTCGCCGGGGGGAGTTTCCCCGCGACGCTCGTACCACGTGGCGATTCCGTTACTTGCGTGAGAACTCGCCGAAAGCGTTAGGCCCAACGGGGCCACCACGCCATCATGCCGGCATCGAGTCCCCGCGTCGGCGCCTCCCGACCGGCTCGTACTCGCGCACTTGGGCTTCTCGTGCTTGTGGTCGTCGGAATCGAGCTCTTGAGCGTGATCCCCGGACCCACAACGTTCGATGGGCCCGCCCACGCGGCCTTGTCCGGTGCGGTCCCTTCTCCTCGAGCGAGCCACAGTAGCGAGGGGGCGGACCAAATCGCGGCCGCCGAGCGATCCCTGACATCTGGATCGGTTCCGAGCCCCGGAGTGCCGGGGACCTGTCGAGTTGTCTCCCTACCCGTGCCGATGCCGAGCTGCGGCCCGGCCGTACCCCCGGCCGTTCTCGCCTCGAACGGGCCGGTGACGAAACCATCCTGGAGTCCGTTCGTCACCCCGGTCCCGTCGAACCGGGAGGGATCCGGGTTCGTCTACGATGTCCGGGACAAGTACGTGCTACTGTTCGGGGGATTCACCGGTAGCTCCTATGTCAACGACACCTGGAAATTCGCGGGGGGTGCCTGGACCCAACTGCATCCCGCGAAGGCTCCGGGGACCCGGGCGTTCGCGGGGATCGCGTTCGATGCGGCCGACAACTACGTGGTTCTGTACGGCGGGGCCACGGGCAATACGTCCACGGCGCACGCCATCGGGGATACCTGGTCGTACGCGGGCGGCGTCTGGAAATTGCTCACGCCGACCCGGTCCCCGGGAGCCCTAGATGGCCCGATGATGGCGTACGACGCGAAGGACGGCCGCATCGTCCTGTTCGGCGGAGGCAACGGGACGTCCACGAAGAATGCCACCTGGGAGTTCCTCGCGGGCCAGTGGACCAAGCTGACCCCTCACCCCGCTCCCTCGATCCGGGACCTCGGCTCGATGTCGTACGACGCGAAGGACGGGACGGTC
>DAIQBL010000028.1:0-18699 GCA_036781185.1 Thermoplasmatota archaeon | reverse complement strand
AGCTCAGTCGGTAGAGCGGCTGATTTGTAATCAGCAGGTCGGGAGTTCAATCCTCCCTGGCGGCTTCAGACCCGACGACGCGTCGCGTCGAGGTCGGCGCCGTGGCGCGTCCCGGCGCACCGATCGAGGGCTCCGACGGTGGTTCTGTCGACCGACCTTCATCGCCTCTGACGCAATAGTTAAGAGTGTCGGCCCGTCGAGAGGCCGTGAGTTTCGCGCCATGAAACCGGCCCGCCGGTGGGCGATCTTCGTTGCCCTTGCGGTCGTCCTCCTCCTGGTGAGCTCGCTCGGCGCTCTCGGAACGGCGACCCGCCCCGCCTCCGGGTTCTCGGGGGGAATCCTCCCTTCGCCCGCCGATTCGGCAGCTCCGACGGCCGTCTCCGGGTCGACGGCGGCTCGTCCCGTGCCGGGACCGTCGGCCGCCGTGGTCGCCGCTCCACCGGGCAGCCCGCTACCGAAGACCGGTCCCGCCTACGGGAGCGTCGCCGAAACCCTCGATCTGCTGAACCTGACTCTCCTGGCCGGGAACTTCACCACGGTGAACGACGGGATCGCCCCGACGGCGGTCGTGTCCGATCCGGCGAACGGGGAGCTCTACGCCGCCGACGTGCAGAGCCATACGGTCTCCATCGTGAACGCGACGAACGACACCGTCGTCGGCTCGATGCGGTTCACCAACGTTCCGGCCGCCCTCGCCGTCGCCCCCACGAAGGGCGAGTTGTTCGTCGTGACCCGATCTGTGGCGGACGTGCCGCCGAATGGCACGGTGCACATCATCGCGACCTCGACTCAACGGGTCATCGCGACCGTGCCACTCAATGGAATCCCCACGGGCGCGGCCTTCGACCCTCAGAACGGGTACCTCTACGTCCCGCTCCTGGGCAACGACTCCGTGGCGGTCGTGGACACGGCTACCCACGCGCTCATCGGAATGATCGTCGTCGGCACCGCGCCTGATGCCGTCGCCTACGACGCCTCGAACGGCTTCCTCTACGTGGCCAACAGCAACTCGAACAACGTGACGGTCATCAACACGACGAACGATTCGTTTGTGAAGAACGTCCCCGTCGCGTTGGACCCGGTCGCCATCCAACCGTTGGATGGCACCTCGTACGTCTACGTCGCGGACTTCGGGTCGAGCGAACTCTCCGTGATCGACTCGACCACGAACACGGTCGTCAACTTCATCGGTCTCGGGTTTGCCCCGGTCGCCCTCGCGGAGGACGCCGCCGTCGGCTTGGTCTTCACCGACTCGACCACGCTGAACGTCTTCGACGCCGTGAACTACCGGACCCAGCAGGTGATCTCCACCACGACCGTCGGCGTCGGTCCGGCGGGGCTGGCACTTGACACGGCCTCGGGCCGGATGTTCATCGCGGAGTCGCAGTCGGACAACCTGACCGTCGTGACCGCGGGTTCGCGGGCGATCTTCGGCACCATCCAGCTCGGGCTCCTCCCGACGGCGGCCGCCTACGACCGGGCCAGCAACGAGCTCGGCGTCGTCATGTCCGACCAGAACGCGCTTTGGTTGTTCAACGCGACCACCGACTCGCGGATCCGTTCGATCCACGTCGGGGTCGACCCCGTCGCGGTCGTCTACGACCCGCACACCGAATGCTTCTTTGTGGCGAACTTCGAGTCGGCCTCCGTCAGCGTGGTCAACGGAACCACGAACGCGCTGACCGCGACGGTCGTGGTCCCGGCCGGCCCGGAGGGCGTCTCCGTCGCGACCTCGTACGATTACATCTTCGTGGCCGACGGCAACCTCGGCGGCGGATTCGCCCTGACCGAGATCAACGGGGCGACCAACCAGGTCGTCGGCAACTTGCCGGTCGGGTCGAGCGGTCCGATCTCGAGCGTCGCGTTCGATGCGATCAATGGGGAGCTCTACGCCGGGACCGGGGACAACGTCACGGTCGTCAGCCCAACCTCCCATTCGGTCGTGACCACGATCCCCGTCTCCGAGGTCAACGCGACGGTGTCCGTGGATTCCGCGAGCGGGGTGGTACTCGTCGCGGGGACGGTCGAGGTCGTATCCGGATCCAGTTCCCGCGCGCCGAGCCACAACCTCACGATCGTGGACCCGGCCTCGAACCAGATCCTCGCGAACGTCACCGTCGGCGCGTCCCCCGACGGGATCGACTTCGACACGCAGACCGGGTTCGCGTACGTTTCGAGCGGGATCAACGACACGGTGACCGTCGTCAACGTGACCGCGGCCGTCCCGGCTGGGACGCTGAACGTCGGCCACGGGCCGGCGGGGATCGCGGACGACGCCCGCGGGGGACAGCTGTTCGTGACCAACCCCTACTCGGCGACCTTGACCATCGTGACGGTGCCGGGGATCGGGCGCTATCCAGTGAATTTCACCGAGAAGGGCCTTCCGGCGTCGCAGTCCTGGTCCGTGACCCTGGGAGGTCGGGCGCTGAGTTCCACCACCCCCTGGATCACCCTCGTCGAGTCGGACGGGAGCTACAACTACAACGTCACGGCGGTTCCCGGATACACGGCGGCCCCGAACGCCTCCTCGGTCTCGATCCGCGACGCGTTCGCCACGGTCCTCGTCACGTTCTCCCCGCTCCCGCCCACGTTCGCCGTCCAGTTCGGGGAAACCGGACTTCCGGCCGGTACCAACTGGACGGTCGTCTGGGGCGCGAAGACGAACATCACCTCGAGCCAGCCCGCGATCACCGTCCAATCGGAGAACGGCACGAACGCCTGGAAAGTGTACGCCGCCCCCGGGTTCGTCGCGAACCGGACGCAAGGTGCATCGACGGTGGCCGGCCACCCGATCTGGATCAACATCACATTCACCGCGACCTCGACCGGCACCACGAACTCCGGCTCGGGCGGTTTCGGGATCCGGGCCTACGAAGGGTACGGGGTCGCGGCGGCGGCCGCCGCTGTCGGGGCGGCGGTCGGGGCGCTCCTCGGACGCGGACGACGCGGTACCCTCGACACGCCGACCTCTGAACCCCCGGCGGACGACCCGCCGTCCTCGTGAGCCGGCTCCCCGGGCGCGGCGCCCTAGCGACCCGCGACCGCCCACGGGGACATTAAGCCCGGACGCATCTCGGGACCCGTGGCCGGGACGCTCCACGTCGGTTGCTCGTCGTGGACGAGCGAAGCTTGGAACGGCCGCCTCTACCCACCGGGACTTCCGCCGGTGCAACGGCTGCCGTACTACGCGCGATTCTTCGACTGCGTCGAGGTCGATGCGACGTACTACGCGATCCCGGCCCGGTCGATGGTCCGCGGATGGGCCCGCCGGACGCCCGAGTCGTTCCGGTTCGCGATTAAGGTGTCGCGGGAGCTCCTGGAGAGGGACCACCCGCTCGACGAGGCCAAGGCCGATGCGTTCCTGGCGGCCGCCGCGGAGTTCGGCCCGAAGCTCGCCGGAGTGGTGGCGCAGTTCCCGCCCTCCTTTCGGCCGCCCGGCGAGGGGGACGGAGGCGCCGTCGCCCAGCTTCGCACTCTCGTCGAGCGACTCGGCCCCAAGATGCCGCTGGCCGTGGAGCTCCGCGACAAGGCGTGGTTCCGGGGCCCCCGGGCGGAGTGGCTCTTCGACTTCCTCCGGGAGAACCGGACCGCCCTCGCCTGGTCGTACCTGACGTTCCTCGATGTCCCCCGGGTGGTCACCGCGGACCGGATCTACCTACGCTTCATCGGCGACCACACGACGATCACCGAGTCGGAGCTCGGGGAAACGCGGGTCGACCGGAGCGCGGAGACCCGCTCGTGGGCAAACGCGGTCCGGGAGAGGCTCGACGAGGTGCAAAGCGCGCTCGTGTTCTTCAACAATCACTTCGCGGGGTACGCCCCGGCCTCCGCGAACTCGTTCCTCGAAATGCTCGGCCGAACCCCGAGCGCGGGAGTCTCGCTCCGGCCTCCGGGGAGCGGAGATTCGCTCGAGTCGAACCCAAAATGAGCCCCCCTCGGGGCGAGGCAGGCTCTCCGCTCGAGCCGCACGCCTGGGGGGGGCCGCGAGGCCGGCCGACCGGGCGACCCGTCCCGCTCGGCGACCCTCGCGCCGTCCAGAACGTCAAGTTTATATCGACGGTCGCGCACCGTCGGACCGGCTTGCGTCCGAGAGGCACCGGGTGCCCCTGGGACGTCGGGTAGGAGCCGTAACAACCGCATATGCCGCGACCAAGGAAACCACGCGAGTCCCGCCGAATCCCGCTAGCGGTCTACGCTCCCCCCGCCGTGCTCCGCCGACTCCGGGCCGTCGCGGCCCGAGACCGGCGATCGCTTTCGACCCAGGCCCTGATCCTGATCGAGGATGGCCTGAAGTCGCGAAAGGCGTAGCCCGACCCTCCTCGCTCGGGTCGAACCACCTCCCCCGATCGACCGCCGGCCATTTGCCGGCCGATGACCCATTGACCGACGTTCGGCACGGCGTGGTCCACCCTTCGAAGAGTTCTTCTGCGGAGCCGCGCCGGACGCTGGAAGTTCCTCCCGCGGACCGGCGTCGAACCCGAGAGGCTATCGGTCGCCCGACCGTGTTGGGGCGAACGTGGCCGGACTACGGAAGGGCCCAATCCACTTCCGCGTCACCCGGGTCGACCGCGGGATCTGGGCGGCAATCGCCATCGACGGGGGCTACGCGCTCTGCAACGCCGGGATCGTGGACCTCGGTGGCACAACGGTCGTGTTCGATTCGATGCTCACCCCCGAGGCCGGGACCGAACTTCGCCGGGCCGCTCGACGGTGCACCGATCGCGACCCGGCCGTGGTCGTCAACAGCCACTGGCATGGCGACCACATCCGGGGCAATGCCGCCTTCGCGCCCGCGGTCGTGATCTCGACCCCCAAGACTCGCGAGCTGATCCGGACCGCGGGCGTACTCCAGTGGAAATCGGACCGCCGCGAGATGCCGGCCGAGCTGGCTCGGCTCGACTCGCCGGATTCCGTCACCCCCGAGTTCGAGCGGGCGCTCTATCGCGGTTGGTTCGAGGGGACCCTCCGCGTACCCGCGCCGTTCCGTCCGATGCCGCCGAACGTCACCTTCGAGAAGGAACTCTCCCTCCGGGGAACCCTCCGGGAGCTCCGACTGGTGACGTACGGGGGTGGCCATTCGCCGAGCGACGTTTTCGCCTACCTGCCCGAAGAAGGAGTGGTGTTCCTGGGCGACCTCGTGTCGATCGGCGTGCACCCGGCCGCCGGGGACGGCGTGCCGGCCGACTGGGCGAAGATCCTCCGGCGGATCGGCCGCCTCGAGATCACGGCCGCGGTGCCGGGACACGGCCCCGTCGGAAATGGTCGCGACATCCGGCGGATCGAGTCGTACATGGGCGCCCTCGTCCGGGAGGCGAGGTCGGCGCGACGACACGGGAAGACCGGCGCGGTCCTCGCCACGACCAAGATCCCCGAACCGTTCCGGGGATGGAAGTTCTCGAACTTCTATCCGGAGAACCTGCTTCGAGCCTACCGGCTCCTCGGTAGGTCTTCCGGGTAGCCTCGCGCCGGACCCCGTCGAGGTTCCAGCTTCCAGTCGAGAGCAGAGTTCTTCAAGGGCTCCGCCGGGTCCGACGTCGATGGCGCAGACCCGGGGCCTACTCGCCCTCGACCCCGAACGCGAGCTGGCACGGTTGCTCCCGCGGGACCATCGCGTCCGTCTGGCGAGCTCCGAGTTCCAGCAGAACCTCGCGCAGCTCGAGCTCGACCTCGCCCAATTCCGGGACGCCTGGTTTTCGGATCCCCCGAGGTTCGACGACGGACGGCAAGCGATCACCGACCTCCTGGCGTCCGCCCGGAAGATCGAGGCCGCGGTCCGGGAGCTCGAAGCGATCTGCCGCCCCATCGATCCGTAACGCCGCACGTCCGCCGGGGGAACCACCCCCGGCGTCGCCCTTTTTCTGCCGGAACGGTTTCGGTGGAGCTACCATGAAGGTCGTCGCAGTCCTCTATCCCGGTGGTGCCGCCGCGAAGGACACGCCCGAACTCCTGAACTGCACCGAACACGCGCTCGGCCTGCGTCCCCTCCTCGAGGCGAAGGGCCACACGCTCGTCGCAACCTCGGACACGGGCGCGGGTCTCGACCGGGAGCTGCCCGACGCCGAGGTTCTGATCGCCACGCCGTTCTGGCCCGCGTACATCACCAAGGAGCGGATCGCCGCTGCCCCGAAGCTGAAGTTGCTGCTGACCGCCGGCGTCGGCTCCGACCACTTCGACCTCGCGGCGGCCGCCGCGCGCGGGATCACGGTCGCGGAGATCACCGGCAGCAACGTCGTCTCGGTTGCCGAACACGTCGTCATGCAGATCCTCGCGCTCGTCCGCAACTACATCCCGTCCTACCAGCAGGTCGTCGCGGGCGGATGGGACATCGCCGCGCTGGCGGCACGGGCGCACGACCTCGAGGACAAGTCTGTCGGAATTGTCGGCATGGGACGGATCGGGCAACGAGTGGCCACGCGCCTGAAGCCGTTCGACGTCCGGATCTCGTACTACGACAACCGACGACTGACCACGGCGGAGGAGCAGGTCCTCGGCGCCCGGTATGCCCCGCTCGACAACCTCGTGGCCTCGAGCGACGTCATCAGCATCAACGCCCCGCTCACTCCGGGCACCGACCGCCTGTTCGACGGGGCCCGGCTCGCCCGGATGAAGAAGGGAGCCTACCTGGTCAACACCGCCCGCGGGCGGATCGTCGATACGGACGCGCTCGTCGCGACATTGACGAGCGGCCACCTCGCGGGGTATGCGGGCGACGTCTGGTTCCCGCAGCCCGCGCCGCGGGACCACCCCTGGCGGTCGATGCCCAACCACGCGATGACCCCCCACATCTCCGGGACGACTCTCGAAGCCCAGAAGCGGATCGCCGAGGGGATCCAAGATTGCCTGGTCCGGTACCTGGCCGGGCGTCCGATGGAGCGCGACTACCTGATCGTGGACGGCGGGAAGGTCGTGAGCCCCTCGTACAGCTACGCCTACGGGACCGGCTGAGCGGCGGGGAACGGCTACGGGAGTGACCCGATGCGCGCAGTTCCCGCGCGCTCCGGGAGGTTCAAATCGGGGGGCGGCCTCCACCCTCCGATGGCCCGACCGCGACTCTCGACCATCACGGTCGAGTGGCTGGACTCGGTCGCACGGCCCGGCGAGGCGCGGGACGACACGATCGCGCGTCTCTTGCACGACGTGGACCACCGCGCCCCCGTCGGGCCGGCCGACGACCTCCTCGCCCGCCGCGACGCGCACCTCCGGCTCGACGACCCCTGAGCCGGTCGGGGGAATCGCCCCGCAGCACCCGGCGCACTAGGCCGACGGAGTGGTGGACGCGAACATCGCCATCGCTTCCTGCTGCTTCCGTATCCGAACGGCCTCGTCCATCGCGACGACCTGGGCGAGCGACCACCGGTGGCCAAACGGGTCATCCAGCTGGCCGTACCGTTCTCCCCAGAACTGGTCGTCGAGGGGCATCACGACGGTGGCGCCGGCCTTCACGGCCTTCGCCCAAGCGGCCCGGACGTTCGGGAAATAGAGGTGCAGGGTCACCCGGGCGGCGGGCGCGCCCGGAGGAGGTTCGGGTCCGAATCGGTCGGAGAGCATCACGATGGAGTTCCCGATCTGGAGCCGACCGTGCACGATCTTTCCGTCGGGAGTGGTCCGGCGGACCAACTCGCGGGCGCCGAAGGCGCGACGGTAGAACTCCATCGCCCGCGCACCGTCCCCGACGGACAGATACGGGGTGACCGTCCGGAAGCCGGCCGGGACCGGAGCGGGTCGGCGGGTGGTGGCGCGAGGCGGCGAACGGCGTTTTGCGGCCATGGCTCTCGCCGAACGGCCTTCCCAAACTTAAGCGCGAACGGGCGGTGGGGCATTCGGGGCACTCCGACCGGGAGTGAGGGCTCCTTCCGGAACGCGAATCCGTTCCCGCCGGTACCGCCGCCAAAGGTGGAGGAAGAACCAGGCCGCGGCGAGGTCGGCCCCGAGAACGACCGGGAGCGAGATCTGACTGACCAGGCCGACGAACGCGATCGGCGCGATGAGCCCCACGGCGAGGGCCAGAAGATGCGGTTCGTTGTCGCGACGACCGACGATACGAAGCATAGCGAACAGTAGTCCGATGAGCAGCGCGACCACGGCCAGGAACGTGAGAGCCGCGGGAGCGCCCCACGTTCCACCGAGAGCCTCGACGACGAGCACGGACGGGAAGAACGAGAAGCCGAGGAACCCGAAGACGAGCGGCCGGGTGGTGGGCCGTTCGGTTCTCGGGGCCAAGAAATCCCCCGGAAGCCAGCGAGCGGCGAGCACGAGGCCCACGATCGCGGCCAGGCTGCCGAGCAGGATGGGGAGTCCCGCGAAGAACCGGAGCCCGAACGCCACGACGGCCATCAGGACGGACGTGTCGAGCGCGAGCACGCCGAGCGCGACCGCCGTCCCTCGGCGGCTCAGCCAGGGAACGCCCCGGGATTCCGGCAGGGCGATGTCGAGAAGATAGATCGGTACGGAGATCGAGAACACGATGTGGACGGCCACGACCCCGACGAGCCAGACCCAGCTGACGCCGAGGAAATGTCCGTAGAAGCCGAGCGAGCCCACGACGCCCGCGTGGGAATTGAAGAGCGTCGACAGCGCGAGCCCCTCCTCGACGATCGCGTAGGCGGTTCCGAGCAGGAGTACCGATCCCCAGCCGGTGTGCCAGCGAACGCGCGCCTCCCGGATCAGGAGCACGCCCGGAACGTACAGTCCGAGATTTCCGGCGAGGAGCAGGAGGAAGAGCGGAGGAGCGAGGACGAGGCCGGTGAGCGCGCTCGAGCCACTGAGGTATTCCACGATCCCCGGACTGAACAGAGCGACGAGCACGAGCGGGTGACGGGCGAGCCACCGGCGTAGGCGGGCCGGTGGGGAGGGACGCGGAGGGATGCGCGGCGGCGGGGGAGCCACGACGGAGGCGTCCATCGTAGTGTCGTTCGCGAGGTTCCCCTACTTGAATCCGTCCGGAGGATTCTGTCGCCCCTCGGAGGCGCGGCCGGCCGCGAACCGCACGGCCAGGCGCTGCGCTCCCGAGTCGGCGTCGGGGGAGGGAACGGTCGCCAGGATCCGGCGCCCTCCCCGGTCCCCGAGCACCTCCCAGTTCCGACTCCGTGCTTCCACGGCCCAAGCCTCGTAGACCGGACCCTCGGGGCCGGCGCGGGGAGAAGGCGAGTCCTCCGTCCGCCGATCTGCGGGCACGAATCGGACGACCGCCACTTGACTCCAGAATTCGACGCGGGGGAGGAGCGCGACGAAGCCGACGGCCCCGACGACTCCGAGGGCGATCAGGATCTCACCTTCCCAGCCGGGGACTCCGAAGCTTGGAACGATGAACCCCAGGGAGATCGCCGCGACGTACTCCGCCGTGCAGGCCGCCAGGAACAACCGATTTCGTCCGAGCGCGCTCAGGTCCATCCGGACTGCCCGCTCCGCCACCAGCGTCGTGCGACCCTCGCGGTCGGCGCGAACGGCGGCGAGGGTCCAGCCGGCGGCCGTCGCTATCTCGGCGCACTCCGCCCCGGATTCGGCCGGGGGGGCGAGTCCGACGGCGCGGAAGGTCCGCGCGCCCTCCGGGCGCGGGGGATCGCCGTCCAGCCGCCGCGGAGGAAGGATCGGGCCCGACCGGACGGCGCCGAACCGGTGCCCGCGGGACACTCGGTCCGGCTCAAGCGGTCGCTCCGGAGACGGCTCGGCGAGGGACTCCGAGCTCACGGGCGATCGGACGTGGGTCGGAGCCGGTATCGGGTGGATTCGACCGTTGGTCTACCGGCGGACGAGGAACTCGACGGTCGTTCCCTTCCACGCGGCCTTGTTCGTCCACGGGTCGCCGGAATACACCTCGCGGGTCGAGCGCACCGACTTGACCTCGCCCTCCTTCTTCCGCCACCGGAGCCAGTCGTTCAGGCCGTGGTAAACGACCCGAGGCGAGACGACCTCTGGGTCAAAGGTGACGCGGGCGACCGCGCTGGCCGGAAACGTCCGCCGCCGGATCCCGCCGCTCGACTTGGCCGAGCCGCGGACCTCGAGGCACGCCTCGAATTTCCCCATCTCGGACTCCCGGACGATCCACTTCCCGGTCTTCAAACCGTTCTTCTTCGCCCAGGCGACGAGCTTCCCGAACTCCGGGCGACAGATGTTGGGACTCCAGCGGCCCTTCGCTCGGAGGCACGCGACGCGGTACTTGGGGGCTTTCGCAAACTCGAAATCGACGGTCATCGACGATTCTCTCCTTAGTGGGCCGACCGTGAACGGGGGGACCCGTTCTCCGGTAGCCAACCGGACACATGTAGCATTCGGAGCCCCGAATCGCCCGCGGGCCCGCCGGTCGGTTCGAGGACGGGGCTAGTTGCGGTCCTTCGGCGCGGGCTTCGGGCGGGCCTTGTGCTCGAGCCCCCGGTAGGCGCCCGCCCGCTGCTCTTCGGTGCGGTGCTCCATGTGCATCCGCGCCTCCTCCGCGAGCCAGCGGAAGTTCGTGTAGGTGTTGTACTCGAGGCCGTACCGCTTCGAGAGAAACTCGGCGTGCGGCTCGAACACCTGCCAATCGCGGACAACGATGTATTGGAGGGAGTCGAGGACGATCTCGAGGTCCACGATCTTCTGCCGGGCCATCTGGCCGAGGAGCTCGTACAGGTAGGCGAAGTTCCGGACCTCGAGGTCCTCGGGCGACTCGAACGCGTCCTTCCAGTCGGTCTCGCGGAACTTCTGCATCGCAACGAACATCTTCGCCCGGCGACGGGGGAACGATTCGTCGGTGATCCGCTGCAGGACGGTGAGCGAGAACGTCGCCTGCGCCTGGTTGAGCGTCGCCTGGAGGATCCGGGCGTTCTGGCGGAGCTGGATGAGGACGAACACCGCGCCGAAGACAACGGCGGCGGAGCTCGACGCGCTCAGGATCGCGAAGACCGTCGAGCTATCGACCATCCGGCAAGGGCCCGAGACGGCCGGGGGCTATCAACGTGACCTCTTCTTGGGCCGCACCGGCCCCTCCGCCCCGCTGGCCGGGTCGGACGGGCCGGCTAGAAATACTCGGGGCGAACTGCGACGGCGTGACCGCCTCGAACACGCTGCTCGCGCGAACCACCCTCGGGAAGAACCTCAAGGTCCGCAAGGGCGAATCCGTCGTCATCGAGACCTGGACCCACGGGCTCCCGTACGTCGGGGCGTTCGTCGAGGAGGCCCGCCGCCTCGGCGCGGAGCCGCTCGTCATTTACGAGGACGAGGGCGCGTGGTGGTCGGCCGTCGGCCAGGGACGGCCCAAGTCGGCGTCCGCGATCTCGGCCGCGGAGCGGGCGGCTCTTCAATCCGCGGACGTGTTCGTCTACTTCTGGGGACCGGAGGATCGACCGCGGGTCGACGCGCTCCCCGACAAGGTCGCCGGAGGCGCGTTCGCCACCAATCCCGACTGGTACAAGATCGGCCGCAAGGCCGGGCTGCGAGGGTGCCGGATGTCGGTGGCCTTCGCGACCGACCCGATCGCGAAGCTCCACGGGCTCAACGGCGACCGGTGGCGCACCAAGATCGCAACGGCCGGCCTCGCCGACGCCCAGCGAATGTACGCGACGGGGAGTCACCTCGCGAAGGTGCTCGAGGACGGCTCCGAGCTCCGAATCCGGCACCGCAACGGCACCGACCTGACGCTCGGACTGGCGAAGCGCGAGGTGCGGGTCGAGACCGGCGTGCTCGACAAGGCCGCGATGGGCCGGCCGTTCGGGTTCCTCACGAACTCGCCCGCGGGAACGGTGATGACCGGCCTCGACGAGTCGAAGGCCGACGGGACGTTCGCCTCGAACCTCTCCCACATCCAGCCCGACCTCCGGACGCCGGTCGGTCGGTGGGAATTCTCCGGCGGGAAGCTCGTCAGCTTCCAGTACGAGGGCGATGCGGAGGAGATCGCGAAGCGGTTCAAGGCGGCCGGGGAGGGTAAGGACCGCCCCGGGCTGCTCAGCATTGGGTTGAACCCGAAGGGTCGGGGCGTCCCGATGTACGAGGAGATCGAATCGGGGATCGTGCTCCTCGGGATCGGGGGGAACCAGTTCCTCGGGGGGCGCAACAAGCTCCCGTTCCAGCTGTTCTCCCTGCTGCGCGGCGCCGACCTCGAGGTCGACGGCAAGCCGGTCGTACGGGCCGGACGCGTCGGGTAGGCACCGGACTCTCTCGGCCGACCCGCCCCCGCGCCCCGTTACGTTGGCCTAGGGATGGGCGCCGGGCGGCCGCGGGGCCGATGGCGTCGTGGCCGTCGCTTCCGACCAGCGCCGAACGCGACCCACGCGGACCGAGGCGGATATTAGTGGGGAACGACCACTCCGGAAGCGCCCAGACGACCCGACGGCCGACCGGGCGTTCGATTCCGATGGTCGCCCTCCCTTCCACGGCCGTGCGCCTGCCCCGGACCGCGCTCGAGTTCGCGGGCGTCTCGAAACGGTACCGGGACGTCGAGGCGCTCCGCTCGGTGAGCTTCGGGGTCGGGTCCGGGGAGGTCGTCGGACTGCTCGGCCCGAACGGCGCCGGGAAGTCCACCGCGATGAAGATCGCCCTCGGCATCGTCCGGCCGGATGCGGGAACGGTCCGGGTCCTCGGGGGACCGATCGGGCCGGAGTCGATGGACCTGAAGCGTCAGGTCGGGTACGTCCCGGAGAACCCGTCGCTGTACGAATTCCTCACGGCGTCGGAGTATCTCGACTTCATCGCCGACATGTACGACCTCCCGACGGCCGGTCGGGCCGAACGCGTCGGCTCGTTCCTGACCGCGCTCGAGCTCGCCGGCCACGAGAACGCGATGATCAGCGGCTACTCGCAGGGAATGAAGCAGAAGGTCGCGCTCATTGCGGCGCTCCTGCACCGCCCCCGGCTCCTCGTGCTGGATGAGCCGCTCAATGGGCTCGACCCGCGCTCCGCCCGCATCGTCAAGGAGCTCCTCTCGAGCCTCGCCCACCGGGAAGGGGTCGGGATCCTGTTCAGCACCCACGTCCTCGAGATCGCGGAGGCGATCTGCGACCGGATCGTGATCGTCCACCAGGGCTCGGTCCTCGCGACTGGCACGGTGGACGCCTTGCGGAGCCGGGCGGGCCTCCCCGGCTCCGGCCTCGAAGAGGTGTTCCTGTCGCTCACCGGGACGGCGGGCATCAGCGACATCGTCGCCGCGCTCAGCCACTAGGAGGGAGCGCCACGAACCTCCGGAAGGTCGCCCGGTTGAGCCGCGTGCTCATCAGCTCGCAGATGCGCTCCGGCCGCGCCGGGACGGACCCCCGGGGGCTGTTCGGCCGCCCGGTCGCCATCGCGCTCGCGGACGCGGCCGCGTTCAGCCTGTTCTTCCTCTTCAGCTACTTCGGCAGCGAGCTCCTCGACAACCTCCAGCCGGGATCGGTCGCCGGCCTCCTGCCGGGATTCCTCCCGTTCGTCCCTCTCCTCGGGGTCGCGGCCGTCCTCGTCGGCGGGCTGATGTTCGAGTTCGCCCAGAGCGCACGGTTCGCCACGAGCGACGCGGTGAACTGGCTCCCGGTGACGAGCCAGGAGTACGTCGTCGCCTCCTCGACGGCCCTCGCCGCTCTCTACTCGTTCTCGATCGCCTTGCTCGCCGGGGTCGCGCTCGGCATCGGGCTCGTCGCCGGGGCGCTCCCGGTCGCGCTCCTCGCCGTGGGCCTCGGTGTCGCGGGACTGTTCGAGGGGGCCCTGCTGATCGAGGTGCTTCGGGCGCTCACCCAGAGCATGGGGACGGTCGGCAAACGGCGGGGCTCGGCGACGCTCGTGGTGCGGGCGGTCGGGTTCCTGCTGGTCGTCCTCGTCTTCGAGCTCCTGTTCAACCCGGTGGTCCTGTTCACGCTCGCGAAGGCGTTGAGCGACTCCGGCCCCGTCGGCCTCGCGATCCCGTTCCTCTGGGGGTCCGATGCCGTGACCGCGGTGCTCCGATCCGACGCTCCGCTCGCCGCCGCGGCCATTCTGGGCCAGGCGGCGCTCCTCGCCGGGACCGCGTACCTCGCCGCCCGGGCCCGGGCCCGCTACTGGGTACCGACCGGCGGCGAGGTCGAGTTCGAGGCGCACGAGTTCGGCACCACCCACCCGTTCCTGGCGGCGGTCGGGCTCGACCGGTCGGAGTCCGCGATCGTCGCCAAGGACCTGCGAGGGCTCGTCCGGCGGCGGGAGCTGCTCCCGGTTCTCTTGCTCCCGTTCGTGATCGGGATCGTGCTGCTCGCCGAGCAGGAAGGGAATCCCGGTCCCGCTGGCGCGTTCGTGAAGCTGTGGCTCATCGCCTGGGTCTCGGGGCTCTCCGGATTGATCCTCGCGGCATCCTCCTTTGGCCAGGAACGCCGGGGCCTCGTCCACCTCTACATGCTCCCGGTGCGACCTCGGAGCGTGCTCCGCGCCAAGGCGGCGGGGGCGCTCCTCGTTTCCCTCCCGATCGGCCTCGTCCTGGCGACCGCAGGGATCCTTCTCAGCCGTCCCCCGTTGCTGTCCATCCCGGGCGTGCTCGTGACGCTCACCGTCGGGATCTCCGAGGGGACGCTGATCGGGCTCCTGTTCGCGACCCGATTCTCGGACTTCCAGGAACGTCCTCGGCCGCAATTCGTTCGCCCGATCCCGATGCTCGCGGCGACCGGAATTCAGCTCCTTCTCGGCGGCGTGACAGTGGGGGTCGGGCTCGCGCTGGCGTTCGGAGGCCCGACGTTCCTGCTCGATCCGGTGTTCCTGCTCGGCGCCGTCGGGGTCGTCGGCCTGGTGCTGGCGGTCCTCACGTACCTCACGGTTCGCGGGGGGAAACGGCTGCTCCGGGAGTACCCCGCGTAGGCCTCGTCCGCTCGCGGAAAGGGTTCGTCGAGGGTCGCTCGGGCCGCGCTAGGCGAAGTTGCCGGTGACCTTGCCGGTTCCGGCGATGGTCACGGTAGTCGACGCCTTCGTCGTGGCGATCGTGATCGTTCCGCTCGTCACCGACTTGCTCCAGGACGTGAACGAGACGCTCGTCCCGTTCTCGGCCATCAGCGGGAGCACCGTGCCGGTGTAGTAGAACGCCGTGCCTGAGGGGCTAACGGATCCTCCGGCGGTGCCGCCCGCCTGGAACGTCACCTGGAACGCTTCGGCGTAGACGGCGAGCGCGTACGCCTCCGTCGGGGTGGCCACCTGGCCGAAGTACGACTCGGGGTTCCAGTTGATGCCCGGACCGCCGTTCAGCCCCGTCACGGGCGTCCAGCTGTAGGTGCCGTAGGGGACGCCGGTGACGTTGATGTACGCCGAGCTCGACCAGTACTGCTGGCTGTCCACCGTCAGCCCCCAGGTCATCCCCGTCGGGAGGCCGACTCTCTGGAAGTGGAGCGTGCCAGTCGCCGTGACGAAGTTGAGCGACAGGGTCGCCGGTCCGTTGACGGTCGCGAACGTTCCGGCCTTCGACGGCGTCACGATCGTCAGGTTCGGGCCGCTCGTGGTCCACGAACCGAACTTGTACGTCGAGGAGGAGATCGCGCTGATCGCGAGCTGGGTTCCCGCGTTGACCCACTGGGTCGAGATCGTCGGTCCGCCGCCCCCGATGTAGCTCGGGTTCTGGACGACGGTCAGGTAGTACTCCTTCACGTAGGAGAACGTGAACGAATTGGTCTCGCCGAAGTACCAGTACCCGCTCGTCGGGGTGCCGGTCGCGTAGTACTGGACGCCGAACTGGCCCGTCCCGACGGGGGTTTGGGCGGTGAAGTATCCGGCCTGCTTCTGTCCTGTCACCGAGATGGAACTCGCCGTCGAGGTGTAGAACGTGCCGTTGAACGTGACGCCCCAACCGGTTCCGACGGGTAGTCCGACCTCGTAGAACGTGATCGAGCAGGTCGTGCACGGGGTGCCCGTGACGAACTTCGCCGTCACGGTCGTCGAGCCCATCACGGTCGCGTTCGTGCCCTGGGTCGTCTTGCTGTTGATCCCGACCTTGGCCGTGCTGCCCGTCGACCAGCCGGAGAACTGCCACGTCCCCGAGTTGAACGCGGTAATGGGCATGTTCGTGCCGTTCGTGTAGTAGGCCGACCCGACCGTGGGGGCCGTCGTCCCGCTCGACGACGGGTTCGTCGCGAACGTCACGCTGAACTGCTCGACGAAGACGATGGTCTGGCCCGTCTGGAACGGGGTCGTCATCGTGCCGCTCGCGGGCGTTGGCTGATACTGGATGCCGCCGGAGTGGGCGACGGACGGCACGGACCAGCTGTAACTTCCCGGGACGTGAGAGCCCGCGGCCAGGGTGGCGGCGCTGCCGAGGTACGAGGTCCCGCCGAAGACCGCGGACCAGCCCGTCGAGGCCGGCAGGCCAACTTCCGTGAAGGAGACGGCCGCTTTCGTCGCCGTGAAGTGGGCGGTGACGCTCCCGGCGCCGAGGATGGTGAGTTCGGTCGCCGCCGAGGTCGCGCTGGCGAGGACGAAGTTCGCGGTGCGCGTCGCGGCCCAGTTGTGGAACGTGTAGCCGAACGTCGCGGACGACTGGATCGCGAGCGTCGAGCCCGCGGCGAACCAGTTCGTGCCGGGGTAGGCGGAGCCGGAGCTGACCGGCGTGACGCCGAAGGTGACGTAGTACTGGGTCGTGTAGACGTCCGAGACCGTCAGTTGGTTCGGGACCGAGATGCAGCCGCTCGCGGCGTACGGAACGTAGCGGTTGGTGGAGGCGGTACCCGTGACGGGGTTCGTGACGCTCCAGCAGTAGGAGCCGGCGCTGATTCCCGAGAAGGTGATGGCGGAGCCGGTTCCGGAGTTCGTGACGCCGTTGAACACCGCGCTCCAGCTCGTCCCCGCCGGGAGGCCAATCTCCGTGACCGCAACGTTGTACGTCACGGCGGGCCGGACCGCGCCCGCGACCGAGCTCCCCAACAGCAACACCATGATCGCCACGACGCCGAACCCGGCCCACGTCCGCCAACTCGTCATCTCGAAACCTTCCCGATGTGGCCCGGCGCACGAGGCGCGGGCACGCCGAAGTGGGGTCGCGGGTACTTCAAGGGAGTGAGTCCCAACGGTGACTATTATGAGCCGGACCCAGCATTCGTCGCCGCTCCGACGAAGGCTCCATGGACCTACCGGGCGACCGAACCACCGCGGCGCCGGGTCTTCGTACTCTGCTCGACCTCGACCGCACGCTCTCCCCGTCCGACCGGAAGGTGCTCGAATGCCTCTTGCTGCGCGGGCGCGCGCAGAGTGCGCGCGAACTGAGCCGGGGGACCGGTACGAACCTGCAGGCGCTCTACGGCGCCCTCGACCGCCTCGAGCGCCGGGGGTTCGTGGCGCGCGACCGGACCGGCGGCACCACGCGGTTCCGTTCGGCCCATCCGAGCGTGATCCTCCACACCCTCCTCGAGCCGGGGAAACGCGCGGCCGCCCTCGCCGCCGATCTCGAGGCCCCGCTGCGGCGCATCCACGAATCGGACGGGGGACCCCCCGCCGACGAACCGTCGGGTCCGGCCGCGAGCACCGCGTCGCCCACCGCGGCGACGAGCTGGCTGCTCGACCTCATCGGGGACGCGGTCGGGGAGGTCTGGTTCCTCGGGGATGAGTCGGCCTGGTTCGCCCCGGGGGCGAGTGTCGACCGCGAACTCGCCGAGCGGAGTCGGCGGTCGAACGCCTTCCAGATCCGGATGCTCGTGCCTCCGACGGACGGAGACGACCCTCGACGGGCGCACCACCAACGACTCGCGGAGGCGGGCGTCGACGTCCGGTACTCGAGCCGATTCCGGGCGCCCACCGTGATCGTCGATTCGCGTTGGCTTCTCGTCCGGAATGGGTCCGCCGCCGGGAACGGCGGAAAGCCCTCGGTCTACCTCCGCCTCGATTCGCCCGAACTCAGCCGCGACCTCGTGTCGGCGGGCCATGACGTCTGGTCGAGATCGGGCGCTTCTGGCCCGGTCCGGTCGAGCGGGACCGGTGAGCCCCGGCCGGGCGGAAACTCGAAAGCCCCCGCTTCTTCGGCCCCTCGGAGCGAACGGTCCACCCGGAAGCCGCGGGACTCACCGCCCTCCGGTCGCCCGTAGCGGCCTATCGACAGCATCGCTCGCTCGGCGGGCCCACCGCCGACGGCGGGAAACGGTTGGGACGCGGCGCCCCGACAGGGCGCCGCTGGTCGGAACGGCCCTACGTGTAGGTGAGGGTCACCGACGCGAGCATCCCGTGGACGCTCACGGCGCCCGTCTTCGGCGTGACGGTGTAGCCGGGCACATGGGCCACAGAGAACGCGTAGAGTCCGTTCGGCTCCCAGAACGTCATCGTGGTCGAGGTTGAGCTCTGGGTGTACCCGTTGATCGTGACCGACCACGAGGTTCCCCCGAGCAACCCGCTCTCGGTGAAGACGATGCGATGCAGCGGGGCGAGCAGGAGCGGCTTGTAGTCGCCGCCGAGGATGATCCCGCCGCCGTCCGTGTACGGGACGACGCCCCACGGGTTGCTCGACATTCCGTAGTTGGCCCAGTAGTTCCCGCCCTCCCAGGCGCCCCCGACGATGCTCCCGGAGAGGTTCCAGCCGTCGACCATCCGCCCGTGGTTCACGCTCTGCGGCGTCACGTTCCAGCGGTCGAGCCACAGCTGCGGGGCCCCCGTGTAGAGGTTGTACGGCGGGGTCACCGCCGTCACCGGGGTCAGGAACGCGTTGTTGTAGACGAGGTCACCCGACTCGAACATCTGGAGCCCGTTCTGCGACGAGCTGTCGAGGACCGCGCCGGGGTTGGCCGCGGTCGTCGTGGCCGAGCTGAACGTGTTGCCCCAAACCACGTTGTTCGT
>DAIQBL010000027.1:9105-19491 GCA_036781185.1 Thermoplasmatota archaeon | reverse complement strand
AGCTTCGACGCGACAAGATCAAACGCCCCGCCCGCCCCTCGGCCCCGCTCGGGCAGATTGATGAGCCGGGCCGAGCTCGCGCCTCGGGAGTGCGACCATGAAATGGGTGACCCGTGAGAAGGCCCGGGTGGACCGGATCGCCTGTCCCTGGCTGATCCGGCGCTTCATCGACCCGGCCGCCGAGTTCCTCTACGTGCCGGCCGGCTCGGTCCTCGAAGTGGCGGTCCGCGAAGGGGCGATACCGTTCGACACGCCGGGCGCGGAACTCCACCACTACGAGGAGGCCGGCCGGGAGTTCGTGAGCTTCGACGCGGTCATCCGGAAGTACGGGCTTCACGACCCGGCCCTCCACGAGCTGGCCAAGATCGTCCGCGTCGCCGACGGCGGCTCGGGCGAGTCGGCCGAGGCCGCGGGCCTCGAGGCGGCCGCGAGCGGGTTCCGGCTCATCGCGAAGGACGACCACGAAAACCAGCGCCTCCAGTTCCCGCTATACGACGCGTTGTACGAGAACTGTCGCGCTAAGCTCGCCGAGAGGGCACCGACCCGGCCGGGCGGCGGCGCCCCCGCGTAGAGCCGCCGACGTCTCGGGCGGGGGGTGGCCGGGCATTCCGGAGTCGGTAGGGACGGCCGTTCTCGCCCCCTCGGACTCCCCCTCTCAGGCGGGTCGTCGCGACCGAGCGCTCCTCATCGGCAGCCGCACGGTCCGTGGTTTCGGCGCCGGGGCGCTCTCGATCGTTCTCGCGGTCGACCTGGCCGGCGCCGGCTACTCCTCCCTCGCCATCGGCGGGATCCTCGGACTCGCGCTGGGCGGCGCGGCCGGCTGGGCGATCGCGGCGCCCCGCCTCGAGCAGCACTGGCGGCGCCGGTCGGTCCTCGTCGTCTCGGCGGCCGCCCTCGCGATCGGAGGGCTGCTCCTCTGGGTCGATATCGGGAATCCGGCGGCGCTGCTCGGGGCGCTGCTCCTCGGCGGCATCGTCGCCGGGAGCGCCGACGTCAGCCCGCTCGGCGCGCTCGAGCAGGCAGCCCTGTCCGGCCCGACGGCCGCCCGCGACCGGACGCTGACCTACTCGGCCTACAACCTGGCGGGGTACGTCGGCATCGCCCTCGGAGCCCTCGCCGCCGGCCCGCTCGAGACCGTCGGGACCGCCCCCCCACTAGGAGGGTGGCCCGGCCCGCACGATGTGGTACTCCTGCTGTACGGATCGCTCGGACTGGTCCTCATCCCCGGCTATTGGAGCCTCTCCGGGGACGTGGACCGGACGTCGGCGAGCGAGCGACCCTCCCCGCTCTCCCCGCCGAGCCGACCGACCGTCTACGCCCTCGCCGCTCTGTTCTCGGTCGACGCGTTCGCCGGGGGCCTGATCGTGAACAGCCTCGTCGTGTACTACTTCGCGAGCCGGTACGACCCGGGGGTCGACGCCCTCGGCCTCGTGTTCTTCGCGAGCAACCTCGCCGCGGGGGCGTCGCTCGTCCTCGCCGCCCCGCTCGCGCGGCGCTTCGGGCTCGTCAACACCATGGTCTTCAGCCACATTCCGTCGAACGTGTTCCTGATCCTCGTCGCGGTGGCGCCGTCGTTCCTGGTCGCCTCGCTGTTGTGGGTCGCCCGCGGAACGCTGTCGCAAATGGACGTCCCCACCCGCCAGTCGTACACCCAGGCCGTGGTCCCGTCGGAGGACCGGTCGGCGGCCGCCGGCTACACGACGGCCGCCCGGAGCGTCCAGGCGCTCGGGGCTCCGGTCGCGGGGGCGTTCCTCGCGGCCGGGGGGCCCTGGATCGCGGCGCCGTTCGTCCTCGCGGGAGTCGTGAAGATCGCCTACGATGGCGGCATCTACACCCGATTTCACCGGTTGCCTCCGCCGGAAGAAGCCGTCGCCCGGGGCACCAAACCCTAGCCGATTTCGCGCGCCCGGCGAATGTTAAGTAGGCCACCCGGGTGGTCGCGCCCGTGTCCCGAATCCACTCCGGACGGAAGGGTCGCGCCGGGTCCCACCGGCCCTACCCCCTCCGCCCTCCCACCTTCGCGACCCTCGACAAGACCGAGGTGGTCGAGGAGGCGACCCGGCTCGCGAAGACGGGGGTCTCCCCCGCGTTGGTCGGGACGATGCTCCGGGACTCCTCGGGCGTCCCGTCGGTCCGCGCGATCACGGGGATGCGGATGGTCCCGCTCCTCGCCGCGCAGGGCGTCAAGCCCGACCTTCCCGACGACCTCCAGGCGCTCCTGAAGCGCGTCGTTCACCTGCAGCGCCACCTCTCGACCCACCCGAAGGACCTCTCCAACCGCCGGGGGCTCAACCTGATGGAGTCCCGGATCCGGCGGCTCGCGCTGTACTACAAGCGCCACAAGATCCTCCCGGAGGACTGGCGGTACACCTCCGCCACCGCGGTGCTCCAGGTGGAGTGATGCCCTCGGGGGCCGACGGTTTCGTCGCGAATCCGGCGTACGGCCGGGAGTTCAATCGGGCCCGCGAGCTCGTCCTGGCCCACCCGCGCCGGTGGCGGATCGTCTACCATTACGACGGCGACGGGATCGCGAGCGCCTCGACGCTCGTCCGGATGTTCGAGCGGCTCGGGGACCCCCCGTACGCCACGCCTCTCCAGGGCGTTCGTCGCGAGACGATGCAGACGCTCCTCGCCGGCACGCACGGACCGGTGCTCGTCGTCGACACCGGCGCGAGCTGGCTCGACCTCTACCCGGCCCACCCCCACCCCGTGGTGATCCTCGACCACCACCAGTACGAGGGGGCGCCCCATCCGCCCGAGCTCCCCGACCACGTCGCGTTCGTCAACCCGGTCGATTGGGGGGTCGACGGCATGCGGGAGATGTGCGCCGCCACGCTCAGCTGGCTGTTCTCGGTGTTCGTCGACCCGCTCAACTGGGACAACGCCCCGTGGGGGCTCTCCGGGGCGATCGCCGACCGCCAGCACGTCGGGGGATTCTCCGGGTTGAACGCCTCCCTCGTCGACGAGGCCGTTCGGCGCTCGCTCGTCACCCGCCGGGTCGGGCTCGCGCTGTTCGGACCGACGCTCGGCGACGCCCTCAGCCGGTCGATCGACCCGTTCGTCAAGGGCCTCTCCGGTCGCCCCGAAGCGGTGCGCGCGTTCCTCGAGCGGCTCGGGCTCGACCCGAAGCACGAGACCGCGGCGCTCGACGCCGACGGGGAGCGGACGCTGCACCAGGCGCTGCTCCAGAAGCTCGTCCAGCAGGGGGTCCGCGCCGAGTTCTGCGAGTCCCTGAAGCGCGAGCGGTACTACCTTCCCTCGCTCGGCGTGGACGCGGAAGAGCTCTCCAACTGGCAGAACGCGCTCGGACGCGCGAGCACGCCCGACCTTGGCGTCACACTCGCGCTCGGGGACCCCCGCGCGTGGACGGCCGGCCGGGAGGCGGAGTCGACGTGGCGCTCCACGATCCTCGCGGGGCTCCGGCGTCTCGAGGACGGTGGGGTTAACTCCCTCTCCGCCCTCCAGTGGTTCGAGAGCGCGGACACGACGTACGCGGGGACGCAGGCGGGTCTCGCGATGAACTACCTCGTCGACCCGAACCGGCCGCTCCTCGTCTTTTCGCACTCGGAGGCCGTCTTCAAGGTCTCCGGCCGCGGCACGAACTGGCTCGTCGGCCGCGGGCTCGACCTCGCGGTCGCGCTCCGGGTCGCCGCGGCGGCCGTCGGCGGCGAGGGCGGCGGCCACAAGGTCGCGAGCGGGGCCACGATCCCGGACACGACCCGGGAGGCGTTCCTCCACGAGACGAACCGGATCGTCGCCGAGCAGCTCCACACCTCGGAGGCGGCCCGATGAGCCCGCCCGCCGAGAGCGCCGCCCCGCCGCCTCCGATCCCGCCGACCGAGCGGGTCCGCGACCACCCGCTCGAGCGGGAGATGCACCGGTCGTACATCGATTACGCGATGAGCGTGATCATCGGCCGGGCGCTGCCGTACAGCCAGGACGGGCTGAAGCCGGTCCACCGGAGGATCCTGTGGTCGATGTGGGAGTCCGGCGCGACGCACGACAAGGCGTTCCGCAAGTCGGCGCGCACGGTCGGCGACGTCCTCGGCAAGTACCACCCGCACGGCGACCTGTCGGTGTACGACGCGCTCGTCCGGATGGCCCAGACGTTCTCGCTCCGCTACCCGCTCATCGACGGCCAGGGGAACTTCGGCTCGATCGACGGCGACTCCCCGGCCGCGATGCGGTACACCGAGGCGCGGCTCTCCCGGCTCGCCGAGGAGATGCTGGAGGACATCGAGAAGGAGACCGTCGACTGGGGGGACAACTTCGATGGCTCGCTCAAGGAGCCGCTCCTCCTCCCGTCGAAGGTCCCGAACCTCCTGATCAACGGCTCGTCCGGGATCGCCGTCGGCATGGCGACGAACATGCCGCCGCACAACCTCTCCGAGGTCGTCGACGCGCTCACGATCCTCCTGTGGAACCCGGACGCGACGCTCGACGAGCTGATGGCGGTCCTGCCGGGCCCGGATTTCCCGACGGGCGGCTTCCTCGCCGCGTCGAGCGGGATCCGCGAGGCGTACGAGACCGGGCGCGGCACGCTTCGGATGCGCGGGAAGGCCGAGATCCGGGAACGGGACGGCCGCGACGAGATCGTCATCACGGAGATCCCGTACGAGGTCAACAAGGCCGCGCTCCTCCTCCAGATCGCCGACCTCGTCAAGGCGAAGCGGCTCGACGGGATCACCGACCTCCGGGACGAGTCCGACCGGCACGGCACGTCGGTCGTGCTCGAGCTCCGCCGCGACGCCCCGGCGGAGATCGTCCTCAACCGGGTCTACGAGCACACGCCGCTCGAGACGAGCTTCGGCGTGATCAATCTCTGCATCGTCGACCGCCAGCCGAGGGTGCTGCCGCTCAAGGGCCTCCTCGAGGCCCACCTCTCCCACCGCCGCCGCACGATCACGAAGCGGACGGAGTTCGACCTCCGGAAGGCGACGGAGCGGCTCCACATCCTCGAGGGGTTCCTCACCGCGATCGACCACATCGACGAGGTGATCAAGATCATCCGGAGGTCGCGCGACGTCCCGGCCGCCGAGCAGTCGCTGATGGGGAAGTTCCTCCTGTCGAGCGAGCAGGCGAAGGCGATCCTCGACATGCGTCTCGCCCGCCTGACGGCGCTCGAGCGCGAGACGGTCCAGACGGAGGCGGCCGAGAAGGAAGCGCTGATCAAGCGCCTCAAGGAGGTCCTCGCCTCGCCGAAGGAGCTCGACCTGCTCATCGGCGAGGAGCTGAAGCTGCTCAAGGAAACGTACGGCGACGCCCGCCGCACGCAGATCGTCCCGGAGTTCACGGCGCGGACGCTCGAGGACCTGATCCCCGACACGGACGTCGTCGTCCTCGTCACCCGGGACGGGTACATCAAGCGCCTCCCGCTCGACCAGTACCGCCGCCAGCGGCGCGGCGGCCGCGGCCTCGTCCAGATGGAGACCAAGGAGGAGGACTACGTCATCCAGACGTTCGCGACGCGGACGCACGACAACGTACTGTTCTTCACCACGCTCGGCCGGGTCTACCAGCTGAAGGCGTACGAGCTCCCGGAGGGAAGCCGCCACTCGAAGGGGAAGGCGGTGATCAACCTCCTGCCGAAGCTGAAGGAGAACGAGCGGGTCCAGACGCTCCTCCCGCTCCGCGACATGGCGACGGAAGGGTCGCTCCTGTTCGGGAGCCGCAAGGGGCTCGTCAAGCGGACCGGCCTCGAGCTGTTCCAGAACATCCGGACCAACGGCATCCAGGCGGTCCTGCTCGATGAGGGCGACCAGCTCGTCGGCGTCGCGCTCGTCGCGCCGGAGGACAAGGAGATGATCCTCGCGACCCACTCCGGCCAGCTCGTCCGGTTCCCGCTCGCCGAGGTCCGCGAGATGGGCCGGTCGACGTACGGCGTCATCGGCGCGCGCCTCTCGGACCCGAAGACCGACTACATCGTCACGATGGCGCCCGTCCGCGGCGAGCGGCCGTTCCTCCTCACGATCACCTCCACGGGCTTCGGCAAGCGCTCGCTCACGTCCGACTACCGGGAGACGAAGCGCGGCGCGAAGGGGGTCCGCACGATCCGCACCGGTGGACGGAACGGCGGCGTGGTTGCCGTGCTCCCGGTCTCCGAGAACGACGAGATCCTCGTGACCACGCAGGGCGGCATCACGATCCGCATGGCGGTCAAGGGGATCCGCGCCCAGGGACGGAACACGATGGGCGTTCGGGTCATGCGGCTCGACGAGGGGGACGAGGTGAAGGACGCGCTCGTCCTCCCGGCGGGCCTCACCGGCGGCGAGGAGGAGAAGCCGGGCGACCCCGCGAACGGGCCGCCGAACGGGAGTTCGGCCCCCGAGCCGGACGCGGAACCGGAGGTCCTGCCCGAGGGTGAGGAACCGGACGGCGGCGCGATCGGCGACTCCGTCGACGAGGAGGAGGACGACGATGCGGCGGCGCCCGGAGCGTAAGAAGATCAAGCTCTGTCCGCAGTGCCAGTCGGACCGGCTCCAATTCGAGGCGGGGCTGATCACCGGGCAGGTGTACCATTGCCTCCACTGCGACTACGTCGGCTCCCTCGTCCTCGAGGTCGACGTTCCGCCCGACGTGTCGGACGCGAAGAAGCCCTAGTCGAGCCGTTCGCGCCGCGATCTAGGTGTACCGTCCGCGTCTGAGACGAAGGGATCCGGAGATTCTTCGCATGGCCGCCGTCGTTCCCCAGGACCTGAGCGCGCGGGTCGCAGCCGGTGGCGAGCTCGTCCTCGACCCGGGAGCTCGTTACACGCTCGATGTGACCCGGCTGCCGGCCGCGGTGGGCCGACTCCACCTCGTCGGGAACGGAGCCACCGTGGAGGTCATCGACGCTCCGTCCGTTCCCGGCACGGTCGTCTTCGCCGACTGCGCGTTCGAGAAGGTCGTCTTCACGGCGCCGGCGATCGTCAACCCGAAGGTCCCCATCGCGGGGTACGGAAACGCCCGGAACTCGTTCCTCGACTGCACGTTCCTCGACTACGCTCCGAGCATCGTCTACCAGCACGGCCGCGGCCTCGTTTTCGAACGGAACCGAGTGGTCGCCTCGGAGCGGCCGCCGCCGGTGATGTACTCGAACCTGTTCTGCCCGCTCGGGGACCTGTCGTTCAAGAACAACGAGATGAACTTCCCGCCGGGCGGCCCGCTGATGCAGGGCGCGACCGGCATCCTCGTCGGCGCGAGCGGGCCGGCGAGCGCCGGCCAGGAGTTCTCGAACTGGCACATTTCCGACAACCGGTTCCTCGACGCGGACAAGCCCGGCTACACCCTCGACACGATCGTCGACCTCGAGGCCGGCCGCGGCTCGATGCACGACATCTGGGTCGAGCGGAACGTCTGCTACAACGGCAAGATCGACTGCAACACCGGCGACAACGTCTGGATCACCGACAATCGCTGGCGGATCACGAAGACGAGCGCGGGCGAGAAGCAGACCCAGTCCTCGATGCTGTACGTGATCGCGACCGGCGCCTCGGCGCTCGGCTCCGTCCACGTCGAACGGAACGTCTACGTGCAGGAGCCGACCGCGCTGCCGACCGTGAAGGCGCAGGCGGTGTTCGTCCAGCCGCAGGTCCACATCCGCGAGCTCGTCCTGAAGGGGAACACGTTCGTGGTGAACGGTGCCGGCGCCCCGCCGGTCCCGGGCGGCGTGATCGGGGTCCACCTGAAGCCGGAAGCGAACCCGGGCATCAACATCGAGCGGCTCGAGATCTCGGAGAACGTGTTCGGATTCACGTCGCCGCCGGCGAACCCCGGACCTCTGATCGTCCTCAACCACGCGTCGCCGAAGCCCGGGTTCGGGATTGGTTCGGTGGTCGTTCGGGACAACCGGCTGGTCTCGGGGACGCCGCCGGACGGCGTGCCACCCCTCGCGTCCGGCCGCCTCATCGGAGCGTTCGTCCGCGTCGGGTTTCCCGGCCACGCGATCACGGTCGCCGACCTCGAGGTGACCGGCAACGTCGCGCCGCCGGGCAGTCTGGGCGGGAAGTTTTTCGCGTCCCCGCCGCAGGGTCCGACGATCCAGCGCGCCCGTGTCGAGGGGAACAGCCCGGCGTAACGGGAGGCCCGCTCCCCCTTAGGGGTCGGGGGACGGGGGAACGAGACCCCCCTCCCCGTGGGCCCGCCGCGCGGCCGCGACGACCGCGAGGGCCCGGACGGTCGCCTGGACATCGTGCGCCCGGATCAGCTCGGCCCCGCGCATCGCCGCGATCACGGCGGCGGCCAGGCTCGCGTCGACCCGGTCGTCCACGGGGCGTTTCCCCGTGACGGCCCCGAGGAACGATTTCCGCGAGGCGCCGACGACGACCGGGTACCCGAGCGACCGGAACTCCCCGACGTGGTCGAGCAGTTCGAGGCTCTGCTCCGCCGACTTGCCGAAGCCAAGCCCCGGATCGACGAGGAGCTTCGTGGGCGCCACACCGTCGGCGATCGCCTGCTCGGTCGCCTCGGCGAGGGCGCCGTACACCTCGTCCCGGACGTCAGTGTAGACGGTGTTCGACTGCATGGTCGCCGGGTCCCCGCGCATGTGGAGGACGACCGCCGGCGCGCCGGTTCGGGCGATGAGCCTCCGCATCTCAGGGTCCCGGAGCCCGCCGACGTCGTTCACCCAGTCCGCTCCGGCGTCGAGCGCCCGGGCGGCGACCTCGGCATGCCGGGTGTCGACGGAGATCGGCACCTCGAGCCGTCCGTGGAGGCTCGCGAGGACCGGCGCGAGCCGCTTCCACTCCGCCTCCGGGCTCACGGCGATGGCCCCCGGGCGCGTCGATTCGGCCCCGACGTCGATCACCGCCGCCCCCTCGCCCGCGAGCTCCACGGCCCGGGCCACCGCGCGATCTGGTTCGAGGTACTGGCCCCCGTCCGAGAACGAGTCCGGGGTGACGTTGACGACCCCCATCACTTTCGGGTAGCCTCCGAGGACGGCCGACCGGTGGAGACCCTCGATGGTACGGGACGCGCGATGCGAGTAGTTCGCGATCGCCGACTCCACGGCCCGGCCGATCTCCCGGAGGTGGAACGGCTGACGGTCGAGTTTCGCGGGAAGCCGTTGATACTGACCGACGGTCGCGGCGAGAACCACCACCGAGCGCGCGACGGAATGGTCCGCCACGCCGCGGGCCTGGGCCGCGTCTCCACCGAGCGCGAGGAGCTCCTGCTTGAGCAGCGGCGACGCCTTCAGCGAAACGTCGTCCAGCCGGACAAGTAGGGTCCGACCCTTCCGGGCGATCAGGCCGACTCCCTCCGGGTCGGATTCCGTGCGCTCGAGCTCGCGCGCGACCTCCGCCAGGTCGTCGGTCTGGAGAACGCGGACGCGAAACCGCGCGACGGCGGACCGCGTGCCCGCCGGATCCGGACCGGCCACGTCCTCGAGACGACGCCGACGGGAAAACGTCGACGACCGCCGCCGTCTTGACCCCTCGGCCGGTCGGCGCCGCGTGAGGTCGAGCTCCCGGGGTCGTCTCGTCGCCTTGGTCGGTCCCTCCGCGGTCGGGAAGACGACCGTCGGTCGCGCCGTGGCTGCCGCGGCGGGGTTCGTCTTTCTCCCGGAGCCGGCCGCGGTCGGCGACCCCTTGCCGAGCCTCGAATTCGGGACTCCGGCGCAGCTGGCGGCGATCGAAGCCCGGCTGATGGCGGTCGAGCGACGCCGCTCGCGGGCGGCGGAGCGGCTTCGAGCGGACGGCGTCGACGTTCTCCTCGACACCGCCCCGGTCGGCCCCGCGACGTACTCGCTCGGGGTGGCCCGCCTCCACCCCGAATACCGCCCCGTCGCCGAGCGTATCGTGGCCGCGGTCCGGCATGACCTCGAATCCGGTCGAATTTCCGCCCCCGACCGGGTCCTCCATCTCGACGCGAGCCCGGCCACCCTCCGGCGACGGGCGGCCGGCGTTCCGTCCACCCATCCCGCGGACCTCCTGGCGCGGCACTGGGCCGTGGCCCGGTACGAGCGGGAGTTCTGGGGGGTCCTCGCGAGCGAACGCCCGGACGCGGTCCGGATGATTTCCTTGGGCGCGCCGATGCCCTCCGCGGCCCGGCGGGTGGCGAAGGCGCTCGTCCGGCCCGGGCGTCCGCTCGGCGTGGGGGCCCTCCTAGGCGCCCTGCAAACCGCCGGCCGGGTCCCGCCGGTACCCCGAAAGGTAACCGTTAAGAACCGAGCCTCGTCTCGCCGGCCTCCCCGCCGATGACGACGTTCTCGAACTCCGGCCCGAACCGGTCCCCCATGGTGGTCGCGTCCGCGTAGCGCGGCCGGGAGGCAACGATGGGCAAGGGAACTCCGTCCCGCCGCGGCGGCAAGATCGTCCACATCCGCTGCCGACGCTGCGGCTCCCACTCCTACCACCGCCAGAAGGGCGTCTGCTCCTCCTGCGGGTTCGGGGCCACGGCGACGTGGCG
>DAIQBL010000027.1:0-9005 GCA_036781185.1 Thermoplasmatota archaeon | reverse complement strand
GTCGCTAGAGGAGCTTCCCGCGGTCGCACAGCGGCTTCCCGTCGACCGCGACCGTCGCCTCGCCGATCACGATCCAGGAGAGGAACGGGCACTTGTTCGCGCCCCCGTACGCGGCGTTCCCCCCGATCCCGAGGGTCACGGCGCCGGCCTCCTGGTCCTCCACCTGCGGGACGCCCGGATCGAGCGCGGGGTTGAGGCCGATCGAGAAGATCGATAGGACGTCCTTCCCCTTCGGGGCCGCCTGGAAGGCGGCATCGAACTCGCTCTGGCCCTCGGTGTACCAGATGTTCGACACCTTGCCCGACTTCGCCTCCCACTGCCCCCCCTCCACGCGACCGGGACGGAGGTAGCTCGGCCGGTTGGCAATCGCGATCCCGTCGGCGCTCTTCTCGTCGACGGCGACGAGCACGGTTCCCGGCGGCGAGACCGTCATGTTCGCCCCGATGGCGAGGTCCTCCGCCGTCACCGAGCCGTCGTCGACCCACGGGGTCCGATGCCGGAGCTTGAGGGTGAGGTCCGTGCCGTTCGGCGCCGTGAGCCGGAGCGTCGTGCCCGCCTTCAGCTTCTGGGCCGCCCGCTTGGCGTCGGCGTGGATCGCCTCGAGGTCGGCCTGGGTCGCCGCGCGGAGGAGCTGGTCGCGCCAGGCGACGCCCGACACCCCCCACCGCTCGGCCTGGGCGTCGGAGGCGTAGCCGAGGACGGAACGGACGCCGCGAAGGCGGGCGCGTTTCGCCCGGCGGTACCAGTCGGAATTGTAGGCGAGGAGCTCCTCGTTGCGCTTCGGCGGCTGCTGGTTGAGGCGGGGCCGGTCCGCCGGGCCCGGGAAGAACACGTAGGCCTGGGTCTTCTCGAGGGCCGCCCACTCGTGCTCGCCGGGCTTCGCCCACCCCTTGACGGAGGGCGCCTCCTCGATGCTCCGCCAGTACGCTGGCTCGTCCTCGAACCACAGGAGGGGGCGCGCGCCGATCCGGCGCGCCTCCACGACGCAGGCGCGGGCGTACTCGAGCGTGTGGTTCCACGTCTCGATCACCACGTTTTCGCCGGGGCGGACCCGCAAGGCGCCCGTGATCAGGGCTCGGGCAAGGGCCGTGGTGGCCGTACCGTCTGTGGCCATCGGCCGAGGATGGGACTCCTCGGTCATAGACCTGACGTCAACCCGGAACCGCGGATTCGGCCCGGAGCCGCCGGACCAGCTCCGACGAGCTCTCCGACCCGCCCGCGAACGCCTGGCCAACGTGGGTCAGGTAGACGCCCCCGTCCCGACGGGACGCCGGAAAGCCGTCGACGGGCGGGGTCCGGGGGAATCGGCGGGTCCACCGGGATTCCGTCGCCGCGGCTCGGACGACCGAGGCGATCCGGCGCCCGCGCGAGAAACTTTCGAGGTCGCGCAGCACGGACGTCGCGGCGCCTCTCGCCCGCCAACCGTCGAGGAGCGCCCGGATCTTCTCCGGCCGATGGCGGTGTCTCCGCCGGCCGTCCCCGAGCACCCCGTTGGAGTAGAGGAACGGACCGCCGAGGGCGAGCGCCTCCAGGAGCGTCCGGCTCCCCGTGACGATCCGCACCGACGCCGAGGCAAAGCCCGCCCGCCACTGGGCGGGGGATTGGGGCGGCTCGACCGACCATCGCACGGCCGAATTCGGGGGCACCGCCAGCTCGCGCGGGGAGCGTACCCGCACCCGGCGGACCGGGGTGCCTCGGAGCCCCTGGTCGATCGCCTCGACGAACTTCGTCGACGACGAGGGGCTGGCGTACCACACCCACTGCTCGGGCGCGCGTGCGCGCCGTCCCCGCCGCGCGCCGAGGTCCGGCCAGATCGGTCCGACCTGGACGGCTTCGGGGAACTCCCGGGAGAAGGCGTTCCGAGGACGGAACGTTTGGAACAGGTGGAGGACGTTCGGGCGGTCGAACCCCCGGAACCGCCGGAACTCCCGGTGAAAGCGGGCCGAGTCGCTGCGGAACCGGGCCGTCCGGCGCCGCCGGGCGACCTCGCGGGCCGTCCGTCCCCCCTCGCGCCACCGCTCCGCGTTCTCCTCGACGCTCGTGAGGGTCCGCGCGAACTCCTCCAGGCTGACGTGAATCGTCCGCTCCCGTCCGTACGCCCGCTCGATCTCGTCGGCCTCCACCGCCCACGGACCTCCGCGCCCGAGCGGCCCCCTCCGGTCCGGGGCGGCGCTGACCCCCCAGTTCGGGGCCACCGTCAGCGCCCGCGGCGCCCGGGGGGCGAGCGCCGTCGACCTCCGAATCCCTCGAACGTCCCACGGTCCGTCGACGTCGCGCGGCATCGCACGGCCCGCCGCCCGGTAGAGCAGGGTCGGAAAGCCGGCGGTACGGAGGACCCGCCCGGCGTCGAGGACCTCGGCGATGTCGCCGAGCCCGCCGCCGACGACCGCGGGCAACAGGTAGACGTCGAGGCCCGGTCGATCCGGCCGGGGCTCACGCGACGCCGGTCGGGCGCGCGAGCGTTCGCGAGCCGTACGCCACCTCGAACCCTGCGGCCCGCAGCGCCGCCGCGGCCCGGACGTTCTCGTCGAGCACCTCGGCGACGACTCGGGTCGAACCGTGGGCCTTCGCCCAGGCCAGCGCCGTGCCGAGGAGCTCGGCGACCTCCGCCGTCGGGGCGTCCGGCGCGATCACCGGGGCCGTCAGGTGGCCCGCGTCCATCACGGGGCTCGCGCTGGCCCTCGTCCAGCCGACCGGTCCCGAGCCATGGTCGATCACCCAGGCCATCGTCTCCGAGTCGAAGGCGTTCACCACCGCCCCGGGAACGCTGAACTGCCAGGGCCCGACGGGTTGCACCTCCTGACGAGCGGCCGGCGTGTAGACCCGGGCGATCTCGGCGAGCGCTTCGGCATCGTGCTTCGCGTACGGCCGGACCGACGGGGCTACCGGCGCCGGGCCGACGTCCCCGAGCGTCCCCCGGACGAAATGGGAGGCGTGGCTGACCGTCCGATACCCGAGGGAGTCGTACAGCGCGGCCGCGCCGGTGTTCGGGTCGAGGACGTCGAGGGCGACGAACCGGGCCTTTCGTCGCACCGCTGCGTCGTGGCACGCGCCGAGGACGCGCTTCGCGTACCCCCGGCGTCGGTACTCCGGCGCGACCACGACGCTGCTGACGTACGCGAGGCGGGAGCTGAACGTCTCGATCGCCGAGGCGGCGTACGTCCCGTCCACGTCGAGGACGAAGAACCGGAACAGCGGGCGTCCGACCGCGTTCGTCAGCCCGAGGATGAGTCGGTAGGACGGCCGCCAGAACTTCCCGACGATCCGGTAGAACGGCTCGGCGTGCCAGCCGTACACCGCGTTCTCCTCCGGGAACTCCCGGCTCATCAGCTCGAAGAAGACGGGGATGTCCCCCCGTTCGACCTGCCTCAGCATCCGAGCTCGTCGTCGTCGGCGGCGGCGAGCACGCCGTCGAACAGCTGGCGGAGCGTCAACCCGGCCGGTCGGGTCTCCTCGAACGTCGGGAGCCGCACCGGGCGGTCGAGCTCGTCGTCGCGGACCCGGGCACGGGCGTCCGCGACGGCCCGGAGGACGACCGGGTCCCCCTCGCCCTGCGAGAGTCGCGAGAGCGCCTGGACCGTCGCGTCGAACAGCCGACCCTCGGCGTCGGAGAGGAGCTTCACGCCGCCGTCCCCCTCGGTGATCGTGTGGGCATCACCGGGCGTGGGCCCGAGGGAGCGGAGCATCTGCACGAGCGCCTCCTTCGCGCCGTCGTCCCGCAGGCAGCCGAGCGCCCAGACCGCCGCGAGGCGGACCTCGGGGACGGGGTGCTTCAACTCCTCGCGGACACGGGGCGCGGCGGCGGTGAGGCCGAGCTGGCCGATGGCGTGGAGCGCGCCGCGGCGCGGCCACGGGTGCTCGTCCTCGAGCCGCTCGAGAAGCCGGTTCAGG
Organism: Thermoplasmatota archaeon; assembly: GCA_036781185.1. Lineage (GTDB taxonomy): Archaea > Thermoplasmatota > Thermoplasmata > Lutacidiplasmatales > UBA184 > Lutacidiplasma. The sequence goes on along the minus strand of DAIQBL010000027.1, from coordinate 5,114 downwards.
TCGTCGGCCCCGCCGACGCGAGCGAGGCAGTCCGCCGCCGCCCCGCGCACCGCCCAGGCCGGGTCGGTGAGCGCCTCGCGGGCGACGGGAAGCGCCTCGGGCACGGCGAGCAGGCCGAGCGCGTGGATCGCGCAGACGCGCACCCACGCCTCGGCGCGGGTGGCGGCGCCGACGAGCTGGGGCGCGACCGACGGGTCGCCGATCCGGCCGAGCGCGACGAGCACGCCGGGGAGGACCCACGATTCGTCGCGTTGGAGCCGGTCGAGCAGCGCCGGGACGCTGTCGCGGTCCTTCCGGCGGCCGAGCGTCACGGCCGCGGCGACGCGCACGCGCCGCGCCGGGTCGGAGAGGAACGGCCGAACGAGCGTCGGAATCGATGGGTCGACGAGCCGGCCGAGCCCGAGGATCGCCTCCCGGCGGACGCGGTCGTGGGCGTCGCGGAGCGCTTCGGCGAGCGCGGGGAACGCCGCCTCGGTCGGGAACCGACCGATCGCCGACACCGCGCTCCACCGGACCGACGGGTCGGCGTCGTCGAGGAGCGGGACGAGCGCGGCCCGGGACGCCGGGTCGTGGATCGCCCAGAGCGCCCAGCACGCCTGCGTGCGGACCCGGGGCTCGGAGTCCCGGAGCGCCGCCTCGAGCGGTTCCCGGCTTCTCGGCAGTGCGAGGGCGCCGAGCGACTCCGCCGCGGTCCCGCGGACCGGCGCGTCCGGGTCGCGCAGCGCCGCCTCGAGGAGCGCGCGGCCGCGGACGTCGCGGATCGCGCCGAGCGTCCATGCGGCGGCCCGGCGAATCCGGGCATCGGAGTCGCCGAGCGCGAGCGCCGTCGTGTCGAAGGCGCTCGGCGTCGCCGGATTCTCCGAGATCGCTTTCAGCTGGGCGAGACGGGCTTCGAGGCCCGCGCGTTCTCCCGCACCCAACGGCTCAACGACGTTTTTCGGGCGGCGTGCCCGCGTTCCCACGAAGCGGTCCGAACCCGCGGTCGTTCATTAGGGCGCGGGGGTCGCGCCGAGCTCTCGCCGAGCCGGCGCTGGGCGCCGGACTCGACCGAGCGGTACCGGTCCCGGGCCGGCGCCTCGGGCAGTTGCCAGCGCTCGGCGAGGAGCGCCCGGTCGATGCCGAGCGGGACGAACAGCGTCTCCGCCGACCGCGCGAGGAGCTCGAGGTAGGCGTCCGAGTCGTACCGCTCGTCGCCCGTCAGGCGCTCGGCGACGCGGACCCGGTCGCGCCAGGAGCGCGACCGCCGGTCGGCGACGAGGTAGCGGACGGTCTCCCCCGGTCCGCGCTCGACCCCTACGTCCTGCAGCTGCCGGAGCGCCGCCGTCGTGTCGGTGAACGCGACAAACTCCTCGGCCCGGCGGGCGACCCGGTGGGCGATCAGGAGCTCCTCGCGCGGCCACGTGCCGGTCCGCACCGCGTCGGCAAAGGCGTCGGCGCGCGCGAGGAGGCGGGGAACGAGCGCCCGCACCTCGTCGGCCGAGGTCGCCCGGCCGAGCATCGCGAGCAGCTCGGTCTCGAACCGCCGGACGAGTTCGGGGGTGTCGTGCCGCCGGAGCCCGATGCCGCGGAGCTTGAACTCGCCAGACTCGTACCGGCCGTAGTACCGGTTCGGCACCCCGACGTCCCCCTCGACCGTCGGGAGGAAGACGATCCAGCGGTACCGGCCCTCGTAGTTCAGCGGCAGGTCGAACGTCCGGCTGACCGACTCGGCGAACGCGGGCCCGTCCGGCGGATGGTCCCGGTCGACCGGCGTGAGCCAGAGCGAGTCGACGAGGCCGTGGCGGACCCGGTACCCCGCCGCCTCGGCGACCGGGACGAGCCGGGCGATCAGGTCGCGCGCGTAGGCGTTGATCGCCTCGTGGCACTCGATGCGGCCGAACCGCGCGTTGCGGTACCCCTGGTAGCCGAAGGCGGTCACGAGCACCCACTTCAGCATCTTCGCCCGCTGCGACGCCTTCCGGCGCTCGACCTCGGGGAGGTCGGCGTTGGCGGCGTCCCGCTTCCAGGCGAGGCGGCGGGCCAGGAGCGGCCCGAGGGTCCGAGGGATCAGCCCGACGCGCTTCTGGCACGACCGGTAGCCGAGTCCCGGGGCGCGCTCGGGGCTGTCCGGGCAGCAGGCGCACTCGAGCGTCTCGGCGGAGAGGTTGTGCCGGACCATGATGTGCGGGTAGAGGCTCGCGAAATCGAACTCGTCGACGAGGTCGAAGACGCCGGGGGGCGGCACGAGGATCACCCCACCTCGGTCGGCGTCGACGAGCCGGCGCGCCGACTTGAACGACTCCGGCCGGTTCTTCTTCCACGGCACGTGGACGCCGAGGCGCAGCGCCTGCGCGATCTCCATCGCGGTGAACGCCGTCCCCGGCGACTGCCGGGCGACGGTCTGCAGCGATATCCGCGAGAGGCGCGCCGCGTCGACGAGCCCGTCGATGCCGGCGTCGTCGTAGACGAACGAGCTCTCCCGGTCGACGTGGAATCGGCCGGGGAGCGGGAACGCGGCGGGGCGGTGGTAGATCCGCCCGTAGCTGACGAACGTCCGCGCCCCGCTCGTCGCGACGAGCGGCGCGGGGAGCCGGCCCAAGGAGAACGTCCGGGGCGTGAGCCCGTTCGCGCGCGCGCGCTCGTACAGCCACGGGAGGTCGAACCCGTCGCCGTCGTCGGAGAGGAGGACGTCCGGGTCGAGCCGGTCGAGCTCGGTCGAGAGCGCCCGCAACAGCTCGGGCTCCTCCCCCTCGATCCGCGCGTCGCCGAGCCGCACGGCCGAGAGGCGCGGGTCCGCAGGGACGACGGCGCCGCGGCGGTGGCCGACGAGCTCGACCGCGAACGGAGCGACGACGAGCGGCGGCGCCGGCACGTCCGTCGCCTCCGCCGGCATCGTCGCGACGAAGGCGCCGGAATCGCGGTCGACCGGGGCGAACGGGTACGTCCCGTGGGCGAGGTGGTACATCTGGCCCGGCGTCATGTCGACGTCGTAGAGCAGGAACCTCCGGTACTCGCCGCGCCTATCGATCCCGCCCGCGAGGCGGCGGCGCGCGTCGTTTCGCGTCGCCGTGACGGCGAGGACGCGCCGCGGCTTCGTCTCGTAGAACGTCGTCACCTCCTTCCGCCAGGCGAGGCCGGCGACGTCCGGGTCGTCGTCGAGGTCGTGGGCGAGCTCCTCTAAGAGCCGCCGCGGCCCGTCGACGAGGAACGGCGGGCGGTACGGGACCGAGATCGGTTCGACGCGCCGGGTCCGTTCGTCCTTCACCCAGAGGTGGAGGTGGGCGCCGTCCGGCGCCTCGGTCGCGTCGAGGATCCAGCCGTCCGGCACGAGCCCTTCGAGGGTTCACGCCGGAGTTCGGGAGGAGGACGCTGCGGGTTTCGGCATCCGGACCGAGAGGTCGAGGAGGATCGCGAGGACGATCGACTCGAGGAGGTCCGGGCTTCCGACGTACGTCGCCTGGGCGGCGTATCGGCGCGCCGCGGTGACGAGGGAGCGGAACGCCTCGCGCTCCTCCGGGCTCGTCAGGAGACGCCCGAAGGCGTCCCACCGCTTCATCCGCTCCTCGAGCGCCTGACGATAGGTCGGGACGGTCCGTCCCATGCGATCACCTCCCGGTCGTTCGTGGCGCCGAACGCCTCGAGCCCGAGCTGGCCCGGCGGGCGCCGGACGGTCGAAAGGCGGCGCCCGTCGCGGTACGCCTCGAGGATCGCCCCGTCCCCCTGCGGGCGGGCGCGGACGAGGTCGTGGAGGCGAGGACCGCCGTCGGTGAGCCCGGGGAACCGGGCGATCCCGTCCGCGAGGACGACGAGCATCGGGAGCCCGGTCCGGTGCGCGAGCGTGCCGAGCGTGCGGGCGACGTGGGCGAGGAGCGGACGGCGCTCCTCGATCGGCAGCTCCTCCGCGTCGTGGAACAGTTCCGGAACTTCGTGAGCGACGAGCAGGTGCGGCCGCTGGACCCGGACCTCGGCCGCCCAGCCGTCGACCATCGCGACCATCTGGTAGGCGGTGAACGCCCGCGCGAGCCGGATCCGTTCGAGGAGCTCCCCGGGATCGGCGCCGAGCGCCCGGCCGATCTCCCCGATCCGGTACGGCAGGAACCGGTTCGACCCCTCGACGAGCGAGATCCGGCCGCCCCGGGCGGCGACGCCGGCGTACAGGAGCTCGAGCATCGACTCGACGATCCGGGAGTCGCCGGCCCAGATCGTCGCCTCGCCCGGGGCGAGCGTCGGCGCGAGCCACGGGAAGATCGCCGGCGCGTCCGGGAGCGGCAGCGGCGCCGGACGCGCCGGAGCCCGAGGCCGGACCGGACGGACGGACGGAGTCGGGGCCGCCGACCCGAACCGGGTCGACCGCCACCGTTCGATCGAGATGGGAGGGATCGCCGCGGACGCCATCGGGAGCGTCCGGACCCCGCTCCCCGCGGTTAAGCGGCGGGCCGGAGGAGCGGAAACGGGTCCGGGTCAGGGCGTTTCCCACGCTCCGAAAACGGGTGGCTTTCGTAGACTACAGAAGGGGCGCGTCCGCTCGCCCCCGCGAACCCTTCTTGCCAATCCGGGAAGGGGCGGGCCGGATTTCTAGCCGAGCCCGATCTGCTTCATGAGCCCGACGAGGTCGTAGAACAGCCGTTCCTCGACAATCTCTCCACGGTCGTTCCAAGTGGCCAAGGTGCAGAACTCGACTTTGAAGCTCCGGTTGGTCGCCGGGATCGTCGTTCCGCCCATCTTCATCGGGCCCTTCATGGTCCCCGAAAAATCCGCCACCGAACACGTGTGATTGCCGGACGCGAAGAAGATCTTGTACGGGCGATTGATGAGATGGTTGTCCGGGAAGGTCTTGAAGAACTCCACGGCCTCCAAGTCGTGATTGTGCCTCCCTCGGGTCGGCTCGGGTTGCCCCGGCCAGTAGACCGCGACGTCGTCGGTGTGCCGCTTCCGGAACGTTTCCCAGAGCTTGCTACTGGGCCCGGCGTTCCATGCATCGTCCAGAGTTTGCATCAACTCGGCAAGCTCTTCCGGCTTCACGATTGGTCCTCCAGCCGCATTCCATGACGACGGATAAGCGCCCTCGGGTGCCATGGCTTGAGCGATCCGACTTCCTTGGGCCAGACCTAGGACCTTGCGAAAACGGGTGGGTT
>DAIQBL010000026.1:12530-19715 GCA_036781185.1 Thermoplasmatota archaeon | reverse complement strand
GAGGACGTGCGAGTTCGACGGCCTCCCGGTGCTCGCGGCGTAGAGGATGTCGCGCCCGGTGTGGTTCGCAGTGACGTCCCGAGCGGGGATCACGGGATACGAACCGAGGAAGCCGAACGACATGAAATGGAGCGTGCCGGCGAGGAGCCCCACCTTGCCGAACACGATGCCGATCGACCCGTAGTCGTGCCCGGTGGTCGCGTTGTAGGAGATGAAGAACAGCCCGACCATCGTCTTCGTCACGCCGAGCTCGGGCAGGATCATCGACTGCGTCGCGGGCATCGAGAAGTGCGAGTAGGCGTAGTAGGTCCAGTAGCTGCTCAGCGGCGAGGAGTTCTGGGAGACAGCGATCCAGAGGAGATCCGTCGTGAGGTCTTCGGCGGTGACGATCCAGCGCCGGGAGAGCAGGTCGTAGAGGACTTGCGGATTTCCGACGCTGTGAGACGCATTCAATCCGAAGAACGTCGTCGTGGAGAACGTGCTGTAGACGGTCCCACCGGAGGTGGAGGTGATCGCGCCGTGTTCGTTGGCGATCTCGAACACGTAGCTTCCGTTTTGCGCGACCTGGGCATCCGCCGGATAGAAGCCTCCGGAACTGGCGAAGTTGATCCCGGCGAAGCTGCTCAGAAGTTGCGGTGAGGTCGGGTGGGCCGGCGCCAACGCCGGGACGCCCGCGAAGTGGGAAGCTCCCGACGGCAGGGTCGCCGCCCGGGGCGGCGTCACCACGCCGCCGAACTCCGCCGTCGTACGGGTGGGGGCGAGATCCGTGGGGCCAACGGCCCGGCCCACTTCGTTGAGCGCCCCGGGCTTCGCCGCCGAGGACGAGACGAGTTGGCTCGAAGCGCCGAGGGCGGCCGGCAGGGGAAACGCCATCAAGAACGCCAATGCCGCCGCGATCAGACCCAGGCTCAGACCCACACGCTTCGCTCTCACGTTGCTCTCCTAAGACGGGAAGGTAAGCCGCCTTCCGTCACGTCGTCCCGACTGCGGCGCTCGGCCGCGGGACCGGATCCGTGAGATCGAATCGGAGCCACCCAACCCCGCGAATCCGTCCGAGGGGAAGTACGTTGGCCACGGAATCTCAGTAGCGTCGGGGGATGGGGACCAGTGCCCCGCCTCCGCCCGTGGGCCGACCCGCCGAGGCGGCGGTCGGCGATCCGGTCGGGGTCACCGTTCCGGCCAGAGGGAGTGGGCAGCCGCCTCGGCCGCCGCGCGGATCGGTTCCCACGGTCGGCGGACGAGCTCGCGGTCGCGGACCACGCACTCCCCATCGACGAAGACCGAGTGAATCGCCGCCTCGCTCGCCGAGTAGGCGAGGTGGGAGACGATTGCCTCGGGGCGGGCGGGGAGAAGGGTCGGGTGGTCGAGCCGCACCAGCGAGAAATCGGCCCTCTTTCCGACCTCCACCGAGCCGAGCTCCGCGGAGCGTCCGACCAACTTCGCCCCGTCCACCGTCGCCATGTCGAGGAGCACCTGGGCCGGCAGGTCCGCCGCGTTCCACGTCTGGTGCTTTTGGAGCAGGCCGGCGATGTGCATCTCTCGGAGCATCGAGAGCGAGTTGTTGCTCGCCACCGAATCGGTTCCCAGGCCGACCGTGACGCCGCACTCGCGCATCTCCCGCACCGGGGCGACGCCGCCCGTGGCGAGCTTCATGTTCGAGCTCGGGCAGTGCGCGACGCCGACCGACCCCTTCGCGAGCGTCTCGATCTCGCGTCGGGTGAGCCAGACGCCATGCGCGGCGACCTGTCCTGGCCCTAGGAATCCGATCTTGTCGAGCCACAGCGGCGGCCGCAGGCCGGTTTTCGACTCGTGCTCGTGGACCTCCCGCCGGGTTTCGGAGAGGTGGTAGTGCACGAGAGTTCGCTCGCGTTCGGCGAGCTCCTTCGCCCCGAGCCAGGTGCGTTCGTTGCAGACGTACACCCCTTGCGGGGCCACCAGCGGCCGGACCCGCGAGTGGTCCCGCCACCGTCCGATGAACGCCGCCGCGTTGTCGAGCGGGGCCCCCTTCTGCGTCGTCAAGTCGGGGTCGAGGACGGCCCATCCGAGGAACCCGCGGGCGCCGAGGCCATCGACGGCTCGGGCGACCGCGTCCTCGAAATAGTACAGGTCGAGGAACGACGTCGTTCCGCCCAGGAGCATCTCCGCCACACCCGCATAGGCGCCCGCCTCGACGTCCGCCTCGGTGCGCTTCGCGTCCACGGCGAAGAGGCGCTCGAGGAATCCGCCGAGGTCCCGGTCGTCGGCGAGTCCGCGGAGCGGGGCCATGGCAACGTGGGTGTGGGCGTTGACGAACCCGGGTACTATGGCGAAGAGATGGCCATCGACGACCGTGGCCCCTTCGGTAGGCGCGCCGGGTCCAACGTGGACGAACCGGCCGCCCTCGACCCGCACATCGGCCCGGACGACCCGGCGCTCGGCGTCCTGCGTGACGACGAGCGCGTCGCGGAAGACCGTGGGAGCCGGCTCGCTCGGCGCCATCCGGAGGTGCGAACGAACGTCGGTTACAAGTCGTTTCGCCCGCGGGTTCCGCGGACCGACCCCTCCACCGCGAGCTCGGGGAGGTCGGCGACCCCCTCCACCGCCCGGCCCTCGGCCGGGCCGAGGTCGCGGAGGATTCGTCGGATCCACGGCTGCGAGAAGACGAGGACGAACGGCACGATGCCGAGCACGACCAGGATCGCGTCCACCCAAACGCCGGGCACCCAGGCCGCGGACGGCATGCCGAGGATCGTCGCCCCCGTGTTCGGGATCAGGACGACGGCCCCGACGATCCCGATGACGAGGGCGATGTACGTCAGCCCGAGCATGCGAATGTTCGAGATGTTGGCGAGCTCGGCGATCCGGTTCGAGGTCTTGGCGAGCTGGTTCGCGGACTCGGCGATCCGGTTGGCCTCGTCGGCGCTGCGCAGCAGGATGAGGTCCGAGACCGATTGTTGGACGGCCGAGGCGAGCTCCCGGGCCCGGTCGACCTCGCGAACGACCGCGCCGACCGCCGTCTCGGCGCCCGGGAATCGCAGGATCGAAGGGCCGCTGATCTCGGCGGCGACGACGATCGCCCGGCCCAGGTGGGCCCGAAGCCCGGCGACCTCGCGCTGCAGCTCCCAGAGGACCGAGCTCGGGGCATCCCGGCCTCTCGCCTGCAGCTTCGTGAGCCGCTCGTCGATCGACTCGGCGAGTTCGATGTAGGCCCGGGTCGCCTCCGCGAGAACGTCGACGAGCTGCGCGGCATCTCCGGTCAGGTGGAACGACCGGCTGAGGCCCGAGGGAGGGGACGGAGGCCCGAGGAAATCGACACCATCCGGCCGGATCCAGATGCCGCGCCACGCCAGCCCCGCGTCGCGGGGGATCGGAAGGGAGAGGAGGGTCCCGGCGGCCCCATGCTGGACCGCGTGCGGAGGTGGCCGGTCCGGGCGATCGCCGAGGACCGCGAGCACGTCCGCGAGCGTTGGGGAACTCGCCATCGCGCTCGATCTCGGCCTCCGAGAGCGAAACCAGAGGATGACGGCTTAAACACTGGCCCCGAGCGGCGACGGTCGTTGGGCCTGCCGAGGCACGGGCCCGGCCGGTCCGGTGGGCTCAATCGACCGTGAGGGCCCCGGCGGGAGTAAAATCGCCCGACGACCCCGGAGCCTCCAGCGTCAGCTCGAGGCTGACATTGCCCCCCGACAGGACCGCGACCGGCAGCGGCGGAGCGACGGCGAGGAGGACGAACGGAGCGTCGATCCGGAGGCTCGTCACAACGTGGGCGGAACCTCGGTCGTCGTTGTGGAGGAACAACGCAGCGCCCACGTCCGAGAACGGCGCGACCTTCTCCACGGAGCAGATCGCGGGCTGGACTCCGTAGTAGAAGGAGAGGAATCCGGACTCGGGGCCCGAGTACCGGATCGCCACGTCCGTTAGGCTGCCGCCGCAGAGCTCGATGCGAGGCGACGAGTCGACCAAGACGCTCGTCCCCAGATAGAACAGCGCGAGACCGGCGACGACGAGCGTCGCGGCGACCGACCCGGCCACCGAGGAAGAAACGCCGCGCGTCGACCGGCGCCGACGCCATCTCGGGCGCCAAGAGAACGCACCTCCTCCGACCGCGGTCATACGACCTTCTCGGGACCGTCCGGGTTCCGCTAGATGTCGAGGTTCGTGACCTCGACGGCGTGGTCCTGGATGTACTGCCTTCGCGGCTCGACGTCCTCGCCCATCAGGACGGAGAACAGCTGGTCGGCGCGCGCGGCGTCCTCGACCGTGACCTTGAGGAGGGTGCGGCTCCCCGGGTGCATCGTCGTCGTGGCGAGCTGTTCCGCGTTCATCTCGCCGAGCCCCTTGTACCGCTGGATCGAGACCCCCTTCGGTCCGAGCTCCTGGATCGCCCTGTCCCGCTCCTCGTCGGAGAAGGCGTAGGACGACTTCGCGCCCTTCGTGACCTGGTAGAGCGGGGCCTGGGCGATGAAGACGTGGCCTTCCCGGATCAGCTCGGGCATCTTCCGGTAGAACAGAGTGAGGAGGAGCGTCCGGATGTGCGAGCCGTCGACGTCGGCATCCGTCATCATGATGATCTTGTGGTAGCGGAGCTTCGTCAGGTCGAGCTCGTCGCCGATCCCGATCCCGACGGCGGTGATCAGGTCGCGGATCCGCTCGTTCTGCAGCATCGCGTCGAGGCGCGCTTTCTCGACGTTGAGGATCTTGCCGCGCAGCGGCAGGACAGCCTGGAACTCGCGGTCGCGGCCCTGCTTCGCCGTGCCGCCGGCCGAGTCGCCCTCGACCAGGAACAGCTCGCACTCGGCCGGGTCGCGCGAGTGGCAGTCGGCGAGCTTGCCCGGGAGACCCCCGCCTTCGAGGAGGCCCTTCCGCCGGGTGAGCTCGCGCGCCTTGCGGGCCGCCTCGCGGGCCTGGGACGCCTGGACGGCCTTGAGGAGGAGGCTCTGGGCGACGGCCGGATGCTCCTCGAGGAACTCGTTCAACTTCTCGTTGACCGCGCTCTCGACCTGGCCCTTCACTTCCGAGTTGCCGAGCTTCCCCTTGGTCTGCCCCTCGAACTGGGGCTCGAGCACCTTGATCGACAGGACGCAGGCGAGGCCCTCCCGGACGTCCTCGCCGGTCAGCCCCTCCTTGTCCCCCTTGACGAACCCGCGCCTTCGCGCGTAGTCGTTCAGGGTCCGGGTGAGCGCGGCCCGAAGACCGACGACGTGCGTGCCGCCGTCGATGGTGTTGATGTCGTTGACGAACGCGAGGGTCGTCTCGTTGTACCCGTCGTTGTACTGCAGCGCGACCTCGATTTCCGTCTGGTCGCGCTTCGCGTGCAGGTAGATCGGCTGGGGGAACAGCGTCGCCTTCGACGAGTTCAGGTCGAGGACGAACTCGGTGATCCCGCCGGCGTGGTGGAACGTCTCCTCGGTGCCGTCGCGCTCGTCCCGGAAGTGGATCGCGACCTGCGGGTTGAGGAACGACAGCTCCTTCAGGCGCCGCATCACCGTCTCCTTCTCGAAGACGACGGTCTCGAACACCGTCGCGTCGGGCTTGAACCGCTGCTCGGTCCCGGTCCCCTCGGCCTTCCCGATGGTCTTCAGCGGGGCGATCGGGGCGCCGCGCTCGTAGCGCTGGTAGTACGTCTGGCCGTCGCGACGGACCTTGACCTCGAACCATTCGGAGAGCGCGTTGACGACGTGGAGACCGACCCCGTGCAGGCCGCCGGAGACCTTGTACGTGTTGCGGTCGAACTTCGAGCCCGCGTGGAGGACCGTGAGGACGATCTCGAGGGCCGGTCGCCCGTACTTCGGGTGGATCTCGACCGGGATCCCGCGGCCGTTGTCGGCGACCGTGCACGTCCCGTCATCGTGCAGGATGACCGTGATGTCGGTGCAACACCCGGCCAGGACCTCGTCGATGGAGTTGGCGACGACCTCCCAGACCAGGTGGTGGAGTCCCCGGGTATCCGTCGACCCGATGTACATCCCGGGGCGTCGCCGGACCGCGGACAGCCCCTCGAGGATTTGGATGGAACTCGCCGTGTAGGCGGCCCCATTCATCGCGGGTTCCGCCATCGAAAGCATCGCCGATTTCTCGGCGAGAAAACCGAGCCGGAGTTCGATTATAACGCTTGGGTCGGAGCCGAATTTTGGGCCGGTCCGGTCGACGCTTGGGACCGCTCCGCGAACGTCCTAGAGCAGGCCCCGGGCATCGACCTTATGCCGCCCTCCCCTTCGGTCGGGCGATGACCAGCCCATCACCTGGGACCCCCGTCCGGACGGTCGAACAGATCCGGGCCGGAGCCGTGGCGGAGGGGCATGCCGCCGGGCGGGCCGACCGCCTCGAGGACTCCGTCTTCGGCGTCCTCGACGGCGTGATCACCGCGATCTCGCTGTCGGTCGCGACCGCCGGGGTCGCCCACATCGAGCACGCCGGCGTGTTCCTCACCATCACCGCGGCCGCGGTGGCGGGGTCGCTCTCGATGTTCACCGGCGCGCTCCTTTCGGGCCGCGCCAAGTCGGACCTCATCCGTCGCGAGCGTGCCCGGGAGGAACGCGAGGTCGAGGAGATCCCCGACGAGGAGCGCCGGGAGGTCCACGACATCTACCGGGCGCGGGGCCTCTCCGAGGAGCAGACCAAGGTCCTCGTCGACGTCGTCACGTCCGACAAGAAGTTCTGGGTCGATACGATGATGCGGGACGAGCTCGGGCTCCCACCGGAGCCGGAGAGCGAACCGGTCACGCACGCCGGGACGATCGGGGTGTTCTACCTGATCGGCGGGGTGCTGCCCGGGTTGCCGTTCCTGTTCGGCAATTACCCCATCCTGTCCGAGCTCGAGCTCTCGGTCGCCATCGGCTCGGCCGAGCTCGCCATCGTCGGGATCGTCAGCTCGATCTACGCGACGCGGACCTGGTACCGCAGCATGGCGGAGATCCTCGCGATCGGCCTCGGGACGGCGGGGGCCGTGCTCCTCGTGACCCTCGCGCTCCAACCGGGGTTGTAGGCCGCCCCGGCAAGCAGAAATAACCGGCGCTCGTGGTCCGCCCGACGACGATGGCGAATCCCGTTCCCTCCGACGACCCGGCGGGTACGACCCCGGCGCCGCCGGCCGCTGCGGCGGGTGCGGAGCCCCCCACCCCGGAGGACTGGGAGAAGCGGTTCACCTACCTGTACGCCGACTTCGAGAACTTCCGCCGCCGCACCGAGCGCGAGCGGGAGGCGCTC
>DAIQBL010000026.1:0-12430 GCA_036781185.1 Thermoplasmatota archaeon | reverse complement strand
GACGAGCCGGAGAGCCCGCTGTAGGAGCCTCGAGGTCGCGGTCCATGGAGCGTTCGTCGGAGATCTCGGGGTTCTACAAGCAGACGATCGAGGAGCGCCGCCGCTTCATCCAGGAGTGGGCGGGGCTGACCGACGAGGAGGCGCGGTCGTACGACCTACCCCCCGGCATCGACCCCGGCCTGTTCGGCCGGATGATCGAGAACGTCGTCGGCGCGTTTGCCCTTCCGCTCGGGATCGCGACGAACTTCCGGGTGAACGGACGCGACGTCCTCGTCCCGATGGCGATCGAGGAGCCGAGCGTCGTCGCCGCAGCCTCGAACTCCGCCAAGGTGACGCGGCCCACGGGCGGCTTCCGGGCCTCCACGACGCCGCCCGTCATGATCGGCCAGATCCAGATCCTCGGGGTCGCCGACCCCTCGGGGGGCCGCCACCGGATCCTCGACGCGAAGGAGCGGCTTCTCGCCGCGGCGAACGCCCGCGACCCGATGCTCGTCAAGTTCGGCGGCGGGGCCCGGGACCTCGAGGTCCGGATCCTCCCGTCCCCCCGCGGGACCATGCTCGTCGTCCATCTGCTCGTTGACGCGCGCGACGCCGGGGGCATGAACGCGGTCAACACGATGTGCGAGGCGCTCGCCCCGGAGGTCGCGCAACTGTCCGGCGGGCGGGTCGTCCTGCGGATCATCTCGAACCTCGCCATCTTCCGGTTGGCACGGGCGACGGCGACGTTCCCGGCGAAGTCCCTCGCCACCGAGCACGCCACGGGACCCGAGGTCGTCGAGGCGATCCTGGACGCGTACACCCTCGCGACCGTCGACCCGTTCCGCTGCGCGACCCACAACAAGGGGATCATGAACGGCGTCTCCGCGGTCGTGGTCGCCACGGGGAACGATTTCCGGGCGATCGAAAGCGGCGCCCACACGTACGCCGCGTTCCTCGCGAAGGACGACGGCGGGGTGGTCAAGCCGCTCACCACGTACGAGAAGGACGCGAACGGCGACCTCGTCGGAACGATCGAGCTCCCCGTCGCGGTCGGCTTGATCGGCGGCGCGACCGCGGTCCATCCGACGGCGCGCGCGAACGTCAAGCTCCTCGGCGTGAAGCACGCGAACGAGCTCGCCGAGATCCTGGTCTCCGTCGGTCTCGCCCAGAACTTCGGCGCGCTCCGGGCGCTCGCCACCGAAGGGATCCAGCGCGGACACATGGGCCTCCACGCCCGGAACATCGCGGCGATGGCCGGCGCCCGGCCCGACGAGGTTGACCGGGTCGTCGCGAAGCTCATCGAGGAACACGCGATCCGCATCGACCGCGCGAAAGAGGTCCTCGACGCGCTCCGGCGCGGCACCCCCCCGTGACGATCGTCGGAGTCCTCGCCCTCCAGGGCGACGTGCCGGAGCATCGTGCGGCGTTCGCCCGCGTTCTCGGCCCGGACGGGGTCCGACTCGTCCGCACCGCGAAGGAGCTCGCGGCGGTCGACGCGCTGGTGATCCCCGGAGGGGAGAGCACCACGATCTCCGAGATGATGAACCGGGGCGGGCTTAGGCTCGCCCTCGCCGAGCGCCTCGCGCGGGGCCTGCCGGTCCTGGCGACGTGCGCGGGCCTGATCGTGCTCGCGGAGCGGCTCGAGCCGAGTCCGGGCGGCCACGACCCGGAACCGGTCCCCGTCCTCGACGTCACCGTCCGTCGCAACGACTACGGCCGGCAGCGGGAGTCGTTCGAGGCGCCGGTCCGGGTGGCCGGGCTGCGCGGGCCCCCGTTCCCGGGCGTGTTCATCCGGGCACCCCGGATCCTCGACGTCGGCCGAAAGGCGGAGCCGATCGCCTGGCGGGACGAGGAGGTCGTCGGCGTGCGCTCGGGTTCGGTCTGGGGCCTGACGTTCCATCCGGAGCTTTCGGGCGACCCGCGGCTCGCCGAGGCGTTCTTGGCGGCGACGGTTCCCGCGGCGCCGAAGGTCCGCCGAGCCGCCCGGTCGGTCAGCTGACCGCCCAGGCGACCGCGAACGCGACGATCAGGACCATCGCGCCGACCAGCGCGGCAACCCAATAGGCTCGGCGACCGGGATTCCTCCAGGAGCCGAAGAAGATCGGGAAGGGGCCGATGAGCACCAACCCGCCCGACCCGCCGGAGGAGGTCGGACCCGGCGATGCGCTCGGTTCCTCCGGCTCGTCGTCGCCCCCCGCGAACGCGAGCGGGAGGAGGAAGATCCCGAGGAACAGGGCGGCGACCCCGCCGAAGAACAGCACCGAGGCGCCCCCAACGAAGACCGGGAAGACGAGAACGACGTCGAGCCGCGCGGATCCCGTCACGACGGCGGCGATGACCAGCGCCAGGCCGAGGACGAGGAACGCGGGTCCGGCCCACCGAAGCGCCGACATCGCGTGGTAGGGTAGGCGACCCACGGCTCATCGCCGTTGCGGTCCACCGCTAGTGGTAGGTGTCGAACTGGTACGGCTCGAGCGGGACCTCGCCGATCGCCATCCGGAACTCGGGCACCGTCAGGATCGGCTTCGGGTAGAGGTCGGAGTCGTCGAGCGCGATCCGCGGGCACGCCGTGTTCACGTAGGCTTCCACGTCGCGCCCGAGCAGGTCGCGTGGGTCGATCCGGTCCCCGACGAACAGCTCGGCGTCGAATCCTCGGGCCCGGGCGCGCGCCTGGAGCGCGAGCGCCGTCGCGGTACGGTTCTGTCCGGCGAACGTGGACACGAGGATCCCCCATCGGCGGGCGTTCCGGCATTGGGCGACCAGGAGCTGGCGTTTCCGGACGAGCTGACCGCGGTCGATCGGCGGCTCGACG
Source organism: Thermoplasmatota archaeon (assembly GCA_036781185.1). Lineage (GTDB taxonomy): Archaea > Thermoplasmatota > Thermoplasmata > Lutacidiplasmatales > UBA184 > Lutacidiplasma. Next base: position 9,639 of record DAIQBL010000026.1, on the reverse strand, counting down.
GCGCCGCGGAGCGGGTCGAGGGACCAGACCGGCTTCGTGACCGCGAAGGCGAGCCCGAGCGGGTGGAACCGGCCGGTACCCAGGAAGAGGAACGCGTCGACGTCCGTCTCGACCGCTTCGGCGCTCGTGTAGTTGCAACCGAGCGCCTGCGCGGGATACTGGAGCCGCCGGTCGCCGGTCCCGAGGTGGACCACGTACCCCCGTCGCTCGAGGGCGGCCACGTACGGCCCGAGCAGATCGAGGTGCTGGACCGAGGCGACGAGGCCGAGGCGACGGGGGACCCCGGCCGACTCGGTCCGTTCCGCCAGCGTCTCCGGGTCGCCGCCCGCTTCGCGCATTTCGACGAAGTAGGTGGTCCGGTCGAGGGGCACGTTCGGGATCGGGGCGTGCCCGAGGACGACGAGCCCGTCGACACCGGGGGTCTCGGAGGGCGACGGAAAGTCGCAGGCGCCGAAGCAAGCGCGGGAGGCCACCACGACCGGCACCCCGACCGCGTCGCGCAGCTGCGCGGCGAGGTCGTGGGCGTTCCGGACGAGGCCGGCCGGGACCTGGAGGGCGAGCTTCTTGTGATGCCCCGCGCGAACGGCGCGGAACAGCTCTTCGTCGAGACGCGGGACGACCACGGCTTGCGCCGAACCGCCCCCCGGGGTCGCCCCAGGCGGGGAAGACCCGTCGTCGAGAGCGCCGACGAGGCGGTCGAACGCCTCGCGATTGTCGGTGTAGTAGAATCGGTCCCGCGCCGCGTCCCACGGGAGCCACGCGAACGCGTCGTGCTCCGCGCTCAGTCGCGGCTCGACCGCGGTCGGGAGCTCGACGGCGAACGCGTGCAGCCGCCAGGCACGACCGTCGGGCCCCGGGAACCGGACCTCCCAATCGAGAGGAACGACCGAGGGGAGGTCGGTGATGCCGGTCTCCTCCTCCACCTCGCGGCGGAGCGCGACCGCGAAGTTCGCATCGGTCGGGTCGACCTTGCCGGAGACCGGGACCCAGATCCGACCCCGCCTCGGCGGTCGTCGGAGCAAGAGGACCGACGGGGGCGTCCGGGTGAAGAGGTACCCCTCGACGCACTCCTGGTCGACGGGCGGCTCAGCCGCCACCGGGCCCTCGGCGGGAGAGCAGCTTGAGGATCGCCTCGGCCGGTTGGCCGTCGGTCTCTTCGAGGGCGTCGACGGCGGTGTCGTGGTCGACGCTCGCCTGCTCCATCACCAGTTGGACGTCCTCCTCGGGAGGACCGGTCGGGGCGGCGGGCGCCGCGGCGGACGCGGACGGGCCGCTGCTCGCGCCCCGCGGCCGGACCTCGGCGTCGCCGACCACCTGGTAGGTCTTGACGCCCTGGACCTGCAGGATCGTCACTTCGGGCGAAAGGAACACGTGCTCCTTGTCCTTCGTCCTGATGATGACCTCCTCGACGCCCTCGATCGGTTCGGTCGTCATCCCGAGGCGCCGCATCGCCATCTGCATCTGCCGCTGGTTGCCGCGCCCCCCGGGGAACATCGTCGAACCTACCTTCGGGAACGGATTCGGCTAGTCCTCGCCGGCGGCCGCCCGGATCTTCGCCTCGAGCTCGCCGTCGACGGTCGGTTCGTCGTCCTCGGCCGGGACCCGGCCGGCCCGCTTGCGGAGCGTCCGGCGCTCGTCGCGGTCGCGGCGGGTCTGGGCGACGAGGTCGTCGAGGACCTGCTGGATGGAGGCGAAGAAGTTCCAGCCAGTCTCGCTCGCGTGGAACACCCCGCGGTCCGTGTGGAGGCGCGCCTGCACCGTCGCGTCTCCGGCGCGATGCGTGGCGTGCGGCGTGATGTGGACGCTCAGCAGGACGGGCTTCGTGTTGCGCGCGATGTGCTTCAGCGCCTTCGCGATCAACCGGTCGATCTCCGTCAGCATGGACGGGTCGCCGGACGCGCGAACGCCGTGGATCTGCACGTAGACGTCCTCGACCGCGAGGTCCGCGGCGCCCGGGGTCCCGACGGCGAGGCCGAGGAGGTCCGACTGCGAAACGACGCCCGTCGGCCGGCCCTTCTCGACGACGAAGACGCTCGAGACCTTCTCGCGCGTCATCAGGGCCGCCGCGGCGCCGGTCGTGGTGCCGGGCGGGACCGTGAGGGCCGGCGAGTGCATGATCGACCCGACCTCGACGTTGAGGACGTTGCCGGGCCGCGCGGCGTCCTTCTTGCCCCCGACGGTCGGACGCCACAGGACCCGGCCGAGGTCCGCGACGCCGACCGCGCCCACGAGGCGGCCCTTGGCGTCGATGACCGGGAGCGGATGCTCCTCGAGGAGGCGGATCTGATGGAGGAGCGTCCCGCACGACTCGCTCTCGTGGATGAGGAGCCCCGGGGGGCTCGCCACCTGCTCGACGAGGTGGCCGGCGAGGTCCTCCATGTCCGAAAACGCCCGAACGAGGTCGGTCCGCGACACGATGCCGACGAGCTCCCCGCGCTTCCCGACGACCGGGGCGGCGCGCAGGCCCGTCGCGAGCAACTGCTCGGCGAGCTCGCTGTACGTGGTCGTGGGCGTGACGAGGGGGGGCAGGACGAGCAGGTGCTCGACCTTCGTGGAGAGCGGAAGGTTCGTCCGGCGGGCGATCGTCTCGAACGTGATGAGCCCGATCAGGCGGTTCTTCCGAAGAACGGGGAGTTCGTGGATCCCCTTCTCCCGCATCACCCCGAGGGCGCGCGAGAGCGGGGCGTCCGTGGAGAGCGTGATCGGCTTCGGCGTCATCAGGTCGCGGGCGGTGGGACGGTCCCCTGGCATGTGCACGACCGGATGACAGGCGAGGGGCTTTACGCTTGGGGAGGGCTACGGCAGTTCGCGGGCCATCTGGTAGCCGTTCTCGCCGTCGGAATAGTACCCGCGCAATAGGTCCGTCACCCCGAACCGGAACCGGCTGTAGAACCGGATCGCCGGGACGTTGGAGACCCGGACTTCGAGGGTCGCCCGCCGCATCCCCCGTCGGCGGCACCGGTCGAGGAACTCCGTCATGAGCGTGGTCCCGACCCCTCGAGTCCGCGTCTCGCGGTCGACGGCGAACATCAGGATCCTCGCCTCCCCCTCGACCTGGGTGACGCCGAGCAGGAAGCCGACCGGCGCATCGGAGGCGTCGGCGGCGATCAGGAACCCCGCGGGCCACTGCTGGCTGAGCGAGAAGTAGAGCGACGTGTCGTAGTGCTCGTGGAGCGCCTCGCCGACGATCGAGGCCACGACCGGCACGTCGTGGGGCCGGAACCCCCGAAGGGAGACGACCGTACGGCCCGTCGGCAGGACGGACGATGAGGCGCGGTCGACCGACTCAGCGATACATCTCACCTGGCCCCGACGGCTCGGCCGGGCGCAGCTTCGCCATCGATTGTTGCTGCTGGGAAAGCGTGTGGCGGACCTCCCCCTCGATCTCTTGCGCCTTCTCGCGGAGCGGCTTGGTGTCGAGGACGAGCATCGGGACGAGCGGGTTGATCGTCTCGATGACCTTCGCCGCGGCGCGGGCGTCCGGATAGTCCTTGTGGGCCTGCGCGACGAGGCAGAGGACCGGGATCTGACGGCCGATGGCGCTCAGGAGCAGACCCCCCGCGAAGCCGGTCACGACCCCGTTCGCCGGCTCGAAGTGGTACTTCGCGAGGAGCGGCGCCGCCGCCCGGTTCGCCATCGCGACGACCCGCGCGTCCGCCCGCAACTCCTCGTCCATCGGCTGGCCCTCGACCGCGACGAGGAGCTCGATCCCCTTCGCCTCGGCCCAGTCGAGCAGCAACCGGGAGAGCCGGTTGAGCATCTCCGCCGGCGGCTGGATGTCGGACATCCCGACGACGAGTTGCTCGCACTTCCGGTCGACGCCGCAGACGAGCTTCGACGCGTAGAACCGGACGGGGGCGCTGACGACCCCCTCCTCCATGATGACGGTGGGCGGGAACTGCTCGCTGATCATGTAGGCGATATTCGTCATGTCGAGCGCGTGGACGAGATACGAGGCGGCGACCGACCCGACGAGCCCGTGGGTCGGGAAGCCGATGACCATCATCGCCCCCTTCAGCGATTCGTCGCGCGTGTCGACGATCTTCAGTTCGTCGACTTCCGCGAGCATGGCCATCCGTCTCCAACGAGGCGGTCCTTCGCATAAATTGTAGGTAGGGTCTGTCGGCACCCCGGCGGGGTGGCGCCGCGCCTCCGCGCTACGCCCCCCGGAGCCATCCCGCGAGCGGGAGGAGGGTGCGATACAGTTCGCCGCCCCGACGGGTCAGTTCGTAGCTCACCGGCGAGCCCCGCGTCGGGCCGGTGACCGTGCGGCGCACGAGTCGCTCCTTCTCCAGGGCCCGGAGCGTGGCCGTCAGGGTCGCCGGGCTGACCTTCGGGAGCGAGCGCTGGATCGGTCCGAAGCGGAGTTCCCCGTGCGACCCGAGGAGGGTCACGACGCACATCGCCCACTTCTTGCCGACCACGTCGATCAGACCGACCGGCGGGCACGGGCATTCGTGCTCCCCTCCGCAGCACTCCGCGTCCACTACGGAGGCACGTAGCGGCGGCTTATAGCACTTCATTCCTTGAAGTGTCGGAGGTGCCGCGTGCCCGAGAATAAGGGGTGTTGCTGCTGTTGCTGCTGCCGATGCGACTGCAGCGAGACCTCGTGCAAGCCAGGCTGCTGCCGGACCGAGTGAACGCCGAACGTCGGGTGCTGTTCGTCTGCGTGGAGAACGCCGGCCGTTCGTTGATGGCCGAGGCGATCTTCAACGCCGCGGCGCCCGACGGGTGGGTCGCCGAATCCGCGGGAACGCGTCCGGCGGCCCACCCGAACCCCCGCACCGGACGATCCCTCGAAGAGCTCGGACTCCGCCTCCCGCCCCACGCCCCGCAGTCGTTGACCCCCGAACAGATGGACGGCGCCGCGCGCGTTGTGACCATGGGATGCCTCGATGACGCGTCGTGTCCGGCGAACCTGCGAAATCGCCCCCTCACCGATTGGGCGCTCCCCGACCCGGCCAAGCTCGACGATGCGGGCTTCCGGGCGGTCCGGGACGAGATCCGCCGGCGGGTGACGGCCCTCATCGTCGAGATCGCGGGACGCGATTCCCAAGGCCTTCCGAGTCGTCAGCCGTGACCCGAGCCCTCGGGGTTCGCCTCGCGGCGGAGGCGGCCGGTACGGCGCTCCTCGTCGGGATCGGCACCGGCGCGATTGTGGCGAGCGTCGGCCTGGGACCGGAGCGGTTCGTCGTCCTGTCGATCGCCTGGTTCCTGGCCGTCACGATTCCCGTCCTCCTGTTCGCCGGCGTCTCCGGAGCCCATCTGAATCCGCTCGTGAGCCTCGCCCTGGCCGGTGACCGGCGGATCCCGTGGGGGGAGGTGCTCCCCCACGTCATCGCCCAAGTGGCCGGGGCGTTCCTCGGGAGCGGGGCCGTCGCCATCTTCCTCGGCACGGGCGCCCACCTGGGGGCGACCGTGCCGTCGTCCGACGACATCGTTCGACTCACGATCGACGAGGGGACGTTCACGTTCGCCCTGATCATGAGCGTCCTCGCCCTCGTCCGGGCCGGCCCCGGACGGTGGCGTTGGCACCTCCTTTGGCCGGGCGCCGTCGTCGGCGTCTCCACGTTCCTCATCGGACCGATGACCGGAAGCTCCTTGAATCCGGCCCGTTCCCTGGCGCCGGCCGTACTCTCGGGCACATACCCCGAGCTCGGGTTCTACTTCCTCGCGACGACCGCCGGTGCCCTGCTGGCCCTCGGGGCGGTCACGGCCTGGGAGCGGTTCGGTTCCGACCATCGCCCCACGTCCGGGTAGCCCCAGGCCCGCGGGCGGCTGGGACATCGCGGAGCGTCGATAGATAGGCGGAGGGCGGTCCGGGAATCCGTCGAGGAGGCGGTCGCCCAAGTGGAGACGTCGTACCGGGAGCTGTTCCGGAACCGAAACTACGTCCGGGTCTTCTCCGCGGGCCTCGGCTCGGTGGCCGGGTCGTCCATCGCGAGCGTCTGCCTCGTTTGGCTCGTCTTCTCGGAGACCCATTCGGCCCTCGACGTCGGCCTCCTCGGATTCTCCTTCCTCGTTCCCTCCGCCCTGTTCAGCATCTTCGGCGGGACGTTGGTCGACCGGTACGACCGCCGGCGGCTGATGATCGTCGCGGACCTCGCCCGGGCCGCCGGTCTCGCCCTCGCCGTCGGCGTGCTCGCCGTCTGGGGGTTCCAGCTCGCCGCGCTCCTCGGTGCGGTCGCCGTCCTCGGAGCGTTCCTGACCATCTTCAACCCCGCCGAGATGTCGACGGTCCCGAGTCTGGTACCCGCCTCCCAAGTCGCGGATGCGAACGGCCTCGTCTCCTCCAGTCGTTCGAGTGTGGCGTTCGTGGGCTCCGCCCTCGGAGGGGCGCTCATCGTGACGGTCGGCCCGCTGTGGGGGATCGGATTGAACTCGGCGACGTTCGTGGTCTCGGCCTTGCTCCTGCTCGGCATGCGGGTGGCCCCGAGCGCGACCAATCCCCGGCGGGAGACCCGGACGTCGAGCTATCTCGCCGACCTGCGGGCCGGCTTCCGGTGGATGTGGGGGTCCCAGGGTCTGCTCCAGCTCACGATGTCCGCCACGCTGTTCAATTTCTGCTCGAACATCGTCGCCACCTTCCTCGTCGTGTACGCGGCGGTCGTCCTGCACGGCTCGGCGCTCGTCTACGCCTCCCTACTGGCCGCCGAGGTCGGGGGGAGCGCGATCGGCTCGCTGCTCGTCGGCCGCGTGCGGTCGGTCCGGTACGCCGGGAAGGCGTGGGTGGTCGCGTACGGGGTCGCGTCCGGGGGCGTCGCGTTGACCTTGGCACTGGCGCCCGTCGTGCCGGTCGCGGTCGTCGCTTTGTTCGTGATCGGGGTGCTCGCCGGATTCTCCGTGACTTCGTGGCTCAGCGCGGCCCAGCTCTTGGTACCGACCGATATGCAAGGCCGGTACTTCGGCGTCGACAACCTGGGGAGCGTGATGATCCTCCCGATCTCTCAGATCGGCGGCGCGCTCCTCATCGAGGCCTACGGGACACGAACGACGTACCTGATCGCGGCGCTCCTGTGGATCGCCGTCGGGGTGGGGTTCCTGGTTCCCCGCGCTCTCTGGAACCTCGGGGTCCCGGATTCCCCGTTGCCTCCGCCGACCTCCGACCAGCGGGGTTCGTGAACTGGGCCGGACCCCGCCCGGGGTCGGCCGGTCGGGCCTCCGACCGTCGCAGACCTTTTTACCGCCCAACCCCGGTGGTCGGGAGATGAAGGTCCTCATCACGGGGATCGACGGCTACTCGGGTTGGCCGCTCGCCCTTCACCTCCTCCGCCGCGGCCACGAGGTCGTCGGCATCGACAACTTCGTGACGCGGAAGCGGGTGAAGGAGGTCGGAAGCTGGTCGGCGACGCCGATCGCGAGCTTCCCGAAGCGCCAGGAGGCGGTGAAGAAGCACCTCGGCAAGTCGATCCAGTTCTACAAGGGCGACATGACGAAGTTCCCCTTCGTCGTCGACGTCGTCCGCCGTGAGAAGCCGGACGCGATCGTCCATCTGGCCGAGCAGCGCAGCGCGCCGTACTCGATGATCGATGTCGATCATGCCGTGTTGACTCAGGTCGAGAACATCACCGGCACCCTCCACCTCCTCTACGCGATCCGGGAGGCCGCTCCCGAGACCCACCTCGTCAAGATGGGGACGATGGGGGAGTACGGCACGCCGGCGATCGACATCCCGGAGGGGTTCTTCGAGGTCGACTACCACGGCAAGCACGACCGCCTGCCGTTCCCCCGCCAGGCCGGCTCGTGGTACCACTGGAGCAAGGTGTTCGATTCGGGCGACGTGATGTTCGCCACGAAGATCTGGGGCCTGAAGGCGACCGACGTCATGCAGGGCGTCATCTACGGGACCCGGACGCCCGAGATCACCGACGACGCGCTCCTCACCCGATTCGACTTCGACGAGACCTGGGGCACGGCGCTCAACCGGTTCGCCGTCGAGGCCGTGCTCGGCCTCCCGATCACCCCGTACGGCCGCGGCGGCCAGATCCGGGGGTTCATCGCCCTCGAGGACTCGGTCCAGTCGCTCCGGATCGCGGTCGAGAACCCCCCGAAGGTGTCGGAGTACCGCGTGTTCAACCAGTTCGACGCCGCGTACTCCGTGAACGACCTGGCCGAGCTGACCCACCGCGTCGCCCGCGACCTCGGCCTGAACCCGAGGATCGAGCACCCGCCCGACCCGCGGGTCGAGGCGGAGCAGCACACGTACAACCCGATCCACGAGCACCTCCCCGCGCTCGGCTACAAGCGCACCCGCAACCTCGAGGAGGTCCTCCGGGAGATCTTCCGCGACCTAATCCGGTTCCGCCGGCGGCTCGAGGCGAAGCGCCACGTGGTGCTCCCGACCGTCGACTGGCGGGCGGCCGACAACACCGGCAAGCTCACGGCCCGGGCGCACCCCACAATGGGCGTTCCCGCGCCCCCGGCCCCGGGAACGCCCCCCGCGCCCTCGACCCCCGACGCCTCGCACACGACGGCGTAGCGCTCGATGCGCGGCGTCGTCACGATCGCGGGCGAAGGGACCCGGATGCTCCCGTGGACGCGGGGGCTTCGGAAGGAGTTCTTACCGCTCTACGACCGGGCCGAGAACGGCGAGACGGTCCTGAAGCCGGTCGCCCACGTTGTGCTCGAGACGATGGTCGCGGCCGGCGTCGACGACGTCACGCTCGTCGTCGGGGCGAAGGACCTCGCGTTCGTCCAGAACTACTTCACGATCGACCGCCAGCTGCTCCATCGGCACGCCCACCACGCCGAGCGGCTCGCGGAGACCGAGCGGTTCTACGACACGCTTCGGGGCCTTCGGCTCCGGTTCGCGGTGCAGCCGGCGCCCCGCGGGTTCGGCGACGCGGTCGCCCATGCGGAGGAGTACGTCGGCGACGGACCGTTCGTCCTGCAGGCTGGAGATGGGGTGCTCATCGAACGCGAACGGGGGAACTTGCTCCGGACCATGAGCGGTCTCCTCGAACGGGAGCATCTCGATGCCGTGCTGCTGGTGCGGAAGGTCGCCGACCCCCGCCGGTACGGCGTGGTCGAGGGCCGGGCCGAGGGCCGGGAGGGCGGACTGAAGCGCCTCGTGGTGACGGGCATGGAGGAGAAGCCGGCGAAACCGCGGTCCCAGTGGGCGGCGACCGCCGCGTATGCGTTCTCCCATCGGGTGTTCGACGCCCTCCGGGCTCTCGAGGGGACCGGACCGACCGGGGAGATCGAGCTCACGGACGCGATCCGCCGTCTGATCGCGGACGGCGCCGTCGCGGCGCTCGTGCTCGCGCCCTCGGCCGGGGAGTGGCGGAGCGTCGGCTCCCCGGAGGGGTTCCAGCGGGCGCTCGAGCAGACCCGGAAGCTCGCCCAGCTTCCGAAACGGGCGGATCCGTAGGCTTCGGACGGGCCCGCTTCGGGGGCCGGACCGTCCGAGGGATCGGGGTCGCGACGGCCGCTCCGGACGTCGGGAAACCGTCGATTTTCGAATTTCGGAGAGATTAAGCACAGACGGGCCATGGCGCCGGCATTACCGCGGCTTCGACCTGTCGTCCGGCCCGGAGGAGCGACCGATCCCGATGAAACGCCAGATGGTCGACATGCTGGCGGACCTGATCAAGATCCCCAGCGACCCGTTCTCCGACAAGCAGGAGGTGCTCGACTACG
>DAIQBL010000025.1:0-20561 GCA_036781185.1 Thermoplasmatota archaeon | reverse complement strand
GGCGAGCGCGCGGACGCGCCGGCGGCCCTGCGCGTTGACTCCGACCGTCGCGCGTACGGTCGTGTGGAGCGGCGTCGCGCGCACGTGCGCCCGCTCGAGCGTGTTGACCAAGGTCGAGCTCATGCAGTGGCCGACCGCCATCGCGAGCGCCTGAACCGGGTTCGGTCCCCGGTCCTCCCCGACCGGAGGGGGCTCGTCGACGACCGGGCCGGGAAACGGTGCGTCGGCGAACGTGACGGAGAACCGGTACTTTTCGACCTGCGCTAGGTCGGTGCGAGAATCGGGGGCGGACATCGCCCGGGCAATGGGGACGGATACTTGACGGCGCTCGGCTCGATGCGTCGGGGCGACGCTCGGACGGCGTGAAACGCGGGCCGGGTTACGACAGCGAGAACGAGTACAGCCCGGAGCCTCCGGCGACGAGGACACTGGTCGGCGTCGTCGCCGGCGAGACGAAGTGGTCGACCTGGCCGAGCGGGAACGAGTAGAGTACGTGCCCGGTGGAGAGGTTGAGCCCCAGGAGCTCAGCCGTCGACTCGTTCGTCACCCAGACGACGTCGCCGGTGACCACGGGCGTCCCCGCGTCGAAGCTGGCGCTCCGCCACGTTTCCGTGAAGTTCGTCGCCCCGACGGCGAGGTCGAACAGCCCGTTCGTGCAGGGGACCAACATCGAGAGCCCGACGTGGGCCGTTCCCCCGTAGGCGCCGGCGCAGACCGGCTGCTCCCCCAGCTCGCCCCCGATCCCACCGAGGTGACCACCGGCGAGGACGTACCCCACACCCGACTTGCCGATCTGAAAGACGACCCCGTTGTCGAGGAGCGTGGGCGCCTCGGAGCCCAGGTCCTGGTCGTTTCGGTTGAGCTGGGCCCAATCCGTCGGGGCGAAGTAGTCGACCTCGTGGAGCGCCGGCGTCAGCTCCACGACGGCGTCGCCGAAATCGAACGTGGAGGTCGACGCCCCGTTCCCGGTACTGACGTAGAGGCTACCGTTCGGCGCGACCGCCATCCCGGCCGGGCCCCAGATCGCGCCTTCGCGCTGGGTCGGCACCTGGTAGGAGAGGATCGAGCCCGTTCCGGCGGTCGGAACCCCCTCGACGAAGCCGTGGTACGCCCCGCAGTCCCCGTACAACCCTCCGAACGGCACGTAGACGAGCCCGTTCGCGAGCGCGAGCGCCCCCCGCTGCTGTTCGACGGTGGCGCTCACCCCGGGCGGGTCGACTGGGACCTCGGAGCGGACCGAGCCGTTGGCGACGGAGAGCGCGAACAACTCGTGTTCGGGCGCCGGCATCACGAAGGCGACGACATAGAGCGTTCCGGTGGCCACGTCGATGACGGGCGTCCCCGTGATCCCGCTCGGGTCGATGTCCCCGCACGGCAAGGCGGAGCTCGGCACGGGAGTCCCCAGGTGCGACCGCCACAGGACGGCGCCGGTCGAGGCGTTGATCGCGTACACCGAATCGTCCTCGGTGGCGACGAAGATGTCCGCACCGCACACGAGGGGCTGGGCGTACAGCTGGCCATCGAGCGAGACCGGGCCGCCCCAGGTCGGATGGGCCGAGGAGACCGGTCCGCGGCTCACCAGGCCGGACCGGGCGTTGTCTCCATGGTAGGTCGTCCAGTTCCCGCCGCTGCCGTTCGCCCCGGCCGGGCAGGTGGCGGTGCCGGTGGGACCTGGGGGAGTCGTCGGGGCGCTCGACGGGACCCAGCGGACGTACGCGACGACCCCGGCCACGACCACGACGGTCGCGAGCACGAGCACGAGGACGATTTGAATCCGCCGTTCCATCGTTCGGGCCGGGAGAGCCGCTCCCCCGGATTAGCCTTCGGTCCGTCCGCCGGCAGGACGCCGCCGAGAGGGGTAATGAGGGGCGGCCGGTCCGGGCGAGGGATGACCCGGCCCCGTTCGGCAGCCTTCGGGCCGCGGAAGTGCGCCCTTTCCCCGGGCGGGCGAACCGGAGTCCGGAGCCGATGAGCGAGGCGCCCATCGCCACCTCCCTCGAGTCCGTCCGCCGACTCACGGTCACGAAGCAGCGGTTGAGTGGGCCGCTGCCCCGACGGCCCTCGACGAGCGCCATTCTCTCGGTCGTCCGCGACCTCGCGTACGTTCAGTGGGACCCTGTCAGCGTCGTCGCGCCGTCCCACCTGCTCTCGCTGTGGGCCCGACTGGGCGAGTTCCGCCCATCGGACCTCGACCGGCTTCTCTGGACCGATCGGGAACTCTTCCTGCACTGGACGCCGATGGCCTCGATCGTCCTGACGGAGGATTTCCCCCTCTACCATGACCTCATGCGCCGGTATCCGGACTCCCTGAGCCACTCGTGGGGGAGCCAGCGGACCCAGGCCAAGAGATTCCTTTCGGGACACTCGGAACTCCGGACGAAGATCCTGAGGGAGTTGCGGAAAGGACCGCGCCGGCGGAGCGAATTCGAGGACCACGCGAGGACCAAGCGGAGCGTGGGGGAGTGGTCGTTCGGGAGCGACGTCTCGCAGATGTTGTACCATCTGACGATGAGCGGGGACGTGATGGTGGTCGGGCACGAGGGGAACCAGAACCTCTGGGGACTTTCGGCGCCATTCCTGGGGGATCGGGTCGACCGGACCGAGCTGACGGAGGCGCAGGCCGCCCGCGCGGCCGCCGAGCGCGCGCTTCGGGCGTTGGGCACCGCGTCGCCGCGCGAGATCACTTACCACTTCGTGCGAGGCCGCTACTCGAACATCCGGGAGACCCTCGCGGGGCTCCGCGAGGACTCCGTGATCCATCGCGTGATCGTCCCGGAGCTCGGCCCCCGAGACGAACGGTACGTCCACGACTCGGACCTCCGACTCCTCGAGTCGATGGACTCCGCCGCGTGGCGACCCCGCCTCTCGCTACTTCCCCCGTTCGACAATCTGGTCTACAGCACGGCGAGAACGAACCTCCTGTTCGGATTCGACTACGTCCGGGAGCAGTTCCTCCCGAAGGAGAAGCGGAAGTTCGGGACCTACGTACTTCCCATTCTGTGGGGGGAACGACTTATCGGTCGGCTGGACCCCCGGTTCGACCGGGCCCAAGGGGAGCTCGTCATCAATTCGGTCCACGCGGAACCCGGCGCGCCCGCCGACCGAGAGGTCGGAGAGGCGATCGCGGCGACGGTGCATCGCCTCGCCGCATTCCTCGGGGCGACCCGAGTCACGTACACCGCCCGGATCCCCGGCGTCTGGAAGAGGTCGCTTCGCTGAGGCGGGAGCTGGCTCGCCTACGAAGCTTCTCGCCGACCGTCCGCGGCGAGAACTGCTCGCGTCGGTCGCCAGGATCTCCCGCAATGAGTCCCGGAGTCATCCCCTTGGTCGGGTCGAATGGGCGCGCGGGGAGGTAGCCGACGTGGGAAGGGACGATCAGCCACTGGAGGGACTTGAACCCCCGACCTGCTGATTACGAATCAGCCGCTCTACCAGGCTGAGCTACAGTGGCGTCGGACGGGCCGAGGGCGTTCGACCCATAATGCTGGCGGTCGCCCGCGCCCTCACGACTCGCGAAGGGCGTCCGTGAGGTCGCGAACCAGGTCGTCCGGCTCCTCAATCCCCAGCGAAAGGCGCACGAGGCCGGGCCGGATCCCCCGCGCCTCGGCTTCGGCGTCGCTGAGGCTCCGGTGGGACGTCTCGCGCGGGACGCTGGCCAGGCTCTCGACGCCGCCGAGGCTCGCCGCCACGTGCACCAGCCGGAGCCGCCCCAGAAACCGAGCGACGGCCTCGCGGCCCCCGGCGAGCTCCAGGGCGAGGACGCCCCCGCGCTGCCGCATCTGGGAGGCGGCCACCGCCTCGGCCCCCGGTCCCTCCCGACCGGGGTAGTGGATCCGCCGGATGGCGGGATGGTCTTCGAGCGCCGCGACGACCCGGGCGGCGTTGCCGCTCGCGCGGGCGACCCGCAGCGGGAGCGTCTTCATCCCGCGCGTGAGGAGAAACGCCGCAAACGGGTCGAGGGGAGACCCGAGGATCGCCTGCGTCCGACCGATCCGGTCGACGAGCTCCCGGCGCCCCGCGACCGCCCCCGCGATCACGTCGGAGTGCCCGCCGAGGTACTTCGACGCGGAGTGGACCACCAGGTCCACCCCGAGCGCGAGGGGGCTCTGACCCACGGGCGTGGCGAACGTGTTGTCGAACACCGACGTCGCCCCGACGGCCCGGGCGGCCTCGGCCCACCGCCGGATGTCGTGGACGCGAAGGAGGGGGTTCGTGGGCGATTCGAAGTACACGAGTCGAGTTCCGGGTCGGATCGCCTCGTCCGGGCGGGCCGCCTCCGACGCGGAGAGGAGTCGGACCGGTACCCCGAAGCGCGGCAGCAGGTCCCGGAGCAGTTCGACCGTCCCGCCGTAGAGGTCGTCGAGGGCGACGACCTCGTCGCCCGGGCGAACGAAGGTGAGGACGGTCGAGGAGATCGCCCCCATCCCGGAGCCGAAGACCCGGGCGGCCTCGGCCCCCTCGAGCGAGCGAACGAGCTCGGCCGCGACCTCCTGGGTCGGGTTGTCGAGGCGCGTGTAGAGGTGGACGCCGGAGGGATCCTCGGCCTCGGAGAACGCGGCCGGGAAGTGGAACGTCGAGGTCTGGTAGATCGGGAAGACGACCGCACCGGCGTTCGCGTCGTCGCGCGCGCCGGCGTGCACGGCCCGCGTCGACGGCCCGGCCCACTCCGGGAGTGGATGGAACTTCGGCCGCGGCGGCGGGGCGTCCGGTCCGTCGCTCATTCGGTCGCGGTCGGGGGGAGGGCGCGCAGCCGGTCTTCGGCCTTCAGCTCCCGAAGGTAGTGGGCCACGGCGGCCGGAACCCGCTCCCTCCACCCCGTCGACCCCTCGCGGAGAAGCCGCCGGATCGACCGCCCCTCGAAGAGTTCGCGGTCGAACATCGGGGGGCTGACCACCTCGAACCCGGCCCGCTCGAACAGGGTCCGCGTGAGCGGGTTGTTCGTGTAGACCCGCTCGAACGTCGGCAGGAGCTCGACCACATGTCCGACCCACAGGGCGTGCCGGTGGATGTCGGGGATCGGGATGGCGACCCATTGGTCGAGCGACTCGGCCTGCAGCGACCGGGCGATCATCTCGTACCGCTCGGCCGCGGTGAACGGGTTGTCGGATGTGTACGACTCCTCCGCGCTCCCGATGCCGAGGATCAGGGTCTCCTCGGGGTGCTCCTTCCGGAGATGCCGGACGACTTCGACGTGGCCGCGATGGAACGGCTGAAAGCGGCCGACGAGGAGCCCGCGCACGTCCCGCGCCCTAGTCCGGTGAGAGGTCCTCGACGTCGTCGATGAACTCGTCGATGTGCGGGCAGCTCGCGGTCAGGTAGAACCGGCAGTGTCCGCACGCCTGGTCGTTCAGGCTCGTCTTGAGGGACGGGTTGAACACGTAGCAGGGGCGATTCCGGAACCGGTCCTCCCCTTCCTCGGCCTCCGACGGCTCCTTTGGCGGGTGCCAGGTCGGAGCGAGCCGGTGGGTCGGGATCCGGGTCGAGCTTCTCACGTGCCCGCCGGGCGCCCCGAGGGCGGCGGCACGCGGTCGCCGCCGACGTCCGTTCGGCTGGTGGCGTGAACCATCGCGGCGAGCCGCTCAAGGAGTGAGTCCTTCGCGGTGCCCTTGCCGACGAGCGCGTACTTCAGCACGTCGCGGAGGGTGCGCACCGGGATCACCTCGATCATCCCGCGGTAGCGGGACTCGAGCACAAGGTCCCCCATGTTGTCCTCGGGGATCAGGACCCGTCGGAGTCCGGAGTCGGCGGCGGCCTCGACCTTCGCGGTGACGCCCCCGACGGGGAGCACCTGGCCGCGGACGGAGAGCGAACCGGTCATCGCGACCGACTGGTCGACCGGTACTCCCTCGAGGGCGCTGATGACGGCGGTCGCGATCGAGACGGAGGCGCTGTCGCCCTCGACCCCGTCGGACGTGCCGACGAACTGGATGTGGATGTCGTAGCGGCTGATGTCCTCGCCGGTGTACTTCTTGACGAGGGCGCTGACGTTCTGGACCGCCTCCTTGGCGATGTCGCCCAGCTTCCCGGTCGCCACCACGACGCCCCCGTCGCGGGTCTGGGCGGGGGTCACCTCGGCGACGATCGGAAGCACGATGCCGGAGAATTCGGACATGCCGGACTGCGCGTTGATCGCGGCGAGCCCGTTGACGACGCCGACGGCCGCGCCGTCGGTCGCGAACATCCGGTACTCGCGCCGGCGCTCGATGTACCGGTCGGCGATCTGCTGCTCGAGCGAGCGGCTCGTCTTCTTCGCGCGCACGACGTGCTCCGCGGTCGTGAGGCGGGCGCCGTCGGAGTTCGCGACGTCCCCGGCGACCCGGACCAGACCGCCGAGCTCGCGGAGCCGGAGCGTGAGCTGGCCCGAGCGTCCGGAGCGGCGCTGGGCCTCACGGACGATCTCGACGACCGCCCCCATGTCGAAGTGGGGGATCTTGCGGTCCTTGACGACCTCCTGGGCGACGAACCGGACGACCTTCATCCGGTTCTCCACGGTGTCGGGCATGGTCGTGTGGACGTACAGCTCGTATCCGTAGCCGCGAATGCGCGACCGGAGCGCGGGGTGCATCGATTGGACGCTGTCGATGTTGCCGGCCGCGACCAGGACAAAGTCGGCCGGAACCGGCTCGGTCTTCACCATCGCGCCGGCGGAGCGTTCCGACTGGCCGACGATGGGGAACTTGCGCTCCTGGAGGGTCGTCAGCAGCGAGTGCTGGCTCTCGATCTTCAGCAGGTTGATCTCGTCGACGAAGAGGACGCCCCCGTTCGCCTTGTGGATCGCGCCGACCTCGACCCGCTCGTGCGGCGGCGTCTCGAGGCCGCCCGACTGGAACGGGTCGTGCTTCACGTCGCCGAGCAGGGCGCCGGCGTGGGCGCCCGTCGCGTCGATGAACGGCGCCCGCTCGTCCGGCTGATGACCGACGAGCAGTTTGGCGACGGTGTTCGCGCCGTCGGACCGTCCGCTCGAGAAGCGGACGATGACGTAGAGGAAGATCACGACGATGATCGCGATCAGCAACGCGGTCAGGTCATGGCCCGGGGTGATCCAGACGACGTAGGCCGCGAGCAGGAAGATGACGATCGCGACGACCGCGAGCAGCAGCATCCGCTGCTCCTTCCGTTGCGCCGCCTCGAGCTTCTGGGCGGCGACGATCTCTTTGCCCTTTCCGGCGGGGACGACCCGGATCTTCGGCTCGTTCGGGTCGTCGGTGTTCGGGTAGGCGAGGATGTCCTGGAGCGGCTCCTTCGGGAGGAAGTCGACCATGGCCCGGGCGAGCATGCTCTTCCCGGTGCCGGGGTCGCCGATCAGGATCATGTGCCGCTTCTGCGACGCGGCCTTCTTCGCGACCTCGACGGCGTCGTCCTGCCCGATGACCTGGTCCAGAAGACGGGCGGGGACCTCTACGTTCGCCGTCGTTTCGTACGGCAGCGTCCGGCCCCAGGCGTCGAGATCCTCCCGACTGCCCGAATCCGCCGTCGCGTGGCCTTGTGGGTCCGTAACTGCCCCTATGGTCGCGGTACCGTCCCCCTCGGACCGCTCCAATCGTACGGAGGGGTGCCACTCTATAAAGCCTCTATCGGAAGTTCTTGACACCATGTGGCTCGCCGCGACCGGGGTGCGACTCCGCGCGGGTCGCCGTCTCCCCGTTATCTACCGAATCGGATTCGGAATCCGGGGAATCGGGTGACCTCGCGCTGGGACGGCCGAGCGGTCGCCGACGGGCTCCTCGAAGGAGCCCGGGCGGCGGTCCGGGCGGGCGTTTCGGCGGGCGGCCGGCCGCCGCGTCTCGTCAGCGTCCATCGGGGCGGGGACTCCCCGTTCCAGTTCTATCTTCGGCGCCAGGCGAAGAACGCCGAGCGGGTCGGGATCGAGTTCCGCGAGGAACTTCTCCCGGAGGGCATGACGTCGCTCTCCCTCCGCCAGCGACTCGCGACGCTCGACCAGGATCCCGGAATCGACGCCGTCCTGCTCGAACACCCGCTCCCGCCGGAGCTTGGGTTCCTATCGGCGGCCTCCACCCTTCGACTCGAGAAGGACGTCGACGGGGTCGGGGCCGCGAGCCTCGGTCGGCTCGTCGCCGGCCAGCCCGTTCACGCCCCGGCGGTGGCGCGCGGCGCCATCCTCCTCGCCCGCCACTATGGGGCGGATTTCCTCGGCCGGCGCGTGGCGGTGGTCGGCCGGTCCGAGACGGTCGGCCTCCCGCTCGCGCTGCTCCTGGCGGCCCGCGGACTGGGCGCGGAGGCGACCGTGACGATCGCGCACTCCCGGACCCGCGACCTCGCCGGAGCGCTGGCGGGCGCCGAGGTCGTCTTCTCGGCCGCGGGGGTCCCCGGCCTCCTGAACCGCGGGAACGTCCCGGAGGGGGCGGCCGTCGTCGACGTTGGTCTCTCGAGCGTGCCGGACCCGACCGCTCCGTCGGGCCACCGAGGGGTGGGAGACGCCGACGCCTCGGCCCTGGACGGATGGGCGCGCGCGCTCACCCCGGTCCCCGGCGGGGTCGGGCCGATGACGGTCGCGGCCCTCATGGAGAACACCGTGCAGGCGTGGGCCCTGCTCGGACGGGGCCAGCCAACGTGACCGGACGCGCGAAGTCGGCGCCGACGTTGCATTGCCGCGATTGCCCGATGTGGTACGGGGCGGACGACGATGGCTGGGGCCCGTGCTCGATCAAGAATCGGCGCGGGGACGTCCGGTATCTGACGTACGGGGGCCACGTCTGCGACGAGGGCTACGTCCCGCCGCCGGCGTACCCCGGGAAGGCCGCCCGGTTGAGGGGCTCCCGCTCGACCTCGAGCGCGTCGGCCGTCGGATACTCCTCGACGGCGAACGCGGGGGCGCCCAGGCGCGGCGCGAGGCGCCGCAATCGGTCCGCGCCCAGCTCGAGGCGTCGCCGGCCGAAATCGACTCGGTAAGCGTCCGCGCCGATCCGGTGCTCCCGGACGATCCGGCCGGCCCACCGCGCCACGTCCCGTCCGGCGGGCGCTTCGACGACGCCGAAGACGAGCGTGCCGTCCGAGGTCGTCTCGGCGAACGGGGCGCGAGTGCGCTCCGCCCTCCGATGGAGTCGCTGGCGGAGCTGCACGCCGTCCTTGAACCGGGAGGAGCAGTAGTGGACCGGGACGGAGAGACGGACCTCCCGCACCACCCGCTGGGCGACCGCCCGGCTCCCCCGGACCCCCCACCCGTTCAACGGGTCGAGCTCGTACGACCGGTCGTGAAGCTTGTCCTCGTTCGTCTCGGAGAACTCGAGCTCGTTCAGGTTGACGAAGTCGACGCCGATCGCCTCGAGGGCGACGAGGAGTCGCCGGAGCTCGGCCTCCTTCTCGGGGAGGACCGGGATCTCCACCCCGCGGCGGATCCCCCAGCGGGGCGCGTCCTCCAGGACCTTCCGGTACGCCCCCCCGTCGGCGGAGAGCGGACCCCACAGGTAGTGCGGGATGTGGAGCCGGAATTCGTCAAGGCCGGCGCGCGCGAGGCGTTCGAGCTTTTCGGCGTTCGGCTCATGCGTGTAGAGGTGGATGTTGTGCGAGGGCCCGAACGTCTGCTTGAGGAGTCGGACGTAGTGTTCGGTCCGGTCGATCACGCCGAGCGGATCGCCGCCGGTGATCCCGGTTCCCGCCGCGCCGATCGCGCGCGCCTCGTCGAGCACGTCGGCGTCGCAGGTGACCCGCCGTTCGTTCGCGTACACCTGGTCGATCTGGTTCCGGTTCCCCGAGACCGGACAGTAGAAGCATCGGAACCGGCAGAGGCCGGTGACGAAGAGGACCATCTTCTTGCCCTCCGCGCACTGGACGCACGCGGGCGAGAGGGCGCCCCGGTGGCTCGACGCCATCGGGAGGACGGTCAGGCCGGTACCGGGCATGGGACCCGGGCCAGCGGGGGCGCGGCACTTGAGCGTTGCCGGGGCCGCCCGTCCCGGCCCGTCGCCGCGCCCGGAGCAGGTGAGTTCGAGGAAACTCCCCACGGAACGCTCAAATCGGGCACCTGTCTGGGCGCGAGCGTTTCGGGAGCTGTGCGAGTCGAATGGAGATGCAACCGGGCCAGATGGCGTACGACCGCGCGAGCACCGTCTTCTCCCCGGACGGCCGCCTGTTCCAGGTGGAGTACGCGCTCCAGGCGATCCAGATGGGCGGCACCGCGGTCGCGGTGACGTACGACGCCGGGATCGTCTTCGTCGCCTACCGGAATCTCCCCGTGAGCTCGCTCGCCGAGGCCGGCTCCATCGAGAAGAGCTTCGCGATCGACGCGGGCCTCGGGTGCGTCACCGCCGGGCTGATCGCCGACTCCCGCGTCCTCGTCGAGTTCCTCCGCCTCGAGGCGCAGCGCCACCGGATCACCTTCGGGGAGGCCGCGCCGTACTCCCTCCTCGCCGCCGCGCTCGGCGGTCACCTCCAGCAGTTCACCCAGTTCGGCGGGACCCGCCCGTTCGCGGTGTCGCTCCTGCTCGGTGGGTTCACGAACCGCACGCCGGGCCTCGTCGAGCTCGACCCGAGCGGCGCCACGATCGGATGGAAGGCCTACGCGATCGGCCGCAACCGCCGCGCCGTCGCGGACTTCCTCGAAGAGAAGATCGGCTCCGACCGCACCGAGGAGGTCGCGTTCAAGCTCGCCGTCCAGGCCGTCGCCGAGGGCTCGCCCTCGCCATTCCCGCCGGAGGCGCTCGACGTCGCCATCCTGGAGCCCGACGCCGAGCTCCGCCGGCTCGCTCCCGCCGAGGTCACCCGGCGCGTCCAGGGGATGCCGTTCATCGGGACGCCGGACCGCGCGAAGAGCGCGAAGTAGCCTTCCGGGCGTCGTCGAACTCCTCGCGCAGCCGGATCCGCCGGCGCGTCCGGTGGTAGGTGACTGCGAACCGGTGGGCCTCGTCCCGAACGGCGCGGAGCAGCAGCATCGGCGGGGCGTTCTTGTTCGGCTTCAGCGGCTCCGCCCGGTCGGGGAGGTACACTTCCTCCTCCCGCTTCGCGAGCCCGATCGCGGGGATCCGCTCGTCGAGGTGGAGCTCCTTCAGCACCTCCATCGCCGCGGCGAGCTGGCCCCGCCCTCCGTCGATGAGCAGGACGTCCGGGAGCGGCTCCCCTTCCTCCGCCCGGCGCTCGAACCTCCGCCGGACGACCTCGGCGATGCTGGCGAAGTCGTTGGTCCCCTGGACGGTCCGGATCCGGTAGCGACGGTACTCGGACTTCGCCGGCGCGCCGCGCTCGAACACCACGACCGAGGCGACCCCCTCCGAGCCCTGGAAGATCGAGATGTCGAGCCCCTCGATCCGGTTCGGGAGCGTCGGGAGGTTCAGCAGGCGCTGGACGGCGACGAGGACGTCGCGCGGCGGGGCGCGGACGACCACCTGCTCGACGGTCGCCTGCGCGAGGCGCTCGGCGAGGCCGGCGAGGCTCGCCGGGTGCCCCGTCGGTCGGAAGCTGACCGGGATGCCGCGCTCGCCCTCGAGCCAGTCGACGACGTCGTCGATCCCGTCCGGGCGCGCCCCCTGGATGTAGATGCGGTCGGGAACGATCAGCCGTTCGCCGTAGTACTGGGTAAGGAACTGGCGCAACAGTTCGCCGGGCTCCGGGACGTCGTCGGCCGGAACCGCGAGGAGGTGGGGCTCGGTCCCGCGGACCTCGCCGTCGACCACGTGCAGGAGGCCGACCGCGACGCGGAGCGCCCCCGGGTCGTTCGGATAGGCGAGCGCGAGGAAATCGGCGCGGCCGCTGCCGGGGCCGATCACGCGTTGCCGCTCGGTGAGCGCCTTGAACCCCTCGAGGGCGTCGCGGAGCAGCGCCGCCCGCTCGAACTCCTCCGATTCCGCGGCCCGGGCCATTTCGGCCGACAAGGCCGGCGCGAGTCCCTCGCCGTGCCGCTTCAGGGCGTGGACGGCGCCGTCGACCTGCTTGCGGTACTCGTCGACGCCGATCGCTCCGATGCACGGCGCCGGGCAGGCGCCGATGTGGTAGTACAGGCATTCGCGCTTCGGCAGTCGGACGCACCGTCGGAGCCGGAACGTCTCCGTGAGCAGCTGGCCGACGCTCCGCGCCTCCCGGGCGCTCGTGTACGGCCCGAACAGGAGGTACCGCGACGAGCGGCGCGGGCGTCGGACCAGGAGCACGCGGGGAAACTCCTCGCCGACGGTGACGGCGAGGTACGGGTAGCTCCGGTCGTCCTTCAGGAGCGTGTTGCACGGCGGCTGGTACTGCTTGACGAGGCTCGCCTCGAGCAGGAGCGCCTCCCGCTCGTTCTGCGTCGGGACGAACTCCACGGAGCCGCTGCGGGCCAGGATCGTGCCGTCGATCTCGACGCGCGCGTGGAGGTGGTCGAGGATCCGGCGCCGCAGCCGGAGCGCCTTCCCGACGTAGACGACCTCCCCGACCGGCGACCGGAACAGATAGACGCCCGGGGTCGAAGGACCGGGGTGGAACCGGTCGACGTCCGCCGCGCGGAGCTCGCTCGCCGGGACGAACCCCGGGGGGCCCGGCGAGGGTCCGCTCATCGACGGGGGGCCGGCGCGGGCACCGGCACCGGGGCGCCCAGCAGCGGGGCCAAGAATCGGCCGGTGTACGAGCCGCGGACCCGGCTGACCTCTTCCGGTGGCCCGGCGGCGATCACGTGGCCGCCGGCCCCGCCGCCCTCCGGGCCGAGGTCGATCAGCCAGTCGGCGCACTTCAGCACGTCGAGGTTGTGCTCGATGACGACGACCGTGTTGCCGTCCTCGCGCAGGCGGTGCAGCACGTCGAGCAGCCGGTCGACGTCCGCGAAGTGGAGGCCGGTCGTCGGCTCGTCGAGGAGGTAGAGCGTCCGGCCCGTCGGGGTCTTCGCGAGCTCGAACGCGATCTTGATCCGCTGCGCCTCACCGCCGGAGAGCGTCGTCGAGCTCTGCCCGAGGGAGATGTAGCCGAGCCCCACGTCGACGAGCAACTGGAGCCGGGTCGAGATCCGCCGGTGGTTGGCGAAGAACGCAAGCCCCTCGTCGACGGTCATCGCGAGGACGTCCGCGATCGACTTCGACTTGAACGTCACTTGGAGCGTTTCGGAGTTGAACCGCTTCCCCTGGCACTCCTCGCAGACGACGTAGACGTCGGGGAGGAAGTGCATCTCGTACCGGATCACCCCGTCGCCCTCGCACGCCTCGCACCGCCCGCCGGCGACGTTGAAGCTGAACCGACCGGGTCCGAACCCGCGCGCCTTCGCTTCCGGGAGGCCCGCGAACAGTTCCCGGATCGGCGTCATCACGCCGGTGTAGGTCGCCGGGTTGCTCCGCGGCGTGCGGCCGATCGGCGACTGGTCGATGAGGAGCACCCGGTCGATCTGGTCGATCCCCTCGATGAAGTCGTGCTTGCCCGCCGTCTCGCGCGACAGGCCGAGGTGCCGCCGGACCGCCTTGTAGACGATTTCCGACAGGAGCGTCGACTTCCCGCTCCCGGAGACGCCGGAGATCGCCGTCAGCGTGCCGAGCGGGATCTTCACGTCCTCGCCCTTCAGATTGTTCTCCTTCGGCCCGTGGATGACGAGCCACCGGTTCGTGGGCGTCGCGCGCCGCTCGGGGACCGCGATCGACCGCCGCCCCGAGAGGAACGCGCCCGTCAGCGACCGGGGGGCCCGGCCGATCCCGTCGGGGCGTCCGGCGTACAGCACCTCCCCGCCGAGTCGGCCCGCGCCCGGTCCGAGGTCGACGAGCCAGTCGGCGCGCCGCATGGTCATCTCGTCGTGCTCGACGACGAGGAGCGTGTTGCCGAGGTCGCGGAGCGTCTCGAGCGTGGCGAGCAGCCGCCCGTGGTCGCGGGGATGGAGGCCGATCGACGGCTCGTCGAGGATGTAGAGCACGCCGACGAGGCCGGAGCCGATCTGCGTGGCGAGCGCGATCCGCTCCGCCTCGCCGCCGGAGAGCGTGGCCGAGGCCCGGTCGAGCGAGAGATAGGTCAGGCCGACGTTCACGAGGAAGCCGAGGCGGGACCGGATCTCCTTCAGGACCTGCCCGACGATCTTCTCGTCCTTCTCCGTCAGCTTCAGCGTCTGGACCCGCTGGAGGAGCTCTTCCACGCTCATCGACGACAGCTCGGCGATCGAGCGGCCCATGACCGTGACCGCGAGGCTCGCCGGCTTGAGCCGTCGGCCCCCGCAGGCGCGGCACGGGGTGAACGTCATGAAACCGAGGTAGTACTCCTTCGCCCCCTCGGACTTCGTCGCCTTCCATCGGCGTTCGACGGCCGCGACGAGCCCTTCCTTCAGCCAGCCGCTGTGCCACCAGGCGCCCGACCAGCGTCCGGAGCCGCCGACAGCGGCGTCCGAGCCGTAGAACATCGCCTTCCACCCCTTCTCGGAGAGCTCGCTGATCGGGCGGTCCGGGTCGTAGCCGAACGCCGCGCCGAACCGTTCGAGGGCGTCGCGCTCCGGCGTGAGCCCCCACACCGAGATCGCCTTCGCGAGCGGCTTCGTCTTGTCCGGGACGATCAGCGTCGGGTCGGCGTGGAGCGTGGCGCCGATGCCCGAGCAGTCCGGGCACGCCCCGAACGGGTTGTTGAACGAGAACATCCTCGGCGTGAGCTCCTCGATGGAGAACCCGCAGACCGGGCAGGCGCGCCGGCTCGAGAACGAATCCCTCCGCCCCCCGGAGCGCCGCAGGATCACGATCCCGTCGGCGAGGTCGCGGGCGAGGGCGACCGCCTCCGCGAGCCGCGTCGCCTCCTCCTCGGTCGCCTCGAGGGAGTCCACGACGACCTCGATCGTGTGCTTCTTGTTCTTCTCGAGGCGGAGCTCCGAGCTGCCGAGCCGGACCTCGACGCCGTCGACCACCGCCCGCCGGTACCCGTCCCGGCGGAGCCGTTCGATCACGTCGCGCTGCTCGCCCTTCATCGCCCGGACGACGGGCGCGAGTACGTCGACCTTCTCCCCCTCCGCCTTCTCCCGGACGGCGGCGACGATCCGGTCGACGGACTGCGGGGCGATCTCCTCCCCGTCGTTCGGGCAGTGCGGCACGCCGATCCGCGCGTAGAGCAATCGGAGGTAGTCGTGGACCTCGGTGACCGTCCCGACGGTCGACCGCGGGTTGCGGCTCCCCGCGCGCTGCTCGATCGCGATCGCCGGCGAGAGCCCCTCGATCGCGTCGACATCCGGCTTGTCCATCTGGCCGAGGAATTGGCGAGCGTACGCCGAGAGGCTCTCGATGTACCGGCGCTGGCCCTCGGCGTACAGCGTGTCGAAGGCGAGGGACGACTTCCCGGAGCCCGAGACCCCGGTGATGACGATGAACTTGTTCCTCGGCAGGTCGAGGCTGACGTTCTTCAGGTTGTGCTGGCGCGCGCCCCGGATCCGGATGGCGTCGCCCGGCCCGCGTTCGAGGAGCTCCTTCGCGTCCATCGAGCCCTCGGTCAGTCGGTCCACAGCTCGCGGACCGTCGCCTCGAGCCGGTCGAGCACATACGCTTGCACCCGCGCGCCGAGCTCGGCGGTCGCGGGCTGCGGGTCCCCCGCGACACTCTCCGGCCATTCCGTCGACGACGGGGGGCCCGGGACGAAGGGGGAACCGCCCCGGACCGCGGCCGGGCGGCGGGCGCCGACGAGCTCCGGTCGCATCGCGAGGACCCGGGAGGTCTCCAACATCCCGCCGTGGCCGTCCGTCGCGGGAGCGTCCTGCCCCCGCCGCTCGTAGACAAAGTCGTAGTCGCTCAGGACGGCGACCCGGGCGCCCGGGACCGCGCGCATCGTGCGGTCGGCCGCGTCGCGAAGGGCGGCGATGTGCTCGCGGGCCGCATGGCCGGAGAGGACGAGGAGCTTGTGCGCCCCCTGGCGGGCGAGGGCCGTCAGCACCTCCTCGGTGTATCGGGCGAGGGTGCCGAGGGAGATGTCGACCGTGCCGGGGAAGTTCCGGGCCCCGAAGCAGACCCCGTAGGGGATGGTGGGGGCGACGATCGCGCCGACGCGGCTCGCGAGGGCCCGGGCCGTGGCCTCGGCCTGGATCTGGTCGGCCCCGAGCGGCAGGTGGGACCCGTGGGCTTCCAGCGCGCCCACGGGGACGATGACCACTGGATTCTCGAGGAGACGGCGCTCGAACGTGCGGGAATCGAGTTCGATGAGCTCCGCCAACGTTTCCTCGGTGTTCCGACGGGAGCACCGTATTTAACGCGGGACGGAAGGGGAGGAAACGCCGTCGGCAGGGCGAGGTTTCATCGCCGCCCGAGCCGTGGGGGCCAGGTTCGAACGCCTTACGCGGGGCCGGTCGCGTCGTCGGCGGCTGGCGCCGGTTCGCCGGCCTCCTCGGAGCTCCGGCGGCGACTCCGCGTGGGCGCCTTCCGGGTCGGCCGGGGCTTCGTCGTGGGTGGGGTCGGCTCCGAGACCGCGGGCTCCCCCGACGCGGGGGTCTCGGACTTCGCCGCGGCGGCTCGCGTTCGCTTGTTCTTCGCGCGGGTCTTCGCGGTCGCGACCTTCTTGCGCTCGGCCGCGCGGGCCTCCCGCTCGGCCTGCTTCTCCTTCCTCGTGGGGCACTCGGGGTTGATGCAGAGCGTCCACGGGGGGCGGCCCCGCTCGATCGCCGTGACGACGGGCGCCCGGCAGACGGGGCACGGCGGCTGGTCCTTCTCGAGCTTCCCGCGCTGGGGGAGCGGGTAGGTGACCTTGCACGTCGGGTAGCCGGTGCATCCGACGAACCGGTTCCCGGCGAACGAGTACCGGATCGCGAGCGGGGAGCGGCACGACGGACACTCGCCGATCCGGAACGCCTTGTGGTGCTCCGCGCACTCCGTGTTGATGCAGTACAGGTCGGGCCGCTGGCCTCGGAACGTGATCTTCACGCGCGGGACCTGGCAGGTGGCGCAGAGGAACTCCGGGGCCGGCTCGATGAACCCGGCCGAGGGGAGGGCGTAGTTCGCGGGACACGTCGATGGGTTGTTGACGCACTGGACCCACCGGGCTCCGCGGGGGCTCCGGGTCAGCTGGAGCGCCCCCCCGCACTGGGCGCAGGGGCCGATGAACCGCTGCCGGTCGAGCGCGCCGCGGAGGGTCGCCTTCACGCCTTCGGTGTTCCGCGTCAGCAGCTCGAACGCCTCGCGGAGCATCTCCCGGGACTCGTCGATCACCTCCGACTTCGGCTTCTTCGACTCGGCGACGAGCTCCATGTCGTCCTCGAGCCGGTGGGTCATCTCCGGGCGCGTGATCACCGGGGCGTGCGCCTTCAGCGCCTCCGTGACCGCGATGCCGGTGCTCGTCGGCTCGAGCGCCCGCTGGGTCACGTAGTGCCGGTCGAACAGCTTCTGGAGGACGTCGTGCCGGGTCGATTTCGTCCCGAGGCCCAGCCGCTCCATCTCCTGGATGAGCGAACCCTGGGTGAATCGGCGGGGCGGCTTCGTCTGGTCCTCGACCAGCCGGACCGCTTCGATCGCCACGGTGCCTCCGACCGGGAGCGGCGGGAGCGGGCTCTCCTCGGGGGTGGAGTACGGGTAGACCCGGTACCATCCCGGCTCCACGAGGATCTGGCCCTTGCCGTGGAACTCCTCGCCCTTGACGTCGACCTTCGCGGTCCGGGCGAGGCCGGTCGAGTCCGGGGCGACGGTGGCGAGGAACCGCCGGACGATCAGCTCGTACACGCGAGCGTTGTCCGGCCGGAGCTTCGCCGGGTCGATCGCGCTCGTCGGATAGATCGGCGGGTGGTCGGTCGTCTCGGTCCGGCCTCGGGACGGGTGGAACGACGGCTGCTGGAGGACGTACTCCGCGGCCTCCTTGAACGGGGTCGCGAGGAACTTCTCGACGAGCGGTCGGAGCCCGATCCCCCGGGGGTAGACCGTGTTGTCCGTTCGCGGGTAGCTGATCAGCCCCTGGGTGTAGAGGTCCTCCGCGATCCGCATCGCGTACGCCGCGCCAAGGCCCTGGCGGGTCGCCTCCGCCACGAACAGCGTCGTGCTGAACGGGATCGGAGGCCGCCGCTTCGTCGGCTCCTCGGCGTACTCGAGGACCTGGCCGGTCGAGACGCCCTGGAGCCGCTGGACGATCCGGTCCGCGGGCGCCTTCGACTCGAAGGTGCCATGGGCGTGGGCGAGCGAGAACTTCGTCCCGGCGTGCCCGGCGTCCGCTTCGACCTTCCAGAACGGCGTCGGCACGAACTCCTTGATCGCCTGGTCGCGCTCGACCAGGAGCGCGAGGGTCGGGGTCTGCACCCGGCCGACGGAGAGGAAACTTCGACCGCGCTGCTCGGCGGTGATCGACAGGAACCGGGTGAGGAGCGCCCCCCAGAGCAGGTCGATCTCCTGGCGGGCCTCCGCGGCCTGCGCGAGCGCGTGGTCGAGGTCGACGAGCTTCGCGAACGCCCCCTCGATCTCCTCGCGCGTCAGGGCGCTATAGTGGACCCTTCGGACCTCGATGGTCGGATGGACCTTCTGGAGCAGCTGGAGGCACTCGAGGCCGATCAGCTCCCCTTCCCGGTCGAAGTCCGTCGCGATGACGACGCGGTCGAACTCGCGGACCATCCCCTGGAGGGTCCCGACGATGCCGGTCTCCGTGACCCGCTTGAGCGGCTCGGCGTCGATCAGCTTCGGAAGGACCTCGAGCGACCAGTCGGAGAGCTCCTTCGGGTAGTCGAGCTCGACGATGTGGCCGCGGAGCCCGACGACGGCGTACTCGATCCCCTCGCGCTCGAACCGGAAGACGTTCGTCCCGTCGACCCGGGACCGCTTCATCAGGCCGTCCGACAGGACGATCGCGATGCGAAGCGCGGTGTTGAATTTCTCAGCGACGACGAGCGTGCGGTTCACGTTTGGACCGTATCGAGGTCGCGCGGCCTAGATAAAATCGCGGGACGGCCGGCGGGGCCGGAACGGTGCGAACGCCCGAGCGCGCGCGTTCGGAGGGCCGGTTCGACGGGGGACGGCCCCCGGCCGGGACCGAGGTGCACCGGACGCGAGTACGGCGAAACGGCAGACCCATATACTTACCAGAGAGTCGGCGCGCCCGGCTGCCGCGGTAACTCAGTTTGGGAGAGTGCAAGACTGAAGATCTTGAAGCCGCCGGTTCAAGCCCGGCCCGCGGCATCCGCCCCCTGACCTCGCCGACACTTCGCGGTGGGACCGGCCCGGTGGCGGTCGCCGCCGTCCCCAATTCCTCGGCTCCGTTATGTAGCCTCGACCTCCGCCGACTTCGCGGCCGGCGCGCTGGCCCGCGGAGCACCCGAAACCATGGACGGAAAGGTCAGTCAGATGACCCTCGTCGTCAACGACCAGGCGAAGGCGCTCGCCTTCTACACGGAGCAGGCCGGTTTCGAGGTCAAGACCGACTACACGCCGCCCGGAGGCTCTCGGTGGGTCACGGTCGGCCTGAAGGGGCAGGATCTCGAGCTCGCGCTGTTCCAGGTCGGCAGTCGGACCGACCCCGGCGACCCCGGCCACCTGTGGAAGCCCGGGACGGCCCCCTCGATCGTGATCCGCGTCGAGGACTGCCGGAAGGCGTACGACGAGCTGAGCGCGCGCGGCGTCAAGTTCCGCGAGGCGAAGCCGGTCGAGCATCCCTGGGGCGTTGTGGCGACGTTCGTGGATCCCGACGGGAACGCCTTCTCGCTCGCCCAGCTTCGGCCGACCACCTGGAAGTAAGCGAGGCGACTCCGCGGCCGCGCAGTTCGGTTGGGCCGGCCGGTGTCGCCCCCGGGTCGGGACGCTACTTGGCCGGAACGAACCAAACGTCGGTGATCGAGTACTTGGGCGCGGCGGCGAACTTCGCGACGATCGGCATCCCCGTCCAGATCTCGTCCTGCGTGCAGTCCTTCAGTCGGGCGAGGAGGAGACTCCCGGCGCCGTCGAACTCGACGAGGCAGAGGTTGTACGGGGTCTCCTTCAGGAACGCCTCGCTGCCGAACTAGCACGTCGTCCAGGCGTGGACCCGGCCGGACTTCGGTAGCTCGTGCCACTTGGTGGGTTTCCCGCAGTCCATGCAGTGGCCCCTCGGCGTCGCGTAGACGAAGCCGCAGCCGGTGCACTTCGAGCCGAGCAGCTTCCCCTCGGCGAGACCGAGGAAGAACGCCGAATCCTCGGCGTAGCTGTGGATGTAGTTGATCGAGTACGGACTGAGGACGATCAGGCTGTCGACGCCGTTCGCGTCGCGGAAGATCGCCGAGCCCGACTTCTCGATCTCGGCCTGCACCTCGCGGAACTTGGTGAACCGCTTCGGCTTCGGCGGCGCCATCAGAACCCCCGCTCGAGGATGGAGACGGTGACGGCGGACCCCGTGCCGGCGTGGCTGTGGATCGCCCCGCGCTTCGCGTCGGGGATCTGGAGCGTGCCGTCGCCGAAGTGCTTCGCGATCGACCCTTCGAGCTGCCAGTAGGCGAACACCGCCTGCATCAGTCCGGTCGCGCCCACCGGGTGGCCGCACGCGATGAGCCCGCCGGACGGGTTCACCGGGATCTCCCCGGCCTTCGGGGTCTTGAACGGGTACTTCACGTTCGGCAGGAACGGCGCGCCGGATTCCGTGAAGGCGTACCCTTCCCCGTACCGGCAGAGGCCGAGGTCCTCGTACGTCTGGATCTCGCTCGACGCGTAGGCGTCGTGGAGCTCGATGAAGTCGAGCTCCTTCTTGGGCGCGGTGATGCCGGCCATCTT
>DAIQBL010000024.1:0-20573 GCA_036781185.1 Thermoplasmatota archaeon | reverse complement strand
CGGCGAGATCGTCCTGTTGGACTACGAATTGTGGTCCGAGACCGGCGGGCGGACCGAGCTCGTCGACACGACGCGGCCCGACGTCGCCCGGGAGGCCAACGTCCCGGTCCCCGAGGGGACGACGATGGAACCTCGAGCCCATCTGGTCGGCGGTGACGACTTCCCGAGCGGGATCGAGAAGTCGATCGTCGGCGCGAAGGTCGGCGAGGAGTTCGAGCGCGATTTCGCCCCGGCGGAGGCGTTCGGGGAGCGGGACCCGAAGTTGATCGAGCTGTTCAGCATGCACGAGGTCCAGCGCCTCCCCGAGATGCGGCGCGACGACGCCCACCTCGACCTCGGGACGGTGCTTACGATCGGCGGACGGCGCGGCCGGGTCGTCACGCTGACCGCGGCGCGCGTGCGCGTCGATTTCAACCCGCCGTTCGCGGGCCGGAAGATCCACGCCAAGTTCCAGGTCGTCGCCCGCGTCGAATCCCCTGAGGAGCAGGGGAAGGCGCTCATCGAGCTCGGCTACGGCCGCTCGAAGGAGTTCGTCGTCGAGCACGCCGACGGCGTCGTCACGATCCACGTCCCGGAGCGCTCGAAGTTCGATTTCGGGTGGATGGCGGCGAAGCCGCGCGTCATCGACCGGATCCGGACGCACCTCAAGCCGAAGTCGATCCTCGTCGTCGAGGAGTACGTCACGCCGACTCCCGCGAAGGAGAAGGCGAAGGACCCGGCCGAGTCGGAGAAGTCCGCGACCGCCCGGTCCGGCGGCCACACCCATGCCCACCCCGCCAAGGCCGAGAAGCCGAAGGCAGGCGAGCCGTAGGCGGCGGGGCCGCTCGGCCCCTTCGTCCACCCGCGTTCAGGCGGGCGCCGGAGCCGCGGTCGGTCGGAACCACATCTCGACGACCGACGCGAGGAGCCCGCCGAGGATCGGCGCGACCCAGAACAGCCACGACTCCTGGATCGCCCAGCTGGCGTTCGACCAGTACAGGGCGACGACCGCGGGGGAGAAGCTGCGGACCGGGTTCAGCGACGCGCCGTCGACGTTGATCGCGACGAGGTTCGCCACGAGGAGCGTCGCGCCGATCGCGATCGGGGCGAGGTTCTTCGCCCCGTTCTCCGAGCGCGTGACGAACTGGATGACGAGCACGAAGACGAACGTGAGCGCGAGCTCCAGCAGGAACACGGAGCCCACCGCGAACCCGCAGCCCGGCGGCGCGCCCGAGCCCGAGTAGCACTGGGAACCGAGGGCCGCCCCCTGGGCGAGGTCGAACGAGATCGCCGAGCCGTGGGCGATGCCGAAGACGACCGCGATGCCGACGATCCCGCCAACGATCTGGGAGACCAGGTAGGGGAGGACGTCGCGAAGCGGCATCCGCCGGGAGAGGGCCATGGAGAGCGTCACGGCGGGGTTGAAGTGGCCGCCCGAGACGTCCCCCAAGGCGTAGATCGCCCCGATCAGCACGGTCCCGAACGCGAGCGAGACGAGCACCACCCGGGCGTTGCCGGGGTCCCCGAGACTGAAGACCGCCGCCCCGCCCCCGAACAGTAGGAGGGCAAACGTTCCGAGGAACTCCGCGAGGTACTTCTGGCCCGCCGACCACGCCATCGCCCGCGTATCGGGTCGCGGGGTTAAACTTTGCGAGACGGACGGGGGCGCCGGGGGGTGTTCCCGGGCCGGACGACCGTCATCGGGGGCGGCTTCAGCGAGGCCGAGCCGGCGCCCTCCCAGATGACGTTGAAGTAGTGCAACTGGCCGAGCACGAACGCCGGGTTGTCCGTCCAGACCGCAAGCTCCTCCAACTGCCCCGAGCGCGCCTCCGGGACCAGGAACAGCATCGCCTCGGCTCGGTCGACGATGGTGAGCCGCGTCGGTTGCGGGGAGAGCTGGCGGAGTTCGGCCAGCGGGTACCGCCGGGTCACGCGCGCGAACCGGTCGACGAGGCGGCGCACCCGCGGGTCGGACTCGACGAGGAGTCGGAACCGGCCGCCGCCGCGCAGCAGTCTCGGCAGTTCGACCGGAAGTCCGTAGTCGACGGACCCTTGCAGCGACCGACGGGTCACCATCGCGCAGACCTCCTCCTGGGAGCGTCGGAGCATCTCGCGCAGGTAGGCGAAGATCGACGGCGTGCCCTGCAGGACCTGGAACCGGGGGGCGCCATCGTTCACCGCGCGCGCCAGGGTCGGCAGCGCCTCGGCGAGCTTGGTCGCGAGCGTCTCGTCCTCGGCGAGGAGCGACGCCCGCTCCCTCAGCGAGCGGTCGAACAGCGCGCGCGGCGGGACGGCGGCGTATCGACGGGGCCGCTCGGCCGTCACCTCGACGACGCCGCGGGCCCGGAGCGCGTCGAGCATCCGGTAGCCGAGCACGCGGTCGACCCCCGTCTCGTGAGCGAGCTCCGGCGCAGTCGCCCGGCCCTTCCGGAGCAGCGCGAGATAGAGCCGCGCCTCCCGGTCGGAGAGCCCAAACCGGACGACGGACGAGACGACCTCCTCGAACTCCATGCCTCTCCCGTTCGCCGTACGGGCTAACCGGCGCGGTACTAGAATCTTGTTGCAGGTCGTTGCCACAGGGAATCCCCGCGGCCCGGGGGCGCTCGCGGGCTCCGGCGGTGCGCGCGCCTGGCCGGGGCCGGGTCGGTACGAGAGAACGGACCGGGGAGTCAAGAACCCCGGCACTCCTCGGGCCCGCATGGCCCAGCCGAGCGTTCCCGCCCCTCCCGGACGACCGACCGCGTTCATCTTCGGGGCGTTCGTGCTCTCCGCGATCATCGGCGTCGCCGTCCTCTACTTCGGACTCACGGGCGGCCTCGGCGGCCCGATCCCCGGCGCCCACGCGGGATCCGGGCCGGCTCCACCTCCCGACTACGCGGCGTGCCAGGGCCACGACGGCCGGGGTACCTTCAACTTCTCGTTCGTTGCCGGGACAGGCGGCGTCGTGGCATTCAACGGAACCCATCCCGGGCCCTGCGTGGCCGTGGTCGTCGGCAGCTCGGTCACCGTGAACTTCTCGGTCGCCGCGGACGCCGGGTCGAACCATTCGTGGGTCCTGGTCAACGCGTCGAACGCCTCCACGGCGCTCTCCA
The DNA here is from genome assembly GCA_036781185.1 of Thermoplasmatota archaeon. Taxonomy (GTDB): domain Archaea; phylum Thermoplasmatota; class Thermoplasmata; order Lutacidiplasmatales; family UBA184; genus Lutacidiplasma. The sequence continues at coordinate 17,502 of DAIQBL010000024.1, read as the reverse complement.
CCCCCGCCTTCGCCGGGGCGGGGCTCACCGGGGGTGAGCGGTTCGCCGGGATCCCGCCGGGGACCTCGAAGGTGTTCCACTTCAACGCGAGTTCGGTCGGGGCCTACAAGTACATCTGCGAGGTTTCGGGTCATTACGACCAGGGGATGTGGGGTTGGTTCTACGTCACCAGTGCGTCCGGCCACCCGTCCGCCGCCTCTCCCGCGGCGTCTGCCTCCGCGGGGTTCGTCCCCGCCCCACTGGCCCGTCCGAACTAGCGCGTCATAAACCGGCCCGCTCGTCCCCCGGACGGCGCGATGAACACCACCTACCGGGCCGATGAGAACCCGAACCTCGGGTGGATCGCCGGGCTTGTCGTGACCCTCGTCATCTGCGCGGTCGCCGGCTCGCTCTGGATCTACTTCCACTGACGGTTCACGGCCGTTGGTAGAGGTACACGCGCGTCGACGGGTCGTACTCGACCGGCTCCCACCCGGGCACCGAGTGCCAGTGACTGACCACCCGGCTCCCGGGTCGCAGCTGGGCCTCGAGCTTCGGCCGGAGCCGCTGCATCGCGGCGGGCCAGAGGAACAGCGCCACCACGGTGGCCGTCCGGAAGTCGAGCTCGAACAGGTTCCCCCAGTGGATCGTGACGCGGTCCTTCGGGCCGCCGAACCGGCGGCGCAGCCGCAGGATCGCGATGCGGATCGGCTCGACCTCGACGCCCACGACGGTGGCGCCGCGCTCCCGGGCCGCCCGGAACACGATCGCGCCGGTGCCGGCGCCGAGGTCGAACACGGTATCGGACGGCCCGACGTCGGCCTTCCGGAGCATCGCCTCGACGACGCGCCGCGGGGTCGGCTGGTACCCCGCGCCGAACACGAACGAGGCGAACACAAAGTACGTCGCAGCCGACGCGAGAACGACGCAGAGGGTGGCGAGCCAGAACAGGTCGCTCATCGCCGGCGGACCCGGGTCGTCGGCTTGCGGTGTCGCGCGTAGATCCGGTCCGCCGCCGTCCGGGGGTCGACCCGGCGGGCCACGACGTCCTTCAATAGCCGGCCGTGGGCCGGGTCGGCCGTCAGTCGCTCGGCCGCCTCCTGCGCCACCCGGTCGCGCACGAGCTCGACGAGCTCCGTCGCGACGCGGCGGCGCTCCGACTCGAGCCGCCGGCGGGGGTCCTCATCGAGGAACGCCTCGTGCGCGGCGATCGCCGTCCAGAGATTCTCGATCCCCGTCCGGTCCCGAGCGCTCGCCTGAACGACGACCGGCCGCCATCCGTCGCGGGCGGTCCCGAGGCTCGCGAGCTCCGAGAGGTCGCGCGCGGCCCCCTCGGCGCCGGGGAGGTCCGACTTGTTGACACAGAACACGTCGGCGATCTCGAACAGGCCGGCCTTGAGCGTCTGGACCTCGTCGCCCAGGTGCGGCACGAGGACGACGACGCTCGTCGAGGCGACGTCCCGGATCTCGATGTCCACCTGGCCGCTCCCGACGGTCTCGACGAGGATGATGTCGTACCCGGCGGCGTCGAGGAGGCGGACGACCTCGCGGGTCGCCGTGGCGACGCCGCCGGCTCGCCCGCGGCTCGCCATCGACCGGATGAACACGCCCGGGTCCGCCGGGTCGCGCTCGAGCCGGATCCGGTCCCCGAGCACCGAACCGCCGGAGAACGGGCTTGACGGGTCGACGGCGACGATCCCGACCGTCTTGCCGAGCGCGCGCAGGTGGGCGAGGAGGGCGTTGACGAGAGAGGACTTGCCGACGCCGAGGGGACCGGTCAGTCCGACGACCCGCGCGTGCCCGGTTCTGGGGTGGAGGGCGGCAAGGACCGGCGCGACCGTCGGGTCGCGGCTCTCGACGCGTGTGATGAGCTGAGCGAGGGCGCGACGGTCACCTCGTACGACGGCCCGCGCGGCGGCGGGGAGCGCGCGGCCACCGGTCATGTCCGATGACGAGCGATCCCTCGGGCGGTCCGGACGATCTCCTCAAGGGAGGTCCCCGGCCCGAAGACGGCGCGGATTCCGATGCGTCGCAGGCGCTTCGCATCGTCGTCGGGAATGATGCCGCCCGCGAACACCGGGACATCTCGGACCTTCCGGGCCCGCAACAACTTCAGGACCCGCGGGAACAGCGCCATGTGGGCGCCGGACAGGCAGGAGAGTCCGATCAGGTCGACGTCCTCCTCGATGGCGGATTCGACGATCTCTTCCGGCGTCTGCCGGAGGCCGGCGTAGATCACCTCCATCCCCGCATCCCGAAGGGCGCGGGCGACGACCTTCGCCCCCCGGTCGTGGCCGTCGAGGCCGGGCTTCGCGATCAGGACGCGGATGGGCGTGGCCGCCGGAGGTTCCCCCATCCGGCGCGGCGAGCGGGGTGGCGATGAAAAGGCTTGCGCGACCCGGGTCACGTCAGAGGAACGAGAACGCATCGGCGAGGAGGTTGCCGAACAAGACCCCCAGGACCGCCCCCGCGGCGAGCAGCACCACGAACGGGATCTGGGGGGTGACCCACACCGCCCCGACCCCCTTCGCCTTCAGTTCGTCCCGGAGGCGTTCCCGGACCTTCCGGTCTTCCTCGGCCGTCTCCACATCCTCCTCGCGCCGGAACGTCGGGTCGCTCACCCACACGAACCGGTTCGGAAGCTCGTCGACCGGGATCGGATAGCCGGTGAACGTCTTCACGCCGTTCCAGTCCCCGTGGCGGGCGTTGCGGAAGAAGAGCGCGACCGGCACCGCGATGGCGGCGAGCGCGCCGTTCATCAGGAGCGTGATGGCGAACGGGTAGAACGACAGGATCCCGACCGCGGCGCGCGGGGCGAACACCACGGACGTCACGAACGGCACGGCCGCTCCCGCGACCATGATCGCCTTCGCGTCGGCCCCGCCGTAGAGGAGGTTCGCCTCGAACAGTCCGCGGGCAATGAGCACGGTCGCGTACGCGGCGATCGCGTCGGGCGGCAGCCCGCCCGGACCGATCCCGAGCCGCCAGCCGACGAGGGCGAGCCCGGCACCGACCGCAACGTAGGCGCCGAGCTCGAGGAACCCCGGGAGGGCCGGGAACCGACGGGCGAGCGCTTCGTCCCACGGGAGGAAGTGCTGGACGACGAGCGCGAGAACGAGCAGCCAGAGGACGAGCGGCACCGCGCCACCGCTCGCGACCGTGACCGCCTGGAGGCCGCCCCCGACCAGCACGATCGCGAGCCAGAGCCGGTCGTCGACCTCGCGCGTCCTTAGGTCGATGGCCGCCGCGACCACGAATCCGACCAGAAGGACGCCGATCGCGGCGCTGTTGACGTCGACGAGCGGCATCGTGTGAGTTGGCGCGCCGACGCGCCCGCCAGCTATTTAAACCGAGTGAAACTGGCGCGCTCGCTCCCGACGAGGACCCATGGTCGAGTTCAAAGTCGTCATTTCCGACCGGGCGACGTCGTACGCCCGGACCGTCGGAGACCCGCAGTCGGCCGGTTTCCTCGGCAAGCGCATCGGGGAGACGATCGGCGGCGAGCTGCTCGGGCTCGCCGGCTACACCTTCACCATCCGCGGCGGGACGGACAAGAGCGGGTTCCCGCTCCGGCCGGACCTGCCCGGCGCCCGCCAGACCCGCGTCTTCGTCGGCGACGGGTTCGGGTTCCACGCCCCGCGCCACGGGATGCGGAAGCGGCGGACGTTCCGAGGGAACGCGATCAGCGAGGACACGGTCCAGGTGAACCTCGTCGTCGAGCAGAAGGGGCCGAAGGCGCTCCCGGAGCTGCTCGGCGCGTCATGAAGGCTCCGAAGCAACCCGAGGTCAACATCGGCCTGGTCGGCCACGTCGACCACGGGAAGACGACCCTCACCCAGGCGCTTACCGGCGAGTGGACGGACCGGCACTCGGAAGAGCTCCGGCGCGGCATCTCGATCAAGCTCGGCTACGCCGACGCGGCGTTCTACCTGTGTCCGAACTGCCCATACCCCACGAACTACTCGACCGACCCGAAGTGCCCGAACGACGGGGCGAAGGGGAAGTTCATCCGGGCGGTCTCGTTCGTCGACGCGCCCGGCCACGAGACGCTGATGGCCACGATGCTCAGCGGGGCGGCGATCATGGACGGCGCCCTCCTCCTCGTCGCCGGGAACGAGCACTGCCCTCAGCCGCAGACCCGGGAACACCTGTACGCGCTCGACATCATCGGCGTGCGCAAGGTCGTCGTGGTCCAGAACAAGATCGACCTCCTCACCGATGCGCAAGCGACGACGAACTACGAGGAGATCATGGCGTTCCTGAAGGACTCCCCGATCGCCGGCGCGCCCGTCGTGCCGATCTCCGCGAACCATCGGGTCAATATCGACAGCCTGATCGCGACGATCGAGAAGACGATCCCAACTCCCCCGCGCGACATCTCGAAGCCTCCGCTGATGTATGTCGCCCGCTCGTTCGACGTCAATCGCCCCGGGACCCGCCCGGGCGACCTCCGCGGAGCGGTCCTCGGCGGCTCGCTCGTGCAGGGGAAGCTGAAGATCGGGGAAGAGATCGAGATCCGCCCCGGCGGGACCGGACTCCCCGAAGGACGCTCGGAGGCGTTGCGGACGAAGATCACGAGTCTCATCTCCGGGGGCAACTCGCTCGATGAGCTGAAGCCGGGCGGCCTCGCCGCCATCGGCACCGGGCTCGACCCGGCGCTCGCGAAGAGTGACGGACTTACGGGCCGGCTTGTCGGCACACCGGGCACGCTCCCGCCGGTCACGCAAAAGCTCCGGATCAAGGCGACGCTCCTCGACCGTGTCCTCGGCGCCACGCGCGAGACGAAGGTCGAGAAGATCCGCTCGAGCGAGCTCCTCGGCGTCACCGTCGGCACCACCATCTCCGCGGGCAAGGTCACGAGCGCCCGCGGCGACGAGGTCGAGCTCACGCTCAGCCGGTCGGTGACGGTGTTCCCCGGGAGCCGCGTGGCCATCTCGCGGAAGCTCAACGCCTGGCGATTGATCGGCTACGGGATCGTCGAGGGGAGCGCGAAATGAAACCTGACCTGATGGAGATCCTCTGCTGCCCGACGTGCAAGGGCGACCTGACGCTCACGACGACGAAGTCGGAAGGGAGCGAGATCCTCGAAGGGAACCTCCGCTGCCCGAAGTGCGCCGTCGACTACCCGATCTCGGATGGGATTCCCAATCTACTCCCGCCCGAGGACCGGGACTAACCGGCTGGCCCCGGCGCCCCGCTACGGGTGGCCGTAGAAGTAGCCGAAGATCGCGAGGAAGAGCACCCCGCAGACGACGAGGGACGGGATCAACCAGGCGGCCGAGCCTCGCGACCGGCTCTCGACCGAACTCCCGATCGTGACGACCGGGATCGAGAATGTGAGCCAGTACCCGCTCAGGATCACATGGTAGAGGGCCGCGGACGTCCGGTTCCCGGACGGGTCGTGAGTCGAAATGCCGACCACCAGGACGACCCCAAATGCGAGGAAGGCGAGGTCGATTCCGGCGGCCTCGAAGAACCCCTCGAGGATCCGTTTGCGGTACTGGTACTGCTGGTGAACCCACCAAAGGATGACCACGAACAGCCCGAGCAGGCCGACGAGCACGAAGAACGCCGGAACGTCGAGGGAGAGGATGTACGGGCCGGCGCCGGGGGACGGGGGCCACGCCATCCAGCGCTCCTACGGCGCGACCAGCACGGCGCGGCACGGAGCGCCGTCTGCGCTCGCCAGGCGCAGGGGGAGGCAACGGAGATCGTACGGCCCGGCGGGCGCCTCCGCGAGCCGGAGACCCTCCAAGATCAAGGCACCCGCCGAGAGGAGCCGCCGGTGGACCGGATACCGGCCGCTGGGGTCCGACTCGATGCTCAGGGAGTCGATTCCAACGAGGCGTACACCGTGGTCGAGGAGCGGGCCGACCGACTCCTCGGCGAGCGCGACATAGTCGGGGAAGTAGGGAATCCCCCGAGCCCACCGCGCCGAATTCGCCGTGCGGAACAGCACGCGGGTCGCCCCCGGCGGTACCCGGGCCACGTCCCGGGCCGCCACCGCGCGGGCGCTCGGGTCGACGTCGACGACCACGCACGGGCCGTTGAGGACGTCCAAGTCGAGATGGTCTGCGGTGGCGCCGTCGTCCGCGAAGTGTCGGGGAGGGTCCACATGGGTGCCGGTGTGCGAGCCGAACGACCAGGTCGACAGGTTGTACCCGTCGCCCTTCGCGAGCCGCCACACGGGCGAAACCACGACCTCGGGGTCGCCCGGGAACGACGGCATGCCGGGTGCGACGGGCATCGAGATGTCGATCGTTCGCATCGGGACCGTCGGAATCGGCCGACCGAGGTTGCCATCGGCGCGAACTCGGGTTAATACCCTCGCCCGCATCCGCCCCCGCCCATGCTCGCCTTGGCCCTGTCGGTCCCCGCACTCCTGATCGCCTTCGTGATCACCGTCACGGAGATGACCGAGGTCGTCGCGCTCGTGTTCGCGCTCTCCGCGGACGCGGAGAGCATTCGATCCGGGGCGCTCGGCGCGGTCGCGGGGACGGCCGTTGTCGCCCTCATCGCCCTCGCTTCGGGGGCGGCCATCGAGGCGCTGCCCCACGGCGACCTTCTGTGGGCCGCCGCGGCGGTCCTCGCGGCGTTCGGGGTGTTCCTGTTCCGAAGTACCCTCAAGAGCTACCGACGGGCGCGCCGACCCGGACCCACCGGTCCCCCCACCCACCACGCACTCCGATTTGCGGGTGGGTTCTCGGTCGGGGCCGTCGAGACCACGGAGGCGGTCATCGTGCTCCTAGCGCTCGCCGCCGGGGGCGCCGGGAGCTCGGCCGTCGTCGGCGCGCTCGCGGGCGGCGGGATCCTCGTCGTGGCCGCGGCGCTCGTCCACGAGCGGATCCGCCGCATCAAGGTCCCGACCCTCAAGCTGGGGGGCACGGCGATGCTGGTCTCGTTCGCCCTCTTTTGGGGGGGCGAAGCGTACGGGGTGGCCTGGCCGGGCTCCGACCTGATCCTGATCCCCATGTTCCTCGTCGCCGTCGTCCTCGTGCGGGCCGCCGTGGAGCTGGTTCTTCGGGGCGACCCGCCGGTCGAGCCGAAGAGTTAAGGCCCGCCCGGACCCGCACCGGGCAATGCGGACCCGGCGTTCCGCCGACGACGACGCCGAGGCGGACCGGGAGGACGAAACTCCCGAGGTCGAGGAGCGACCGGCGCCCCGCCGGACCCACCGCCGCGCGGCGCACCGGGCCCGACCGGCCCCCCAGCCGTGGTCCGTGACCGGCGACGAGCCGTCCGAGGACGCTCCGGTCGAGGACGACGAGCCCGGTTGGCTCCACCGTCCGAAGCGGCCGGTCTTCTACCGCGCGCGGGACGCCTGGTGGTTCGAGCCGCTGATCGCCCTGATGATCGTCGTCCTCCTACTCGTCGGCCTCTACGCCTACACCCAGAACTGGCCGCCGATGTACGTCGTCGAGTCGTCGAGCATGCAGCACGGGACGAACGACAACGTCGGACTGATCAACACCGGCGACCTCGTCCTCGCCCAGCAGGTCCCGACGAGCTCGATCGTCCCGTACGTCGTGGCGCAAGGCACCGGGTACAAGACCTACGGGGAATACGGCGACGTCCTCCTGTACCATCCGAACGGGGTCGTCGGGCCGGCGCCGATCATCCACCGCACGCTCACTTACCTCCAGTACAGCGGCAATGGAACGTTCAGCGACTCGGAGCTCGCGGGCCTGCCGTGCGGCCCCGCGCCGAACAGCGTGTACGTCTCCTCGGGACCGGGGGGGTGCGGCACCAACGCCCTGCGGGGCACGCTCGAGCTCCTCGGCATCGGCTGGCAGTCGGTGAGCGTGAACATCACGCTCTCGCAGGTGGGTCGGCACTCCGGGTTCGTCACGATGGGGGACAACAACATCGACCCCGGCACTTCGACCGGCGACGAAGACCAGCCCGGGCTCTCCGAACTCGTCGAACCCGGCTGGATCGTCGGCGTCGCCCGCGGGATGATCCCCTGGGTCGGCTCGCTGAAGCTCCTCCTCAGCGGGACGGCGACCGAAGTCCCCTCCCAGTCCTGGCAGTTCCTCGGGCTCAGCATCGTGGCCCTCTTCGCCATCGGGTACGGCGTCCACTACGCCCTCCGGGTCGAGGGGATCGAGGACGACCGGCGCAAGGCCATCGAGGAGGAGGAGGCCGCCGAGGACCCCCACCCGTCGCGGTTCCGCGGCCTCCGTCACTGGCTGACGCGCTCCGACGACGACGAGGAGCCCGACGACCTCGAGGTGGGGACGGCGGATTCCTCGGCGAGGCCGAGTCGGTCGAAGCGGCGCCACGGAGGCCCCTCCGGGGGACGACCGCGCCCGTCGGTCCGACGCGGGGACGACTCGAACTCGAAGCACGGACGCTCCCGGCCCCCCGGCGGCGACGCCGAGGACCTGTAGGCGATCCTCCCGGTCGGCCCCGACCGGCCGATTGGCGGACGCTCCCCGCGTTCGAAGACTTGTCGAAAAAGATGGGAAGGGAGGAAAGGGTTGACCTTCGGCTTCGCCCCAGCCCTTACGGGAGCGTCGTCGAGACCTGGCCGGAGAACGTTCCGACTCCGACCGCCACGAGCTTGTCGCCGAGCCCGCTCTGAGAGACCGACGCAACGAGCGAGAGTTGCATCCCGCTCGTCAGCGTCACGGTCGTGCTCGCACCGGCGCACGCGGTGCCGCCGGACGCGGCCGCCCAGGCGTTCGTCGAGAACGTGTAGACTGCCTGGAGGCAGCCCGTCACGGCCACGACGGTCACCGTGGTGCCGGTCCCGAGGATCGTCCCCGAGGAGCTGGTCAGCTCAAAGTTCATGCTCGCCGGGGTGAGGCCGCTCGACGGCACGATGTTGATCGTGTACGTCAGGCCGCCCGCCGAGGCCACCGGGGTGTTCATCGCGAGGGCGCTCCCGAGCGGCGTGTTGCCGGGACCCTTTGTCAGCCCGGAGATCAGGATGTACAGCACGGCGGCCAGCACGACCGTGATCGCCACGAGCAAGATCGTGGCGATGATCGGCGACACTCCGCGCTTCCCCTTCTGTCTCCACCGGCGGCCGATTCCCTTCTGGTTCTGCATTTCTTCGTTCCTCATTCCTTCCTTGTTTGGATCTTCGCGCGGTCCTACGGCAGCGCCGCCCCGACCGTTCCCGAGAAGGAGCCGACGCCGACCGCGACCAGGGTGTCCCCCTGGCCGGCGACGTTCGTGGTTCCCGTCGAGAGGTAGAACTGCATGCCGCTCGTCAAGACCGTCGTGGTGACGCCAGGCGGGACGCACGCGTGCGTCGACGCGCCGGCCGAGCCCGCGGCCCAAGCGTTGGTCGAGAAGGTGTACGTCGCCTCAAGGCAACCCTGCGGACCGATCATCTGGATCGCCGAACCCGCGAGCGCCGTGATCGCACCACCGGAGGTCTGAATCTGGAAGTTCAGGCTCGCCGGGGTGAGGCCGCTCGACGGCGTGATCGGGATCGTGTACGTGAACGCGGTCCCGTTGACGCCCGCCAGCGGAGAACCCATCGCCAGCGCGGTGCCGAGGGGAGTGTTGCCCGGTCCCTTCGTCAGCCCCGAGATCAGGATGTACAGCACGGCGGCCAGCACGACCGTGATCGCCACGAGCAAGATCGTGGCGATGATCGGCGACACACCGCGCCGTCCCTTCTTTCTCCAACGGCGTTGGCTCTCCGTCCAATTCTGCATTCGTTTGTTCCTCCAGGGAGGCTCTCCCTGTGGGGAACGCGAGGGGCCGGTTGGGGTATTTGAATATTCCGCCGCGTGAATCGGCGATTGACGATTTCGACTTCGACACACACGAATACGCATCGTCCTTCTCGGAGGGCCGTGCGTTCCCGACGCACGGCCGACGTCCCGGACCCCCCGCAGACGAGATATTCCGGTCCCCCTCGCCTCCGGCGCACCCGTTCATGGAGTTCAAGACCAAGGTCCTCGCCGTCGTCAGCGTCGGGAGCCTCATGGGGGCGATCGACAGCACGGTCCTGATCATCGCCTTCCCCGACATCGCGCGCGACCTCTCGGCGACGCTCGCCGAGATGGTCTGGTCGATCATGATCTACACGCTGATGGGGACGGCGCTCGTCCTCTCCCTCGGCCGCATCTCCGACATGAAGGGTCGGAAGCGGATGTACAACGCCGGGTTCATCGTCTTCGTCGTGGGCAGCGCGCTCTGCGGCCTTGCCGCCTCGGGCGTGGAGCTCGTCGCGTTCCGGGGCCTCCAAGGGATCGGCGGCGCGATGCTCGTCGCGAACGGCTTCGCGCTCCTCTCCGACGTCTACCCGCCGAACGAGCGAGGGAAGGCGTTCGGGGCGATCTCCGTGGTCTGGGGCACCGGGTCGGTCCTCGGGATCGGGCTCGGCGGCCTCATCCTCTCCGTCGCCTCCTGGCGGTGGATCTTCTGGATCAACGTCCCGATCGGGATCGTCGCGACCGCCCTCGCTTTCGTGGTCCTCCGGGAGTCGGTGGTCCCGAACCCGAAGGATACCTTCGACCTTCCCGCCGCGATCCTGTTCACCCTCGGGCTCTCCGCGCTCCTGCTCGGGATCACGGAGGGGATCCTCAACGGATGGTCCGCGGCGGTCACCGTCGGCCCCCTAATCTCCTCCGTCCCGCTCCTCGTCGGGTTCGTCCTCTGGGAGGCGTACGTCAGCCGGGACCCGATCCTCCCGTTCGACCTGTTCCGCAGCTGGCTGTTCAGCGCCTCCCTGATCTCGGCCGTGCTGCAGGGGATCGCGCTGTTCGCGACCAACTTCCTCCTGATGGTCTACTTTCAGGGGATCCGGGGGGTCCCGGTGCTGACCGCGGCGTACCTCCTGATCCCCCTCTCGGTCACCCTCTCCGTGTTCGGGCCGATCGGCGGGCGTCTTTCCGACCGGTTCGGAGCCCGGATCGTCTCGACGGTCGGACTGCTCATCCAAGGGGGAGTGCTGCTCGCGTTCTCGACGATCGTCGCGGGCACCCCGCTGTGGGTCGTCGCCGCCTACGAGGCGGCGCTGGGGGTCGGCGGCGGGCTGTTCTTCCCCGCGAACACCTCCGCCGTGATGGGCGGCGTCCCGAGGTCCCGGTACGGGGTCGCTTCGGGGGTGATGATGACCCTCCGGAACTCCGCGATGGCCCTCAGTTTCGCGGTCGCCCTCGTCGCGCTCACGGCCTCCCTTCCCGGGGGGACCGCGGCGGCGATCTTCGGCGGGACGTTCACGCCCGGCGCGGTCTCCGCCCTCGGTGTCTCCCCCTCCGCCCTGACGAACGTCTTTCTGACCGGGATGCGCAACGTCTTCCGCCTCGCCGCCGCGCTCGTCATCGCGGCCGCGGTGTTCTCCGTGCTCCGGGGGCGGGAGTACCGCGCCGGCGTCGCCGACCCCACCCACGTGCGGTCGGTCCGAGAACCGGTCCGGACGATGGCGCCCGACGCCCTCGGGGGGGCGCCGGCGACCGGCGTCCCCAGCTCGGAGCACTGAACGAGGCGGTCCGGCGCTCGGCATCCCCGGACCGCGGCCACAACGCTTTTCCTCACGGCCCCGTCCGGCCGGTCGGACAGGGAGCCGAATGTACATCATCGGAGGCTCGGCGTCGACGTCGCTCGCCGAACGGATCTCCCGCGAGCTCGGGAACGCGCCGTTCGCCATCCCGTTCGTCAAGCGGTTCCCGGACGGGGAGATGTACCTCCGGGTCGGCGGTCGGCTCACGAATGAGGACGTCGTCCTCGTCCAGTCGACGCGGAGCGACCAGGACATCATCGAGCTCCTCCTCCTCGAGGACGCCATCCGAGAGGCGGGCGCCCGCCGCCTCACCGTCGTGGTCCCGTACTTCGGCTACGCCCGCCAGGACCGCCTGTTCTTCCCGGGAGAGCCAATCAGCGCCCGGGTCCTCGCCCGCCATATCGAACAGGACGCCGACGCCGTCGTGACGGTCGACCTCCACTCGCCTTCCACCCGGAGCGTCTTCGCGAAGCCGGCGTTCGAGGCGAGCGGGATTCCCGCGATCGCCCGACTGCTGCGCGAGCGCCCGGTGGACCTGCTCGTCTCCCCGGACAAGGGCGGCATCGAGCGCGTCCGCCGGATGGCCGAGCTGCTCGACAAGCCGTGGCTCGCGCTCGAGAAGAAGCGGATCGACAGCGAGCACGTCGAGCTCGCCCTCCCCGGCCACCTCCCGCTCGAGCTCGAGGGGAAGCACGTCATCATCGTGGACGACGTCATCTCGACGGGCGGGACGATCGTCGAAGCGGCCCGCCTATTGAAGCGCCAGAAGGTCGGCGCGATCGCGGCGGTCTGCACGCACGGACTGTTCCTGCGCGACGCCTTCGAGCGGATCAAGGCGACGACCGACGAGGTGTACTCGACCGACACGCTCGTCAACCCCGCGGAGAAGGCGTCGGTCGCCCCGGACATCGCCCAGATCCTGCAGCGGGACGCGACCGCCCGCTAGCGTCCTTCCGTGACGCTCCCCGAGCCCCGGCCGGCGACGGAAGCTCGCCCGGACCTCCTCCTCGAGCTGGTGCACTCGGTCCGCGCGTCGCTCCTCGCCCGGGGCGAGTCGATCGCCTCGTCGTGGGTGGAGGAGGCCGCCCAGGACCTGAAGGCCGGGCGGCAGGTCGGCTGGACCCTCGGAGCGGAGGCGATCGCGTTCGCCACCGCCCGGGGGGCGCGGCTGTTCGGCCATGTCCACGTCGAGGGGCCCGACGACCGGATCGACCGGGCCGAAACGCTGCTCGCCGTGCTGGTCACGCGGCTTGACGCCGAGGTGGCTCGCCTCGAAGGCGGAGTCTCGGGACTCTCCGAAGAGGAGGAGTCCGAGCTCGGCACCCGGTTCGCTCGGGTTCCCGGCGCCTCCCTTCTGCTGAGGGCGCGGATGGAGCGGATCGTTCCGCCCCCCCTACCGGGAGGCTCGCTCTCGGACCCGCCGGGGGTCGAACGGGTCCCGGTCCGCTCCGTCCCGCTCGACGCCCTCGCCGAGCTCGACTGGCGGGCGTTCGCCGGTACCCCCGACCAGAACCTGGTCGCCGACACCCTCGCGGAGGAGCGGCAGACCGTCGCCGACATGCTCGCGGGCCGGATCGGCCGGTTCCTCGACGAGGCGTCGACCGCGCTCCTCACGCCCGAGGGACACCTCGTCGGCGCGGTGCTCACGTCCGAGAACAGCCCGAGGACGGCCGTCCTCGTCGACCTCCTCGTGGAGCCCACGCACCGTCGGAAGGGGCTCGGGCGCTTCCTCGTCCTTTGGGCGCTCCGGGCGATGACGGCGCTGGGCTACTCGACCGCCCGCCTGTGGGTCACCGAGACGAACCGCGCCGCCTGGGCGCTCTACGTCTCCCTGGGGTTCGAGGTCACCGGACGGGCGCGCCTGTACCGCTACATCCGCCCGGCCGCGGACGCCGAGGCGCAGCCGCAGCGCGCCCGGTGAGGGCACCGCTCGACCATCCAGGTGGGGCACGCCGGAAGCGCCGCCGGATCCTGGACCTTCCGCGCGTGGGCCAGGGCCGCCTTCCGTCGCTCGAACAGCTCCGTAACGGCCGTCTCGGAACCGAACCGCACTTGCTGGACGCGGATCCAGTCCCCGTCGGATGGGATTCGCTCCAGGCCGAGAACGAGCCAGCCGGTCGGGGTCTGCAGGCTGGCGCACCGGAGGGCCAGCTCGAGAACATAGTGGGGTCGCTCGGCCAGGAGGCGGGGCGCCGGGACCGGCCGGAGCGAACGGGACGACTTCACGAGGACGGGAGCCCCGCGGAACGTCGGGATCGCCTCCGTCGGCTCCCCACGCGGGTCGTGACGAAGCTCGTACTCGCCCGCCGGGCCGTCCTCAAGGACCGCCTGCACGGCGCCCCAGGTGTCATCGGGGGGGCCCGGGCGACCGACCCCCTCGGACTCCGCGTCCGCGTCGGGGTCGACCCCGTCGAAGTACGCCCGCCGGGGGTACGCGAGCTCCTTGAACCGTCCCACTTCGGGGGGAGCGGATCGCGCCTCCCGGAGGAGCTGGGCGATCGCGTCGGCCGCCGCCGGGTCGGGCGAAACTCGCTCGACCTCGTCGAGCACGACGTCCACGAGCTCGGGCTCGTCGCCGGTGCAATCGCAGACGTTCTCCCGCTGGAACGGGCACCCGCGGTCGTACCACTCGCACCTCGGTAGCCCCTCGGACCGCCCCGAGTCCCGCGCCGCGCGGATCCGCTCGGCCCGCTCGCGCATCTCCCGCCGGACCGGCTCGAGGTCGCGGATCGCGATGTCCCAGACCCGCGCCTTCGGTGGGTCGTCGCCGGGAACGCCCACGACCACGAGCCGTCCGTCGCGTTGGTCCACGAGCGCCCCGTACATCGCGAGCTGCTCGACGTACGCCGGGCGGCTCGTCCGGGGGTCTTCGGAGGCCGGCGGCACGCTCGAGGTCGACTTGAGCTCGAGCGGGCGGCCGTCGAGGATGTCGATCCGGCCGACGATCCCATCCCGCCGCACCCGGACTTCGCGCGCGGCGACCGGGGCGAGCCGGCGACCGAGCCACTCGTGCACCTCCCGCCCTTCGCGCAACCGCGTCCTCTCCGCCTCGGTGGGCGGGATTGGGGCGACCGACCGCCAGAACGCGGGTCTCGGGTCGAGGAGGTCCGTGACGACGACGCCCCGGAGGGGCCGATGCAAGCGGTATCGGGCAAGAAGCTCCGCGCCGAGCTCGGGCGCCTCGGCGACCTCGGGACCGAGGGCGGCGAGCTCGACCGGGTCGTCGGCCCGGATCGGAGGATCGGGACGGGAGCTCGCCATCGCGGCCCGGGAGGTCCGCCGCGCGCTATATCCCGCGCCTCCCTCGGTCCGGAGTGCCGACCCGTGGTCCGCTCGTGGTCGGGAGCGGGATCGCCGGACTCTACGTGGCCCTGCGAGCCCGGGAGATGGGTCTCCGGCCCACCGTCGTCACGAAGTCCCGGCTCGAGGAGTCGAACACTCGGTACGCCCAGGGCGGGATCGCCGCGGCGGTCGGGCCGGACGACTCGCCGGAGCTCCACCTGCTCGACACGGTCCGGTCCGGGAACGGCCTCGTCGACCGGCGGGCCGCTCGTCTGCTGACGGAGGAGGCACCGCGGCGGATCGCCGACCTGGTCCGGCTCGGGGTGCCGTTCGATACGGTCGAGGGCCAGGTGGCGCTGGGCCGCGAGGCGGCGCACTCCCGGTCCCGGATCCTCCACGCCGGAGGGGACGCGACCGGCCTCCGGATCGAGGAGACGCTGCGCGCCCGGGCCGTCGCGGAAGGGATCGATGCGCAGGAGCGGACGGTATTGCGGCGGCTCGAACGCCGCGGCGACGCCCTCGTCGCCACGCTCGCCCGGGACGATGGGAGCGGCGTCGAAGAGACGGAGGGGCGGCCGGTCGTCCTCGCGACGGGAGGCGCCGGAGGGCTCTACCAATACAGCTCGAACCCGTCGATCACCACCGGCGAGGGGATTGGGCTCGCCTTCCGGGGCGGGGCGCGGGTCACGGACCTCGAGTTCGTCCAATTCCATCCCACCACGTTCTACCACGAGGGAGCCCCGCGCTACCTGCTGACGGAGGCGCTCCGCGGCGAGGGAGCGATCCTGCGGAACGAGGCGGGCGACCGGTTCCTCCCCCAGGCCCATCCCGCCGCCGAGCTCGCGCCGCGCGACGTCGTCAGCCGGGCGATCGATCAGGAGATGCGGCGTACCGGAACCCCGTGCGTCTGGCTCGACGCGACCGGGATTCCGAGGGACCGGCTGTTCGCGCGGTTCCCGACGATCGTCCGGTTCCTCTCCCAGTACGGACTCGACCCGTCGAGGGACCGGATCCCCGTAGCCCCCGCCGCGCACTACACGGTCGGCGGCGTGGCGACGGATCTGGACGGCCGCTCGAGCGTCCCGTGCCTCTACGCGTGCGGCGAGTCCGCCGCGACCGGCGTGCACGGGGCGAACCGACTCGCCTCGAACTCCCTCCTCGAAGGGCTTGTGTTCGGGGAGCGGGTCGCTCGACAGCTCCTCCACCCCGTTCCGGGGGGTCCCCCCGACCCCGGTCGGGAGCTCCTCGTACCAGTCGTTCCCGGCCGCGGCGCCGCCCTGACCTCCGAGGAGTTCGCGGTGGTCCGAAACGTTCTCTGGGAGAAGATCGGGATCGTGCGGAGCGGCCCGGGGATCCGTTCCGCCCTCACCACCCTCGAGGGGATCGCGGCGAAGGTCGAACCGCGGTCGGAGGCGGCGTTGCCGAGCCCGGGAGCGAACGCCGTCTTGACCGCCCGCCTGATCGCGACCGCGGCCTGGACCCGGACGGAGAGCCGCGGCGCCCACTGGAGGAGCGACTATCCCCGCTCCGACCCCGCCTGGCGGCTGCACCTCGGGCTCGTCCGCGCTCCGGCCCGGACGAAGGTCGTCCGAAGGTGCCAGGAGGGGCGGGCCCGCCCCACCGGACGCCCCCCGCCGCCGCGCGCCGGGCCACGGCGCCGCCGCTGACGGCTCGCCTTCGACCCGTTGCCGGGCGCGGCCAGCAACATTATCGTCGGGCTCGGCTCGGCGGCCCGTGGACCTCCGGCCCTCCGACGCCGACCAAGCCCTCCGCGAGGCGGTGCGGAAGTTCGTGGCGAAGGAGGTGCGCCCCATCGCCGCGAAGATGGACCGGGAGGACTGGTTCCCCCGCGAGGTGTTCCGAGGTCTCGGGGACTCGGGGTTCCTCGGCGTGACCGTTCCGGAAGAGTTCGGCGGACTGGGCCTCCCCTACACCGCTCAGGCGATCGTCCTCGAGGAGATCGCCCGCTCCAGCCCCGCCCTCGCCCTCAGCGTCGGCGCCCACTCGAACCTCTGCGCCGACAACATCGCCCGGAACGGCAATGACGACCAGCGCCGGCGCTACCTCCCCGCGCTGGTCGCCGGCGAGAAGGTGGGGGCGCTCGCCCTGACCGAGCCCGGGGCGGGGTCGGACGCCGTCGCCCTCTCGACCGTCGCCCGCCGCACCCCGGACGGCTACGTCTTGTCCGGCTCGAAGCAGTTCATCACGAACGGGCCCGTCGCCGACACGCTCGTCGTCTACGCGAAGACCGAGCCCGCGCGGGGATCCCGCGGGATCTCCGCGTTCGTTGTGGAGGCAGCCACCAAGGGCTTCTCCGTCTCGCGCGCCCTCGACAAGATGGGGATGCGGGGATCGCCCACCGGCGAGCTCGCGTTCCAGGACGTCCATGTCCCCGCGTCGAACCGGCTCGGCGCCGAGAACGAGGGGGTCGGGGTCGTGATGAGCGGATTGAATGTCGAGCGGGCGGTGCTGTCGGCGATCCCCGTCGGGATCATCGCCGAATGCCTCGACCTCTCCCTCGCCTACGCCCGGGAGCGGGCGCAGTTCGGCCAGAAGATCGGGCGGTTCCAGCTGATCCAGGAGAAGCTCGCGAACATGTACATGGCTCTCGAATCGTCCCGTCTGCTGATGCACGCGGCGCTCGGATCCGTCCAGGACGACAAGCGCACGGGACGCCCGAGCAGCGCGGCCCTCACGTTCGCCTCGGAGGCGTCGACCCGCGTCGCGCTCGACGCGATCCAGCTCCACGGCGGCAACGGCTACATCCGCGACTACCC
>DAIQBL010000023.1:0-22674 GCA_036781185.1 Thermoplasmatota archaeon | reverse complement strand
CTCCTTCGCCGGCGGCCAGCTCTCCGTGACCGGTTCCGGGGGCGTCGTCACCGCGAAATTCGGGATCAAGCTGTTTCCCGTGACCGTGGTCGCCTCGCGACCCGGCTCGGTCAACCTCGCGGTCAACGGAGTCACCGTGGCGAGCGGGACCACGCTGTCGCTCGCTCTCGGGGTCTACTCGCTCTCGGCGACGATCGTCGGGTCGAACACGAGCTTCCTCGGCTGGAGCAGCGGGCTCCCCGTCGCCAACATCACGACCCGCGGGACCGCGACCGTGCTCGTGAACGGGGCCGGAAGCGTCCTCGGGATCGTCGCGCTGTTCGAGCTCGGCGGCTTCGGGATCGCGCCGCCGACCGTCGACGTCGGCTCGCCGGCCCAGTTCTCGGTGTTCGCGAACTCCACCGGGGCGCTCCACTACAAGTTCGTCGGCCTCCCGCCGGGATGCGCCTCGGCCGACCGGGCGGTGCTTACCTGCACTCCGACCGCCTCCGGCACCTTCCCGGTTCACGCCAGCGTCACGGACTCCGGCGGCGCGGTCGGGACGACCCCGAGCTCGCTCCTGACCGTCGTCGGCGACCCGTTCGTCGGGGCGTTCACGGTCACCCCGTCGGCGACCGACGCGGGCCTCGCCGTCCGCTTCCTCGTGACCCCGATGCTCGGGCTCGGGCCGTACTCCTTCGTGTACGGCAGTCTCCCGGCGGGCTGCGTCTCCACCGACGTCGGGAACCTCACCTGCACGCCGACGACCGCCGGGGTCGGCGTGCACCGGGTGCTCGTGACGGTGACCGATTCGCTCGGCCACCTGGCGACTGCGAACGTGACGCTGACGGTCAACGCCGACCCGTCGGTCGCGAGCGTGACCGCGACCCACCCGACCACCGACGTGGGTGTGGCGACGACGTTCACGGTGACCGCCGCGGGCGGCACGGGCGCGCTCTCGTACCAGTTCAGCGGCCTCCCGACGGGATGCACGTCGACCAACTCCTCCGCCCTCCGATGCGTACCGACCGCCGCCGGGAGCGCGAGCGTGCTCGCGACGGTGACGGACGGCCTCGGACTTTCGGCCACCGGGACCTTGGCGGTCACGATCAACGCCGCGCCCTCGCACGCGCTCCTCACCATCGCTCCGGCGAGCATCGTCCTCGGCCAGTCGACGGTCCTGAGCGCCTCGGCGATCGGCGGGACGGGCTCCTACAGCTACGACTACGACGGGCTTCCGACCGGGTGCGTCTCGACGAACTCGTCGTCGTTCACCTGCACGCCCAGCGTCTCGGGCTCGTACTCCGTGACCGTGACGGTCATCGACGGGCTCGGGGCGAACACCACCCAGACCGCGCTCCTCGGCGTCAGCGCGCCGCCGGCGCCCGCGCCGACGCCGAACGGGAACCCCGTGGCGGGCGTCGATTGGACGATCGTGGCCGTGGTCGCCCTCGTGGCGCTCGTCGCCGCCGCCGTCCTGGTCTGGCGGTTCGGCCGGCCCCCCGAGCCCGCCCCGGCCGAGCCCGCCGGAGCCGAACCGACCCGGTAGGCCCGCCGACGGCGCCTCGGCCGATTCGTTTATCGCCGCGCCGCCGCATCCGCCCGACGCGGGGAGGTTGACGACTGACGGTCGCGGCGAATTCGGTGGGTCCCGGGCGGCCCCCGAACCTCGTGACGATCGTCCTCGACTGCGTCCGCACCTCGAGCGTGGCGTCGTTCGGAGCGCCGGACGGGGCGCCGACGCCGGAGCTCGACCGGCTCGTGCGGCGCGGCGGGAGCGTCTTCTCCCGCGCGGTCGCGCCGGGCAATTGGACCGTTCCGTCCCACATGTCGATCATGACGGGCGCCTACCCGTGGGTCCACCGGCGCCGGACGTTCGTCCGCGGCGACCCTCCGATGGAGACGATCGCGATGTGGCTGAAGCGTCGGGGCTACTCCACCGGGATGTTCACCGAGGAGGCGCACCTCACGGGGGGGTACGGGCTCGAGGCCGGCTACGACGACCTGCGGAGCCGCCACATCGGGACCTCCGACGAAGAGCGCACTCCGGTCAATCGGACCCTCGGCCACGCGAAGTTCCTCTACTCGGCCTCGTTCCGCCGCCTCCTCGAGCAGATCCCCCCGCTCGCCGTGCCGATGACGACCCTCAACTATTCCGCGGAGGTCGCGTACAAGCGCGAAGTCTGCGGCGACTACCTCCTCGACGACTGGGCCCGATGGCTCGGCACCCGTCCGAAGGACCGCCCGTTCCACGCGTTCTTCAACTTCGTCGACGGCCACGAGCCGTACGAAGAGCTCGCCGGCGGCTTCTTCGGCCGCCTCTCCGGACGCGGGTACGCCCAGGTCCCGCGATTCTACCTGCTCTCGGTCCCCGGGATGCAGGACCGGATGCCGTGGCGCCTCGTGCGGGCGGCGTACCAGCGGGCGATCACGGAGGCCGACCGCAAGGTCGGTCGCCTCGCGGCCGCGCTCGAGTCGGCCGGGGAGCTCGACCGGACCTGGCTCTTCGTGACGAGCGACCACGGACAATCGTTCGGCGAGGGGGGGAACGTCTACCACGGGTGCGGGGCCACCGACTCGGTCCTCCGGGTCCCCCTGTGGGCGATCGCCCCGCCGGACGCCGAGGTTCCGAAGCGGGTGGAGCCGTGGACGACGCTCTGCGACATCCCGTCGTGGATGAAGTCGCTCGCGCTCGGCCGACCCGCGTACGACGCGGACGGGCGGCCACCGGTGGCGTTCCCGGTCTCGCCGCCCGACCACTCCATCATCCTCGCCGAAGGCGGGCCGGCGTCCGACCCGAACCGGTCGATGATAGGGATCCGGGCCGACCAGCTCTGGAATCGCCGGCAGGTCGCCGCGTACCGGGGCGCCGAGAAGTGGACGGTCGACCTCGTCAGCGGGGAGGTCCGCCACTGGCCGAACGGCGACGCCGGCGCGACGACGCTCCCCGCCCCGCTGAGCGAGCCCGAGGCGAAGCAAGCGAAGCACGCGGTCTTCGGGATCTTCGGGAAGGACGACGTGCTCCGGTACGCCGGCGACGGGAGCGAGCTCGAGCGCGGCTCCCTCGACGACGTCCGGATGAAATCGTGGGGCTACGACTAGTCGCGGGACCGCCGCCGGAGCCGGTCGGCCGATGCGGCCGCCCCTACCGGTCCGAGGCCAGGCTCGGTACGTCGGCGGGGATCCGACGTCCCTGCACGTGCGCTGGGATTGGGAGGCCCCCGATCGCGAGGAGCGTGGGCGCGACGTCCATGATCGCCTGCGGGGCGAGCTCCGTCCCGGCCGTCGCTCGCGGGTCGTAGAGGGCGAAGACGCCGTCGTACGAGTGCACGGCGTCGTCGGGCCCGGTATCGTTCTCCTTCAGGTAGAGCCCCGGGTGGCCGACGGACCCCGCCGACCGCCACTTCAGCTCCCCGAAGTACGCCATCAGGTCGGGCGGGTCGCCGACGACCGACCGGTACGCGGTGTGCGGGTCGAGGATCCGGACCGGCATCGCGCCCCCGTCCGGGCCTTTCAATTCCCCGAGCTGACCGAGAAGACGGGCGCGGAGCGCCGGGACATCGGCCGGGTCGACCGTCCCCTGCGGGTCGCGGCCGCGGACGTTGAAGAACAGGCGCGCGTAGTACCCACCCGCCCCCCAGACGGTCGTCGTCGCCCAGTCGACGTCGCACTTCTCGAACGGCGTCGGCTCCGTGGGGACCGTGCGGAACTTCAGGTAGCCGCGCTCGGCGAGCCAGCTGTTGATGCAGAAGCACCCGGCCATCGGCATGCTGCCGTGGTCGGAGACGATGACGACGACCGCGTCCTCCGGCGCGGTCGCGAGCAGTCGACCGATGCACTCGTCGACGATCCCGTAGTACTCCTCCACGACGTGCTCGAACGGGTTGCCCGGGACGAACGCCTGGTGGCTCGGGTCGAAGTACTTCGTGTAGGCGTGGTGCAGCCGGTCGACCCCG
Source organism: Thermoplasmatota archaeon (assembly GCA_036781185.1). Classification (GTDB taxonomy): domain Archaea; phylum Thermoplasmatota; class Thermoplasmata; order Lutacidiplasmatales; family UBA184; genus Lutacidiplasma. Next base: position 18,739 of record DAIQBL010000023.1, on the reverse strand, counting down.
ATCTCGTGGATCGCGAAGACGTCCCACGGTTCCCGCTGGTACAGGTCTTCCGCGATCGCCCAGCGCTGCTGGGTCATCTGGACGATGTCGCGGTACAGCTGCCGGCGTTCCGAGGCCCGGAAGGTGACGTCGAACCGATAGTGGCCGTAGCGGCCCTCGATCTCGTGCGCGAGGGACGGTGGGTACGTCCAGTCCGTCGCCCCCGCGGGGGTGAGGAAGTCCGAGATCGCGAGGCCGTTCACCGGGAGCGGCGGGTACCCGAGCGGCATGCCGATCGTGCAGACTCGGCGGCCCGCCGAGGAGAACAGCTCCCACACCGAGGGCACCGGGAGCTTCGACGTCGGACCGTACGTCTCGGTGTACGAGAAGGACTTGCGGTGCCGGAAGCCGTACAGACCGAGCGTCCCGGGGTCGACGCCCGTGAGCATCACCGGCCAGGACGGGATCGAGATCGGCGGGTCGGTGCTGCGGAGGACGGAATGGGCGCCGCGGGCGAGGAGTCGGCGGACGTTCGGCATCTTCGGGAGGCAGATCCCGAACAGGTGTTCGGGCGTGGCCGAGTCGAGGCCGATGACGATGAGCGGAGGTCGTCCCCCCCGACCGGCCGCTGTCACGGAATCTCGGCCCCTTCCTGCGGCGACGGCCCCGCCTGCCTAGGCTAGAGCAGCTCGGGAATCGGCTGCCCCTGCACGTTCGCGGCCGGCGCAAGTCCCATCCGCTTCAGGATCGTCGGGCCGATATCGATGCCGACCTTCGGCGAAAGGTGCGTCGAGGTCGTCGTGCCCGGGGTCCGGACGGCAAAGATCCCGTCGAACGAGTGGACCGAATCGTCGGGCCCCGTGTCGTTCTCCTCGAGGAAGAGACCCCCGTAGCCGATCGTCCCGGCCGAGCGCCACCGGAGGTCGCCTAGTAGATCATCGCGTCCGGCGCGTCCCCACGGACCTGGCGGTACGTCTCGCTCGGGATCTTGACGTCGGGCTTGAGCGGCTGGCCGTCCGGGCGCCGGACCTCGGCGAGTTCGCGCCCGATCTTGGCGATGGTCGCGGGCACGTCGGCGGCCGGGAGGATCCCCTCCGGCTCGCGGCCCTTCACGTTGAAGAAGATGCGCGCGTAGTACCCGCCGGCCCCCCAGGCGACGGTCTTCGACCAATCGATCGGGTACTTCTCGATTGGCGTGCCCCGCTTCTCCGGCGGGGCCTTAAGGGTCAGGTACCCCTTCGAGATCAGCCACTCGTTGATGCAGAAGCAGCCGTCCATCCCCTGGCTGCCGTGGTCGGAGAGGACCATGACCGTCACGTCGTCCGGGACGATCGCGAGGAACTTCCCGATCTCGTCGTCCATGAGCCGGTAGTAGTCGGTCACGAGCTTCGTGAACTGCGGGTGCTTCTCGTACCGGGGGTGCTTCTCGTCGAAGTACTTCCAGAACGTGTGGTGCACCCGGTCCGGGCCGATCTCGTGAAGCGCGAAGAAGTCCCACTTCTCCTTCTTCCAGAAATGCCGCGCGACCTCCCAGCGCTTCCGGGTCATGTCGAACAGCTCCGCGCCGATCCGGTCCCGGTCGTCGGCCCGGAACGTCACGTCGAACTTGTAGCCGTCGGCGACGGCGAGGATCTCCGGCGCGAGCGCGGCGGGCGAGACCCAGTCCTTCGCCTTGTCCGGAGTCAGGAAGTCGCCGATGTAGAGGCCGTTGATCCTGGGCGGGGGGTACCCGGGCGGCATCCCAATCACCGCGCACCGCTTCCCGGCGCGCGTGAGGACCTCCCAGACGGGCGGATGCGGCAGCATCTGCGGGCTGGGGGAGTACGTGTCCCAGTACGTGCGTGGGCGTCGGTGGCGGAAGCCGTAGATGCCGAGGGTCCCGGGGTCCATGCCCGTGAACATGACCGCCCAGGACGGTACGGTGATCGGGGGGTGGCACGCGGTGAGCGTCCCCCACTGGCAGCGCTGGAGCAACCGGTCGAGATTCGGCATTACCGGCCGGAACCGTTCGAACAGGAGTTCGGGCGGGACGGAGTCGAGACCGAGGATCAGGACACGTTCGGACGACGTCGGCATTGGAGCGGCGCGGGTGGCGCGTTGGATAAAAGCTTCACCGGGGGAACCTCGGTGGCGTCGCAGTTTCCGGAGGGCTACGGAAGGTCGGGCTAGTGCGTATGCGTGTGTCTCACAGAGGCATGCGGATTCGGAAGAGAGAAAAAGGCCTTAAGAGGGGAACCTCACTCGCTCGCCCTACTCAGGCACCCCGAATCCGAGCGCTTCCGGGCCCCCTTCGGGGGGAGCGAGCGTCGGACGACGGGAACACGAGTCGCTCACGATGACCGAACCGAACCCCCCGACCGCGAACGGGAACTCCCCCGTGCCCGTCGCGATCGTCCTTCCGACCCTCAACGAGGAGGAAGGTCTCGCTCGAACGCTCGAGGACATCCCGCTCGAACACCTGGTCGCGGCCGGGTTCGCCCCGACGTTCCTCGTCGTCGACGGCCACTCGACCGACCAGACCCTCGAGGTCGCGCGCCAGTTCGGCGCGACGGTCCTCATGCAAACGACGAAGGGGAAGGGCGGAGCGACGCGGGAGGGGCTCGACTGGGCCCGGACCCACGGAATGCGCTACGCGGTCCTGATCGACGCCGACTACACCTATCCGGGGACCGGGATCGCCTCCCTCCTGTCGCTCCTCGAGGCCGGTTCCGACCTCGTCATCGGGGTCCGCCGACCGGAGTTCAACCCGCTCGGCGTCGTCCGCGCCGCCGTCCACCGCATCGGCGACGGTCTGCTGAACTACCTCGCCGCGCAGTTGAGCCACTCTCCGATCCTCGACATCTGCAGCGGCCTTTGGGGGATCCGCACCGACGTCGTCCCGGGCCTCCAGCTCGAATCGACCGGGTTCGAGATCGAGTCCGAAGTGTTCCTCAAGTCGTTCCGCTCCGGGCTCCGCGTCTCTCAGATCCCGATCTCCTACCGGAACCGGATCGGGGAGGCGAAGCTCCGCGCCGTCCACGACGGCGCCCGCATCTGCCTCGCGATCGTGCGCCACTCCGGCGCCGCCCGGATCCGGGCGGACCCGCTGCGCCACCGCTCGGACACGACGTTCCGCGAACCCCTGCGGGACCTGCAGGCGATCTGCCTCGCCACCGATGCTCACGACCTCGTCGTGTTCAGCCCGGTCGCGCGACTCGCCGAGGCGAACAACCTCGCGACTCGGCTCCGCGCCGGGAAGATCGGCTCAAAGGTCACGGTCATCCCGTACGACCCGGTCAAGCAGTCCGTCGTCGGGCCGCCGAGCCCGCTGCCGCTCGACGCGGCCGTCAGCCGCGACGGTCGGGTCCCGATCGTCGTCTCGCTCCCGTCCGACGAGCCCGGCTCCGGTCCGATGTCGGTCGCGGTCGTCGGGCTTCCGAACACCCAGCGCCTCGTCTACGTCCCCCTCGGGGAGGACCCGTTCGCGCTGCCGTCGACGATCGACCACTCCGGCGGCTACCGACTCGAGCCCGGCGCGGGCGCGCGGTTCCGGTCGCTCGCGATCCTGACCGCCTCGTTCCACCCGTCGCTCGGCGGCAAGGAGCTCGCCCTCCTGACGGCGAACGCGGACTCGCTGAAGGTGTACCGCCGGGTCGACGAGACCCAGCGGGCGAGTTCGCTGACGCCGATCGACAGCTCGACGTAGGTGCGCCCGAACGGCGGGTCCCCCGACCTCGGTCGTCTCACCCCGAGCGGGGAAAACGGGAGCGGCCCCCGCCGTAACGTTAATAGACCGCCCGCTACCCAAACCCCCGATGACTGAGTCGCCGGTACCCCGTCTGTTCGGGACGGACGGCATCCGGCGGGTCGTCAACGCCGATTTCTCGCCCGTGTTCATCGCGGAGGTCGCGGCCTCGACCGCGGAGTTCCTGGGCGGCGAGGGACCCGTCCTGATCGCCCAGGACTTCCGCACGACGAGCCCCGGGATCGCCCGGATCCTCGCGGGCGTGCTCTCGATGGACGGCCTCGAGGTCGTCGACCTCGGCCCGATGCCGACGCCGTGCCTCCAGTTCAACGTCCGGGCGTTGAAGGCGCGCCTCGGTCTGATGGTCACCGCCTCGCACAACCCGACCGATTTCAACGGCATCAAGTTCTGCGGCCCGGACGGTCTCGAGATCACCCCGGAGGAGGAGCATGCCATCGAGCGGAACGTCCACCTCCGCCGGCATGCGGTCCCCCGATGGGACCGCGCCGCCGCCATCCGGGAGGACTCGAACGGCGTGACGCGGTACCTCCAATCGGTCGTGGCCCAGGTCGACCGGGGCCGGATCGAGAAGCGCCAGCTGCGGGTCGTGCTCGACTGCGGCAACGGCACGAGCGCCGCCACGAGCCCGTTGCTCCTCCGGTCCCTCGGCTGCCGCCTGACGACGCTCAACGCGAATCCCGACGGCCACTTCCCCGGGCACCCCTCCGAGCCGACCGAGGCGAACCTCGCCGACCTCCGCAAGACGGTCGTCGCCGTGGGCGCCGACCTCGGCGTGGCGCACGACGGTGACTCCGACCGGGTCGCGTTCGTCGACGAGACCGGCCGGTACGTTCCCGGCGAGGAGGCCCTCGGCCTGTTCGCCCGCGAGATGCTCCGGCGCGCCGGCGGCGGCACGGTCGTGACCAGCGTCACCTCCACCCGGTGCGTCGAAGAGGCGGTCCGGCTCGCGGGCGGAAAGCTCGTCATCACCCGGTCTGGCTCGCTCCCCGTCGCCCGCGCCATCCTCGAGGAGAACGCCGTGTTCGGCGGCGAGGAGAACGGCGGCTTCTACTGGCCGAAACACCAGGACGCCCGCGACGGTCCCGCGAGCTCGGCCATGCTGCTCGACATCATCGCGGAGACCGGGAAGTCCCTCGGCGCGCTTCTCTCGGACCTGCCGAAGTTCCACGTCGTGAAGCGGAACGTGCCGCTCCCCGCGCCGGCCAAGTCGGCCGTGCTCGACCGCGTTCGGACCACGCTCGGGGCGGACGCGGAGCGGCTCGTGACGCTTGACGGAGTGAAGGCGTTCTACCCCGACGGCTGGATCCTCGTGCGCCCGTCGGGGACCGAGCCGGTCTGCCGGGTCTACGCCGAGAGCCGCGACGCCGCCCGGGCGAACGCGATGTGCGAGCGGGCGGTCGCTCTCGTCGGGTCCCTCGTCACCGAGCTGTCGTCCCCGACGGGACCGAGGTAGCCCCCTGCCCGAACTGGAGGCCGGCCCCGTGCCGGTTCGCTCCGCGAGCGCGTCGGACGAGGCCGCCTACCACCGGTCGTTGAACATCGTCGGCAAGGGGACCGCCGTGATGGCGGCGAGCACCGTCCTCCTACTCGTCTTCAGCTTCTTCGGGCGGGTCGGCCTCGCTCGCGCGTTCGGGCTAGAAGCGTGGGGGGAGTTCTCCCTCGGCATCGCCCTCACCGGGCTGCTCTCCCTGGTCGCGCTGCTCGGCCTGAACCAGGCCGTCGCCCGCTCGATCTCCTTCGAGCGCGACCCGGCCGAACGGCGCGCGCTCATCCGGTGGGGATTGCTGGTCACGGGAGCCGCGTCGGTCGTGGTTTCGTCCCTCGTCTACGTCGCGGCGCCGACCCTGGCCGGGCTGTTCCACAATTCGGCGCTCACCGTCGTCTTTGAGCTGTTCAGCACGACGATCGGCTTCCAGATGATGGCGATGATGCTCGCCTCGATCTTCCAGGGGTTCGAGGACAGCGCCCCGAACGCGTGGTTCAACGGCGTCGCGGCCCCGGCGCTGTTCCTCATCTTCCTCCTCGGCGTGCTCGGACTCCACTGGGGATTCACCGCCGCCCTCGTGGGCTACACGGCGAGCCAGGCCGTCACGCTCGGCCTGCTGGTCGTGTACACCGTGCGGAGGCTGCCGCGCCACCTTCCGCCGGTCGAGCACGTTCCACTCCGCCCGCGCTCCCAGCTGTGGACGCTCTCGGTCGCGCTCTGGGGGGTCGCCTCCCTCCAGTTCGTCACCGCGTACGTCGACACGCTGATCCTCGGGGTGTACCGCCCGACGACGGCGGTGGGGCTGTACTCGACCGCGATGATCCTCGCGCGACTGCTCCTTGTCGGGAACGGCGCCCTGACGTACGTCTACCTTCCGACCGCGGCCCGCCTGACGGCGGAGAACGACCGGGAGACGATCCGTCGGACGTTCGTGACCTCGACGCGATGGACGCTCGCGATCACCGTGCCGATGTTTCTTCTGTTCGTCTGCATGCCGACCTGGTCGATCTCGACGGTCTTTGGCCCGCACTTCCTCGGCGCCACCGACGCGCTCGAGATCCTGGTCCTCGGGTCGTTCTTCTCTGTCACGCTCGGCCCGGTGAACGCGTGCATGGCCGGGATGGGGTATGCGCGGCCGCTCCTCGTCACCACGGGCATCGCGGCGGCGGCGAACCTCGCCCTCAGCTTCGGGTTGATTCCCTTCTACGGCCTCATTGGCGCCGCGATCGCCTGGACCGTCGCTCGCGGACTGTACCCCGGCGTCGGGCTCCTCTACCTCTATCGCACCGACCGGATCACGCCGTACCGCCGGATCCTGCTCGCGCCGGTGCTGGCGACGCTCGCCGTCGGAATCCCCGTGTTCCTCGTCGTCGCCTCCCTCCCGCTCTCGAAGTTCGTGGTGTTCCCGATGTACTTCCTCGGGATTGGCCTCTTCCTCGCGATGCTCCTCGCCACCCGGAGCCTCGACCGGGGGGACACGGTCGCCGCGACGATCCTGGAGAAGCTGACGGGCCGGCCCATGCCGGGCCTCCGACGGCTTATCGGACGGTACAGCGCCCCCCAACCCTCCTCGACGGGCCCGGAGGCGCCCGCGTGACGGCGCGGCCGGGGCCGGTGACGGTCATCGTCCCACTCCCTCCAACGTACCGCGGAGGCACGGAGGAGTACGCCTACCAGCTGATCCGCGGCTACGCCACGCACCGGGAGGTCCACGTGCTCGCGACAAACGTCCGGTACGCCCCGTCCATGGGCGCGATCGACATCGGGGCCGCGCACCTCGAGCTGCTCGAAGCGCGGGAAGTGATGCAGCGCCCGCTTCTGCTCGGTCGGCGACCACGGAGCCGATTGAAGGAGGAGATCGGGAGCGCGGCGGTCGTCCAGCTCCACATGCCCTTTCCGATGGTCGAGGCCCCCGCGGTCCGGTGGGCCCGGCGGGCCGGGGTCCCGACCGTGCTCACCTACCACATGGACGCGGACCTCGGCGGGGCGTCGAGCGTCCCCGGCGCCCGCGCCGTGACACCCGCCTACCGGCGTCTCTCCGCGTTCCCCGCTCTCGCGAATTGCGACGTCGTCGTGTCGAACAGCCGCGGGTATGCCGAGGCGTCCCCGGTCCTCTCCCGCTACCTATCGAAGATGCGGGTGATCCCGAAAGGGGCCGACCCCGAGCGGCTCGGCCTCGGCGGGCCGTCGACCCGCGACCGGCCACCGTCGGTCCCGGCGGACGTCGTCGGCAAGACGGTCGTCTTCGTCGGGCGGCTCGTCCCGTACAAGGGCGTCACGGTCCTCCTCGAGGCGGCGGAGCTCCTCCGCCGGGAGGGCGTCGAGTTCACGGTCCTCGTCGCCGGGCGTGGTCCTCTCCTCGAGTCGCTGCGGGCGGAGGCGATCTCTCGAGGCCTCGGGTCGAGGGTACGGTTCCTCGGATTCGTTCCCGACGCCGAGATCGGCGCCTTGTACCGATTCGCCGACGTCGTCTGCTGCCCCTCGATCGGGACGCTCGAGTCCTCCGCGACGACGCTCGAGGAGGCCGCGATGTGCGGCACTCCCGTCGCGGGGAGCGACCTTCCGGGGGCGTCCGAGTCGATTCCGCACGACGGCGTTCGAGGGATCCTCGTCCCGCCGAAGGATGCGAACGCGCTCGCGCACGCCCTGCGGCGACTACTTGGCGATCCCCGTCCGGAGGGGCCGGCGAAGGTCCGAACTTGGGCGGACGTCACGCTCGATTACGAGCGGCTGTTCGCCGAGCTCGGGGCCGGGACCCCGTAGTCTCCTCGGCGGCGCGTGCTGAGACGCCCTCGTCCTCGCAACCCTCTTAAGGGGGAGCGGGTCGGGGCCGCCCGAAGCGACGGGAACGATGAAGGAGCGCGGGTTCTGCATCTGGCTGACGGGGCTGCCGAGCGCCGGGAAGACCACGATCGCGAAGGAGCTCACGCCGCGGCTCCTCGCGATGGACCGCTACACCGAGCTCCTCGACGGGGACGAGGTGCGGAAAGGGCTCAGCGCCGACCTCGGCTTCGACCGGAAAGCCCGCGAGGCCCACGCCGCGCGCGTCACCTTCGTCGCGAAGGTACTCGCCCGCAACGGAGTCGTCCCGATCGTCGCTCTGATCAGCCCGTACCGCTCCTCCCGCGCCAAGGCGCGCGACGAGATCGGAAGTTTCGTCGAGGTGTACGTGAACACCCCGCTCGACCTGTGCGAGCAGCGGGACGTCAAGGGACTGTACAAGAAGGCCCGTGCCGGCGAAATCAAAGAGATGACCGGCGTCGACGACCCGTACGAGCCGCCGGAGCACCCGGAGATCATCATCGACACCCGCAGCTCCACGCCCGCGCAGTCGGCGGATCGCATCCTCTCCGAGCTCCGCCGGCTCGGCTGGCTCCCGAAGTAGAGCTCGGGTCGGTCGGGGGCGACCGCCCCCGACCAACGGTGCTAGCCGTCGCGATTCGGGGTCGTGCGCCGGACGGTCGACGAGGAACGGGACTCCACTCTCGAGAGCCGCCGGGCGATTCCGGCGGCGAATCCTTCGCATGGATTCGACCGATCCCGAGCCATCCGAAGCGACTCGGAGTCGGATCCGGGACCGGCTCCTACCACCGGAAGTCCGTGCGGATCTCGGACGCGATGTCGCCGGTCTCGAGCCCCGGACGCCGATGGGCCACCGCCTCCGCGAGACCGCCGAGGGCGGCCCACGTACCTCGCGGGCGAGACCCGGACTCAGTTCTGGACGACGTTGGGCCGTCGGAGGATCTCCGCGACCTCGGGCCGGAGGATCTCCGCGGGCAGCGGCTGCCCGTCGCTCAGCGCCTTGCGGATCCTCGTCTGGCTCGTGTCAACGCGGTCGGAGGCCGGGTGGGGGCACGTCTTCATGGTCGCCATCACGCCGCACTTCCGGCAGAGCCAGGCCTCGTCGTAGCAGAGCGCGTCGATCCCGACGGGAAACTCCTCGAAGATCCGGTGGCACGCGTACGGGTCGTAGTACTTGCCGACCCCCGCCTGGTCCCTCCCGACGATGTACGACGAGCAGCCGTAGTTCTTCCGGACGATCGCGAGGAACAGGGCGGCGCGGGGCCCCGCATACCGCATGGTGATCGAGAACGCGGCGAGATGGACCCGGCTCGGCACGTTGTAGTTCTGGACGAGCGCCCGGTAGGCGGCGAGGATGATGTCGGGGCGGTAGTCGCCCTTCTTCAACCGGCCCACGACCGGGTGGATGAGCAGGGCGTCGACGTCCTGCCGCTCGAGGGTCAGTCGTTGCAGGTACTCGTGGGCCGTGTGGGGGGGGTTCCGGCACTGGTAGGCCGCCACGCGCCGCCACCCCTTCTCGACGAACAGGGCGCGAGTCTCCGTCGGGGTCATCTCGTCGGAACCGGTCGGGAGTTCCAGCCGTCGGACAAGGTCGATCGACCCGGCGAGGGCCACGTCGCCCGAGGCGAGGACGTCGGCGACGTTCGGGTGGGCGGGTTCGGTCGTCGCATACGTCGACTGGGCCCAGGCGGTCCGGTCCGGCGCGAACTTCTCCGACAGGTGAAGGACCGCGATCAGGCGGTCTTGATCGTCGAGAATGGCGGCGTCGTCGCCCGGCTGGAGGCCGGCGATGACCTTCGCGTTCTCCTCACCCGGCGGCGTCAGGAGGATGGGCATCGACCAGGGGAGGCCGTTCGGGAGTCGCGTCTTGGTCAGGACCCCCTCGAACGTCGCCCGGTCCATGAATCCCTCAAGGGGGCTGTACCCACCGATCGCGATCTGCTGGACGTCGTAGAGGTCGTCGATGGAGGGCCGTAGCTTCGGGAGGTGAGCGAGCTCCGCCTCCCGCCGCTTCCGGTCGGCCTCCGAAAGCTCGCGGTTCACGAGGTGACCGCCGTGCGCCGGGACCGTCATGGGAGGCCTCGGTGGCCGCGGGAGATGGACGGGGGAATTCGGGCCGGGTCGGAGTGGTCCACCGGAGTTGGCATCGAACCGTCGGCTACGGCCGTGGGGGATAGGGTTTGTGGCACGGCCGAATCGCAAGCGGTTAGGCGACCCGCGAAATTCTGGTCGGTCACGCGGCCGCGAAACTCGCGCGCGAGATCGGGCAGGGGGAATCGACGAGGCCGAGCGTCCGGCGCGGCGGGAGCGGCTCTTCTCCGTCGAGCCAACGCCGGAGCTGGTCGGTCACGGGTCCGAACTCCTCGAACGCGTAGTGCGGGATCCCGGAGGTTTCGCAGTATCCCTTGAGGCGCCGCCGCGCGAAGACGATGTCGGCCACCTCGGCGGCGTACTTGTCCGTGCTGCCGTCACCCGCGAACACCGACCGGCGCCCGTCGGTGCCCGCGGCCTGGACCGTCTGGGCCTTGCAGATCCCGCAGAGTCGGCAGGTCGCATGGCCGTGCGGGTGGGAGAGCCGCAGCGACCCGGCCGGCTCGACTCTTAGGACGTCGGAAAAGACGGGGAGGTCGATCCCCGCGTGCCGGAGGATCGGGTCGATGTAGAAGTCGAGCCCGCCCGAGACGATCGAGGTCGGGACCCGGTGTCGGGCGAGCAGGGCGAGGAGCGCGTCGGCGCCGGCCCGGAACGGCGTGTTCCGGACGGCCCACTGGGCCATCTCGTCCATCCGGTCGGCGGGCAGGAGCGCCACCTGGCGCTCCCAGGCCTGCCGAAGTGTGATCCGCCCGGCATGGAGCTCCTCGTCGATCTCGTGGGCGACGACCTTGCCGTTGTGGGCGAACTCCTCCACGAGGATGATCGCGACGTTGGGCTCGACGAGGGTCCCGTCGAAGTCGATCCACATTCGTAGGGCGTGGGAGGGATCCGGAGCCATGGAGCAGCTCAAGGTCCCGACTCGCCTTCAAAAGGCTGGCGGCTCGAGGGGCGTCCCGCCACCCCGGCGGAGTTGGGACGCGCGGGGCGCTCTACCTGGTCGGTCTCGGGGAGGAATCGGCGGTCGGAGTCCGCTCCACGGCGCGGATTGAGTGGTTCGTCCCTTCCCACGCCGTACGGTCGCTCCAGAAGAAGGTGAACTCGAACGTCGTACCGACGGGGGCGCCGGCCGGAAGGTCGACGTAGTGGAGTCCGAGTCCGGTCGCGGTCGCCTCGGTGTCCTCGACGTGGGCCCACGCGTCCCGCGTCCAGTGGAGCCGGAACGGCTCGGCGGCGATCAGCCGGACGGAGCTTCCGGCGTCGAACGTGGCCGGCTGTCGCGAGGGCTTCCAGACCTCCCAACTCGGACGACCCGGGCGCGGGTGCGCGTAGCGCTTTTCGACGGAGGGGATCCGGTCGAACACCGCCCCGTCCTCGACCGAACGCTGGAGCTTGAGGAACTCCGCGTGGGTCCACGCGAGGGGCACGGCGGCCCCCGTCGGCTTCCCGAGGGCGAGGTGGAGGTCGGGGCGGTCGGGGCCGTCCCAGACCTGCTCGGGAAAGAGGCCGGTCTCCGTGGCGAATCGGGACATCGCTTCGAGACACCCCGCCCCGGTGCGGCCCGCCGCGAGCTCAAAGTGGCCGCGTTCACCGGTCAGGAGCGGCCAGGGGCGACCGACGCCCCACTCGTCGTACGGTCCGCCGTCGTCCCGTTGGCCGTAGCCGTCGTGGTTGTACCGGCGCCAGCACGTCCCCTCCGGCGTCTCGACGCGAAGGACCCGATCGACGACTTCGACGGAGGCGACGACGAGCGGGTCGTCCGCCCGTCGCACGCCGTACCGCACGAGCTCGAGGAAGCCGCCGTCGACGATCTCGTTCGCCGGAAAGTCCGCGACCGCCCCGGTGGGCTGGTTGAGCAGGTGCACGGTCCGCTCGTCGACCCGCTCGTCGGGTGTCGGGTCGTCGAGGGCCACGGGGAGGATTCGGACGTAATGGTGCGGGATTCCGGGAACGAGCGTCCCGTGTTCGGTCGAGGTCCACCGGTCGACGTGGCCCTCGAGGAAGTCGGCGTAGACGAGCAGGAACTCCGCGGTCGCCACGTCCCCCCGATCTCGAGCGAACTCCGCGGCGACGACGCAGGCGGAGATCGTGACCGCGAGCGTCGACGGGGAGTAGCCGGACGCCTCCTCCCACCGCTCCTGCTCCGTCGCGGGTCCGTGCTCGACGAGGAACCGCGCGGCGCGCGCGACCATGGGATACGGGTCGAACTCGCCGAGCGCCCGCTCCCGTCGGAGGTGGTCGGCGAGTAGGATCGGGAAGGCGACCTCGTCGAGCTGGAGGCCGCCCCAGTACGCCGTGCCGTCCAGCCAGAAGTTCTGCGGGAACCCTCCGTCGGGCCGCTGGGTCGCCGCGAGGTAGATCAAGGTCCGCAGCGGCGAAGTTCGGTCGCCGGCCGCGAGGAGTCCCCCGGCGATCTGGACCAGGTCGCGGGTCCAGACGAGGTGGTACCCTCCGCGGTCCCCGTCGCTCTTCGCGTATCCCCAAGGAATCGAGAGCGACGCGACGAACGCACCGGGGAACGTCTTGTCCTCGTGGGCGAGCAGGACCCGGTAGCTCCCCTGATGGAGTTCGCGCATCCGCGCGGACCGGCCCGGATTCGGCCTCAGGTGGGCGACGGCCCGCTCCCACTGCTCGGCGAACCGCTCTTTGTGCCGTTCGTACCTCGTGCTGAGCGACTGCAAGAGCGAGGCGACGGCGTGCTGGCGTCCCCGGCCGAACGCGAGGCCGACGGTGAATTCGGACCCGCTCGAGAGGTCGACCTCGGCGGTGAGCGCGATGTTCCCGTCCAGGGCCCGGTCGAACTCCCACGTCATCCCGAGGTGCGCGGCCAGGTCCGTCCACCCGTCGCTCGCCCCGACGTACCCGCACGAGAGCCGGGAGAAGGGGACCGTCGCCCCGACCGCGAGCCAGAAGCCGTTCTTTTCGGCGACGAGGACGTCGTGCCCCGCCACGCGGCCGACATAGCCGTTGTTGCCCCAGCCCCCGCCGTCGAGGTGCGGGGCGGCGAGGAGGTAGAGCGACAGCGGGTCGGACTGGCGCGCGCTCGGTTCGAAGCGCACGTTCTGGAGGAGGACCGGGAGGTGCGGGTCGGCGATCACCTCCTTGTGGATCACGTACCGGCCGTCGGGGTCGGAGTTCGTGATCCGGTACCCGAGCCCGGCGTCGGGCAATCGGCGTGTGACCGACGTCAGGTGGCGCTTCTCCTCGTGGAAGAACTGACGATTGTCGCTGACGAGGAACTGGACGTCCCGCAGCTGGGGGTGGTCGACGAGCGGGTAGTACACCTCGGTGACCACGCCGCGCCAGACCGTGAACCAGAGTTTGCTGTCGGCGGAGAAGGCGGTGCCGACCCCGTCCTTGTTCCCGTGGGTCCACCGCGGCTCGATCCCGGGCCGCCCGAACGCTTCGCGGTCGCCCCGGAACTCCATGACGGCCTCTGCCGGGACGAGCCCGTGGCCGGGCGCCGAGCGGGGTCTCGTACCTAACGTTGCCGGCGGCTCGAGCCGGGCGACCGGGAGGGCGTCCCCGGTCCCCCTGCGGGTCGCGGGGTCCGGCTCACTCGTCGCCGGGGTCGGCCCGTTCGGCCGCCTGCCGGTACTTGTGGACGACGTCCACGAACGTCGAGTGGGACCATGTGAGCGGGATGGCGCTCTTCGGCTGGCCGGATCCGGCGTCGATCTGCTCGGGCAGGAGCCTCGTCGGGGTGGCGTGGGCCGCGGCCCATTCGATCATCTCGCGGCACTTCTCCCGTTCGCCGAGGCGCAGCTTCGACTCCGCGAGCCAGAGCGTGCAGATGATCCACGGGTTCTCCCGGCCGCAGTACTCGTCCCCCTCGAACCGCGCGAGACCCCCGACCGTGGGGTTCCACAGACGTCGCTCGATGGTGTCGACGGTCATCTTCGCCAGGGGGTCGTCCCACGGGACGAGGCCGAGCTTGAGGGCGAGGAGCACCGAAGCGTCGATGCGGGCATCGAGCGGGGAGATCGACCGGACGAACCGCTTCTGCTCCGCGTCCCACAGATGTGCCCGCGCCGCGGCTCGCATCTGGTCGCTCGCCGCCCGCCAGGCCGTCGGGTCCTTCCCGAGCTCGCGGGCGATCCGGGCGGCCCGCTCGAGGGCGTGGATGACCGTCGCTGTCGAGTAGGTGTGGATCCCTTTCCGCTCCTCCCACAGGTCGAAGCTCGCGGCCGGGAGTCCGGTCTCCGGGTCGCGGAACGCCGCGAGGAAGGTGGCGGCGCCCTTCACGAGGGGCCAGAGGCCGAGGAGGGCGTCGGAGTCGCCCCCGCGTTTGAAGTGGTGCCAGACGGCCGCGATCACCGTCGCGGTCTGGTCGACCTGGAGGAACGGCGGCGGATGCCAGGTGCTGCCCACCGCGCCGTCCGGGAAGTGGCGGTGGAGGAACGAGCCGTCGGGGCTCTGGCAGTGCGCGGCGAACTCGAGGAACCGCTGCGAGTATTCGTAAAGGCCCGCCTCGTCCATCGCCTTCGCCACGTACCCGCCGTCGCGCCACCAGCAGTAGTTGTAGGTGTCTCCGCCGACCGCGAGCGCCGTCGTGTCCGGCGAGGCGATGATCGAACCGTTCGGTCCGGCGGCGTGCCGCATCATCACGACGCTGGTCTGGTACACCGCCGCGGCCTCGGGGCTGAGGTCCGTCGGGAACTGCGGCATCCTGCGCCGCACCCAGGCGCGCCAGAATGCCCGCGCTTCCTCCTCGAACCGGCCGGGGCTTCCGGCGCGGACGTACTCGCGGATCGCGTGCGCCGCGCCGCTCGTGGGGGCGATCGCGACGAACAGGGTCGCGACGTGGTCCTTGTGCGGGACCGCCTCGAGGTCCCATTGGAAGGCGCTGTCCGCCGCGCCGTGGGCGATCGCCCGCCCCTCGAGGAGGCCGTCCTCGGCGTCGACGTACGTGCCGCGCAACCCCTTCAGGGAGTGCTCGCCGCAGACGGCGCGGGTGAACTCCGGCTCGCCGAAGAACTCGAAGTAGAATTGCCGCTTGTAGTGGATGAGCGACTTCGCCTCCGGGTCGACGTAGGCGGTCTCCTGGTAGATCGATTCCGCGATCTGCAGCGACTGGTAGCTGAACAGCCGGACCGCCCGCGCCGGGTCGGCGCGCACCCGGATGACCCGGAGGATCAGGTCGTGGTTCGGGTGGACCATGTCCTCGACCCGGACGGAGAGCCCGTGGCCTTGCCACCGCGACTCCGGGAAGTTCGCCGCCCCGCTCGGCTCCTGCCGCACGGTGTAGCCGTTGCCGCCCCGGAGCCAGGAGAACTGGCGGGCCGGGACGTCGTAGATGCCGAGCCGCATCTCGCGCAGGTGCTGGAACTGGCCGGGGTAGGGGTAGAACAGCTCGTTCCACTCGCCGTTCTCGTTGACGGTGAGCAGGATCCGGCCGTTGCCGGCCATCTGGGTGATCATGGCGAAGGTCGTCCGCGGCTCGCTCGGTCCCTCGTCGGTGGGTTCGACCCTGCTCGTGGCACCGGCCCCCCCAGTCCGGGGGGCGGTATTTCCGTCCTTCCTTCGAGTCGCGGTCGGGTCGGACCGGTCACGACGGATCGGGGGTCTCCGGCTCGGCCCGGTCGAGGACCGCGAGGGTTCGCCGTCGGAGGTCGGTGAGCGCGTTCATGTAGTTCGCGTACGCGTCGTACGGGCTCCCGTACGAGCTGAAGTACCGGTGCACGTCGGCGTCCGCCCCGTGGCCGCTGACGTACATGTAGTAGAAGTGGTCGGACGTCAGCATCCGCCGCCACTCCTCGAGGAGCCCCGGGTCCCCGGCCGGCCGCACGAGGGTGCCGAGCTTCTTCGCGGCCTCGAACGCGGAGCGCTGGAGGTCGTTGCCGAGCCAGGCGCCGAGGTCCCGTTTCTCGTCCGCCCAGCTGACGGTCACCGGCGCGGAGACGGTGCCGACCGGGTCGAGGTCGAGGGCGTCCTCGACCGTCGCCCACTCGAGCCGACGCTCGCGGGCCGCGGCGGCGGGCAGCGCGGAGAGGAAGTCGAGGATGCCGGTGTCGGCGTGGTGGTGCTCCCCGAACGTCTCGAAGTCGAGGAACAGCCCGATGAGGTCGCCCGGGCTCGAGCTCAGCCACCGAACGTACTTCTCCGCGAGCAGCGGGTACTCGTTCCAGGTCTTCGAGGAGAAGCGGAAGCCGACGTCGTCGCTCAGCCGGTAGTTCCGGAGCAACAGGCGGACCGTCGGCGCGCTCGCGGCGCAGTAGACGTGGTTGGGCGACTGCCCGCCGAGCATCCCTTCCCACCCCTCGGCGAGCATGGCCGAGTACTTTCCGGACTCGGCGAACCGGGCGAGGTCGTCCGAGAACGCGAGCTCGGTCATCCGGAGGACCTTCGCGGTACGGCCGAACCGGTCCTCGAGCATCTGGGCGTGGCGAGCGACCTCCTCCGTGAGCTCGGGAGGCGGCAGGAGGAACGCGAGAGAATGGTAGTACGTCTCCCCGACGAGAGCGACGTGCCCCGAGCGGACGAGACGGCCGATCCGGTCGAGGACGTCCGGAGCGGCGGCCTCGGCCTGCTCGACGAAGGTGCCGGTGAGCGAGAGGCTGAACCGGAACCCGGGGTGCTGCTCCGTCGCCGCGATGAGACGGTCGAGCGCGGGCCGGTAGCACCGTTCTGCAATCCCCCGGAAGATCGCGAGGTTGCGCTCCCGGTCGACGTACGGGCGACCGGAGCCGAGGTCCATGTAGCGGAAGCGGGCGAGGCGCCAAGGCTGGTGGAGGTGGAGGTAGAGGACCAGTTTCATCGGGGATGCCTCGCGCGGGTGGCGAGCTCGGCGTACACGCCGACGGTCTGGACCGTCCGCTCGGCCCACCCCTCCCGAAGCGCGTCGTCCCGGCCCCCCTCGCCCATCGTGCCCCGGAGCACCGGGTAGACAAGAAGCTCGGCGATGCGGCTCGCGAACTCCTCGACGTCCCAGAAGTCGACCGCGAAGACGTTGGTCGCGACTTCCGCGACGCCGCTCGTCTTCGAGAGGATTACGGGCACGCCGGCGGCCATCGCCTCAAGGGCGGCGATGCCGAACGGCTCGACGACGGAGGGCAGCACGAACACGGAGGCGGAGGCGAGGAGCACGAGGCGCTCCGGCTCCGTCACGTGTCCCAAGAACACGACCTGGTCCGCGATGCCGAGATGGACGGCGAGGTCGATCAGGCGCGGGTACTCCGGCCCTTGTCCCGCGACGACGAACAGCGCGTCCGGGAACGCCGGGGCGACGCGGGCGGCGGCCCGCAGGAACGTGTCGATCCCCTTCACGGCCGTCAGGCGACCGAGGCAGAGGACGATCCGGTGCGCGGCCTCCACGCCTTCGAGTCGCGGGGTCGGTCGAACGGCGTTGTAGATGACGCGGACCCGCGCGGGTAGAGCCCCATACCGATCGATGAGCTGGCGGGCGAGGTGCTGGCTGACGGCGATCGTGATGTCCGCATTGCGGACCCCGTACTCCTCGCGCCACCGGATCGCCTCGCCCGGGTGACCCAAGGAGCGGTCGTACTCGGTCGAGTGGATCGTGAGGACGGACGGGACGCCGAGACGGCGGGCGAGCGCGATTCCGCCCACGGTGCCGAACCAATCGTGGATGTGGACCACGCTCGCATCGGCGAGCCCCCCGCGCGATTCGACCCACGCGTCCCAGCCCTGGATCGCCTCGGCCGAGGAGCCCCGCGCCAACTCGCCGGCGAAGTACGTGTCGGGGTACGAAGCGGCCGGTTCGCCGGGTTCGGGCCCGGTCGGGTACCGAAACTCAACTCCCGGAACTTCGGTGAACGGTCCGGTGAACGGCGTGAGAAACGTCACTCGGTGGCCCATCCGGGTCAGCTCCCGGCACAGCTCGAGGGAGTGGACGCCGAGTCCCCCCGAGTGGTGCGGCGGGAACTCCCACCCGACGAGCACGATGTGCATCCGCCGCGTGGCCGCAAAATCGAGCGGGGCCGCCGGGGTTCGGCGCGGCGGCCGGCTCCAAGTGAGGTCCTTCGAGAGCTCCTCGAGCTCCGCCGCCTTCCGGGCCTGGCGAGCGGCCGGCGGTGCGATGGGCTTCTCGGGGGGAGTTGGCGGTGTCTTGGGCGGCGGGCCCGGACCGGGAACGGCCGGTGTGCCGGGCTTCTCCGATCGATCCCCGTCCGAGCCGCCTAATGTCGCCGCGGTCCCGGCCGGGCGCTTCGCTGGGGTCAGGCTCGGGGACTCGCGGTCGGTCATCCGGCTTCGCCCCCCCCCGACGAGCCGACCGGCGAAGGAGGTTTACCGTTTCGCCGTGGCCGTCGAGCCCGACGCCGTCAAGCCTAAGCGGTCCGGTCGTCTCGAAGGCGCATCAACCACGGCACGCGATGGTCAATCCGAAATGGGTCGTACTTAGCAACACCACGATCGGCACACTGATGGCGTCGATCGACGCCTCGATCGTCCTTATCAGCCTGCCGACGATCGGTCGCGAACTCCCCGGCGCGGACCCCGCCATTCTCCTGTGGGTCATGTTGTCCTACAGCGTCGTCACGACGACCCTCCTCCTCTCCTTCGGGCGGCTCTCCGACATGTACGGCCGGGTCCGGCTCTACACCCTCGGCTTCGCGATCTTCACGATCGGATCCGGATTCGCGAGCGTGTCGGCGACCGGGCCCGAACTCCTCGCC
>DAIQBL010000022.1:0-23662 GCA_036781185.1 Thermoplasmatota archaeon | reverse complement strand
AGCGAGGCGACCGATGTCGGGGGGGAGACGGCGACCGTCGTATATCGTGCCGCCAAGGACATGGACGACTTCGTCAAGATCGAGGAGGAGCGGTCGAACCAACTGACCCTGCCAATCGCGGTCATCTACATCGCCTTCGGCGTGCTGATGGCCGTACTGTTCGCCCTCCTGTACATCGCGCCGGAGCTTGGTACGCTGAACATCGGGTTCATCAACGGCGGCTCCGGAGCGCTCAAGGGATCGAGCGGCAGCTCGGTTCCCCGACTCGATGTGAACACGCTTCACGAGCGGTTCTTCGAGTTGATGCTGATCAACTCGCTCGGCACCGGTGCGATCATCGGGGCGTTCAGCGAGGGCCGGGCTCGCTACGGCATCGTGCACGCCCTGGCGCTCGTCGCCGCCACGACGGTGACGTTCCTGTTCCTCTTCCCGTAGGTTCGGGGCCAGGGCGACCGCCCTGAGGGGCGCTCAGCTAGGGGATCACGTAGGAGTAGTTGATCGTCGCCGAGTCGAGGAGGCCGTTCGAGTTCTGGACTGTCAGCGTGATCGCGTAGGTGTACGTGGTTGGCAGCGCGAACGTCGTCACGCTTGCAAACGGCGCTACGAGCTTCTCGCCGAGGGCGGTCACCGGATTCGGGAGCGGAGCTCCGGCGCTGGTGTTGAGGATGCTCCAGCTCCACTGGTCGATCGTCCCGTTCCCGGTCTGGAACGACTGGGAGCCGTCGAGCACCGGCACGTCCCGGTAGCCGGTCCCGGTGAATTGGGAGGTCGTGCTGACGAGCGGAAGGGCGGTCGGAGGGAGGAACACCTGCGTGAACGTGTTCTGGAGCGTCGTAAACAAGCTGATCTTCAGGAAGCTGTCCACCACGACGTTCGTCGTGACATCGAAGAACGCGAACGGACAGGTGCCGGACGTGAGGGGGACGTTGCTCGAGTTGACGGTAACCTGGACGACCTGGAACGGCGGCAGCGTGAACGGAGTCGAGTCGTTGTAGCACTCGGGACTTCCCCCCGCCGGCGAGATGTTCTGGACGAGGAAGAACCGGAGCGGATTCCCGTTCACGGCGACGGAGGCGACCGTCGACGGGTTGATGAACTCGCTCGCGAGCACGAAGGTGAAGTTGGCGAGGTTCGTCGTGTTCGACGGATCTGGCGTCACGTGGGCGACGCTGAGGACCTTGAGTTCCTCGAGGTTCCGCTGCTGGGCCTCCGCCTGCTGGCTCTGGAGTTGCTTCTGGTAGGAGGCGATGAAGGCGGCGAGGGCGATCGCGGCGGCGACAACGATCAGGACCAGCATGAGGGTCCCGACAATCTCGGCGATCCCTCGCTTCTGCGAGATCGAGCGACGGGCCGGGCGAAGCACGACCGACGAGCGGCGAACCGCTCTTTAGGCGTTCCCTACGTAAACTGCGTAGTTGACCCGAGTTCTCCGGAGGCTCCCTATGGCATCGTTATGGGCCGAACTCCGTACTCGGGGCCGTGAACGTCCCTGTCGAGGTTCCGGGCCTCGGCACTATCGTGCCGGAGGTCGACGGGGGCACCATCGTCATCGTCGAGAGTGGGGCCGACGGCGCCAAGAGCTTCCTCGTCCGAACCCTGGCCCGGACCGCGCTCCGCCAGGGCGACATCGTCACCTACCTGACGTCGCGGGACGCGTCCGACGTCCGGGAGATGCTGCTCGACGGCGGCTCGGCTACCCCCCCTCCACCGGAGCGTCTCGCCGTCCAGGAGCTCGATTCGCTCCCCGACTGGCACCCCAACGGGACCTCGGTCGGGGTCCTCGCGATCGATTCGTTCTCCTTCTTGACCCTCGACATGTCCCCTCCGGCCCTCGCCACGATGATGCGGTCGTTCCGCGCGCAGTGCCACGCCTCCGGGCTCACAGTGATTCTCGCCACGGACCGCGGCATGTTCGAGCCCCGGAACGAGGCGATCGCGATCCACCTTGCGGACGGACTCATTCAGTTCCACACGAAGGAAGGGCCGGAGGGTCTCGTTCGCTACCTGCGGATTCCGAAGTGGAGCGCGGGTACGTTAACCGACCGCAACGTCTACTACGAATTCGACGGAAAGCATATGGCCATCGACCTCCGACGGCGGGTACTGTAGGAGCCCGAATTGCCCGCCCCCTCCTACGAGCGCTACGGACTCCTGAGCAATCCGTTCCGGGACCTCGCGAGCGAGAGTCTCGAGGACGTCGAGCTGTTCCACGTCAACCTCGAGGTCGACCGGCTCCTCGAGACGATGCGCGAGGAGGTGTTCGCGAAGGAGAACCGCGCAGTCGTCGCACTCGTCGGATTGCATGGGGCGGGGAAGACCGAGCGGTTGCTCCTGACGTCCCAGGAGGCGAAGGCGCGCAAGGCGTTCGCCGTATTCTTCGACGTGACGACGAAGACGACCTGGGTCGCCCGGGGCATGGCCGAGACGTTCCTCAAGACGGCGAACCTCGGCGGATTCAAGCAGCTGTTCAGCGCCCCGAAGTGGTTCCGCGATGTCGCGGCGATCTCGAAGGTGAAGGACCAGAGTTACGACCCCGTTCGCACGGGGCGGGCGTTCGCCACGGCGCTGAACGCGAACGCGCCGGCGTACCTGCTCCTCAACGACCTCCACAACCTCGCCGCCTCCAAGGAGCGGACGTTGTTCATCAAGACCCTCCAGGAGATCCTCGACGGAATCCACCCGGGCGTGATGGTGATGTGGGGCGCGTTTCCTACCTTCATGCTGCAACTCGCGCGGGAGCAGGCCCCCTTGATGAGCCGGATCAACCGGACCATCGTGCTGCCGCGACTCACCGCGGACGAAGCGGCGCTGCTTCTCGCAAAGAAGCTCCTCGCCAAGCGGATCGTGGAGGGCCTCGACCCGCTCTACCCGTTTGACCGCGACGTCGCCTCGAAGCTGAACCTGATCGCCTACGGCAATCCCCGGCGGCTGCTCGAGCTCGCGGACGCGGCGCTCGAATACGGGGCCGCCCACCGAGCCTACCGCGTCGACGAGGAGGTGCTTCGAGCCGCCCTCGTAGAACGGAAGGTCAAGGAGATCGACCGGATCATGGACGAATCGTTCACCTGGTCGGAAGAGAGCCTGTTCGACGACCCCATTCATGGCCAGGGGGTCGGGCCCACCGTCACGCCCGGGAGGCCTCCGCAAGCTTCGGGAACGGCGGCCGCCGCTTCCGCCACCCCGCGGGCCTCGACCCGACCGGCCCCGAGCGTTCCTCCGAAGACCGCGACCTAGCGGCCCGTCTCCGGAAACTCCGTAGTACCCGTACGAGGTTCCTGCGCGCTCCGCCGACCGCGAAAATTGATTAAGGGCACCCCGAGTCGGCGGCCCTGATGTCGTCGGGTCCGGGTTCGGAGGGGTCGGGGGTCCGGGCGTGGAGCGGCCCTCAAGCGGCGTCGTCCGGCAGCTCGGGAGGGTCCGCGTCGCGACGCTCCACCCTCTACATGGCGCTCGTCGCCGTCGGACTCGTGGTGATCGTGGTCATCTTCGTGACGTTGTTCGTCCTCCCTCGGCACCACACGAACCCGAGCACCCCGGCCGGTACGCTCCTCGTCCCGGCCGGACACGCGTACGACGTCTTCGGGGGGCAATCGGCGAGCGACTCCTTCACGCTCACGGCCGCCGGGACCCTCCACGGCGCGTTCGAGTCGTCGTACCCGATCACCGCGTTCGTCCTCACGGACGCCCAGTACCACGTCTACGGCCATTCGGGGAACGTGACGAGCTACCAGTGGGCCTCCGGCTCCGTCACTTCCTACACGATCGACGCGAGCATCCCCGCCGGGTCGTGGAATCTCGCCTTCATCGACCTGAACGTCCAATCGACGAGCGTCCTCGTCACGACGGACATCGTCGTCACCACGCCGTAAGGGCGCGGAAGGGAGCGCTCCCTCCGACCGGGGCTCCGCCGGCGCCCTAGGCCGCCGCCACGGCGACGGCGCGCTTCGGTCGCTCGGACTCCGCGACGACGGCCATGTTGATCGCCTGCTCGGCGATGTCGGTCGCGTAGCGACCCGAGCGGCCGATCCGGTCGACGATCCCGCCCAAGGCGAGCAGCTCCTCCCCCTTGCGGGAGGAGACGAGATGGGTGAGCTGGTCGATCAACTTCTGGTGCTCCGTCAGCAGGTCGATCGCCTCGTTCGCAGCCTCGATGTCCCGCGCGATCAGGGCGCCGAACGACTTGTCGAGCATCCCGACCGCCGAGTTGGTCGCCTCCTCGAGCGCTTTCATCAGCTTGCCGTCGATGGGCTTGGATTGGCCGAGCACGCTCAGCGAACCGGCGATCCGCTCCGCGTGGTCGCCGATCCGCTCGAGGAGCTTCGCGACGAGACAGTGCCCCTGGATGACGGCCGCCGGGCCGCGTCCGTCGCCGTCGTTACCGCCCGGGCGGGCGAGATGGTACTGCTTCGCGACCATCCAGTAGAGTCGATCGACGTCCTGGTCACGCTGCGCCACGTCGTGCGCAAGCGACGAACTGTTCGTCTTGATGGCCTGTACGGAGTCCTCGAGCATCGCTCGGACGATCAGGTGCATCCGTCGCAGACATTTCTCCGAGTTCAGCTCGGAAGTATCCGATAGGTCCTGAATGACGAGCCCCGTGCGCGTCTCCTCGATGACCTCCGGTCCGATCACGAGGTGGCAGAACTCGCGCGCGACCCGGCGGACGAAAGGCCCCCGGTGGGGGTGGAAGCGCACCTCGATCAGTCCGAACCCGGAGATGTACGCTCCGATCAGCTTCCGGAGCAGGTGGTCCCGCGTGTCCTCGCCCCGCTCATCGAACACCTTGCGGAGCACCGCCGGCTTCTCGTGCGGCTGCCGGCGGACCGAAACCGAGCCGTCGATCTCGGTCTCGACGAAAATGGTGTCCCCCGCCTTCAGGCCCGAACTGTGGACCCAGCGCTTCGGTAGGGAGACCAGGTACGTCGAGCCTCCGGCGAGCTGTAGCTTGCGGCCCTCGAGCGGCGTGGGGCTTCCTCCGAGCTAACGTAGTTCTCGATGGCCTTAAGCATTATTTACCGCGACTATATAGTAAACCGGAATCCTCGGGGCCGCGCCCACTCCGGGGAGTTCCGGACGTCCTTCGCGCCATCGAGCCCGCCCCGATGGGTTAATCTGCCCGACCGTCGGAACCTCGCGCGACTCGGCCATCGGCCGAGGGCGACCCAGGATCATGACCGCGACGTCCCCCAGTCGATCGCCTCGAGTTTCGCGATCCGGAGCGGCGGATTCTCCGACCGCTCCGCCGTCCAGACTGACCGTCGTCGCCGAGGAGCCGCTGTGCGCGGAGACTCCGCTCGCCGAACTCGATTCGTGGATCACGCCCACGGATCGGTTCTTCATCCGAAGCCACTTCGATATCCCCAAGATCGACGCCGAGGGGTGGCGCCTGACCATCGACGGCGAGGTGGATCGACCGCTCAGCCTCACGCTCGCCGCGCTTCGTCGCGAGCGCGCCCGGACAGTCGTGAGCACCATGGAGTGCGCGGGGAACAGCCGTTCCTCCGTGTATCCAGCCGCGGAGGGGGTCCGATGGCGCCATGGGGCCCTCGGCACCGCGAGCTGGGCGGGGGTGTCCCTCGGCGAGGTGCTCGCGAAGGTCGGCATCCGCCCCGCCGCGATTGAAGCAGTGTTCGAGGGAGCGGACCGCGGCCATGAGGCCGAGGTCCCGGAGGAACTGACCTATGCGATGAGCGTCCCGCTCGGGAAGGCGATGCACCCGGACACAATACTGGCCTTCGAAATGAACGGAGAACCGCTCACGCCGGCCCACGGGTTTCCGGTGCGAGTGATCGTCCCGGGATGGTACGGGATGGGCTCGGTAAAGTGGGTCACTCGAATCTCTCTCATCGACCACTCCTTCCGAGGATATTTCCGGACCCACCCGTACACGTTCGTCCACGAAGGGGATGACCCGAACGTCCTCCGAAAGCCGGTCACCTCGCTGCAGGTGAAGTCGGTGATCACCTCCCCCTCCGAGGGCGCGACCGTATCGACCGGGCGGATCGTGGTCCGAGGGGCGGCGTGGTCGGGCGGGTCGGCGATCGCCCGAGTGGAGGTCGCGATCGGGCTTCCCCGCGATTCCGGCGGGGAGAGGGTCTGGCAGAGCGCGACGATCCTGGAGCCGAAGGCGCCCCACGCCTGGGTCCGTTGGGAACTTCCGGTCGACCTCGAGCGTCCCGGCTATTTCGTGCTCCGTTCGCGGGCGACCGACGAGCGCGGCGACACGCAGCGGCTCCGCGCCGAGTGGAACTTCCGGGGCGTGGCGAACAACTCGATCCACGCCGTGCCGCTGATCGTCCGCCGGAACCCGGTCGATAGCCGGAGCACCCCGTAACCCGCCGCTTCCGTCGTAACCGAGAGGATAAATACCCACTCCGACGGAATCGACCCGTTGGCGACGCGGTTCCCGATGGCGGTCGCGCTGTTCGAATCCCGGGGGATTGTCCGTGTTCGGTGACCCGGTCAACAACCTCTGGGTGATCGTCGCCGGCCTCTTGGTCTTCACGATGACCATCGCGGTCGGCCTCCTCGAGGTCGGCGAGCTCGGCGAGGCGCTCTACGCGAGCCTGATGAAAACCGTCCTGATGACGTGCCTCGCGCTGTTCGTGATGGCGATCGTCGGGTTCAACACCGCGTTCGCGCCGACGATCGGCGGCGGGGTGATCGGCAACCCGTTCTACCGCCCCGGCCTGTTCCTCGGCAGCTTCGCCGCGAGCCCGGCGACCGCCCCGGGCACCGTCTGGTGGTCGATGGCCCCCGCCGGGTTCAACACCGGCCTCGACACCGGAACGTACTTCCTCTTTGAGACGGCGTTCGCCGCCGTCACCCTCGCCCTCGTCGGGGTCGTCGTCCTCCGGAAGATGAAGCTCGTCGCGCTCGGCGCCTACTCGATCGTCTACTTCGTCCTGATCTGGAACCTTCCCGCGGCCTGGATCTGGAACCCGACGGGCTGGCTCGCCAAGCTCGGCATGGTCGACTTCGCCGGCGGGCTCGTGGTCCACGGGGCGGCCGGCGCCGCCGGGCTCGGGCTGCTCTACCAGTTCTGGCGCGAGGAGCGGGCGAAAGGGTTGACCGCGAGCCCGCAAGCGACGATCCAGGTCTCGCCCGGATGGCTCACCCTCGCCATCCTGCTCCTGTGGGTCGGATGGTTCGGGTTCAATCCAGGTAGCGTCCTCGCGTTCAACGACGAGACGACCGTCGTCGTACTAACGACGTTCCTTGCGGCCGCTTCGGCAATGCTCTCGGTCCTCGCGTTCCGCCACATCCTCCACGTAGAGGCGCCGACGCTCCTCGACGGAACGAACGGGATCCTGATGGGGCTCATCGTCATCACGCCAGTAGCCGGGTTCGTCAGCCCGGCGAGCGCCATCGTTCTCGGGATCCTCGGGGGCCCGATCTTCCTCCTCGGGGAGAAGTACTTCGCGAAGTGGAAGTGGATGTCCGACCCCGTCGGCCTCCTGCCGGGGCACCTCGTCGGCGGGCTGTTCGGCGTCGCGATGATCGCGTTCTTCGCCGAACCCGCGTACTCGGGCGCGCTCCCGGGCTATCCCGGCCTTCCGAGTCTCCCGGCCGGGCTGCTCTTCGGCGGCGGGACCCCCGCGCTCCACCAGCTCGGGATCGAGATGTTTGGAGTCGTCGCGGTGATGGTCACCGTCTTCGTCCTCTCCTTCGTCACCGCCTGGGTGCTCGCCAGGTTGCTCGGCGGCATCACGACCGATTATCGGAAGGAAGGGATCCTTCCGTAATCCGGCGTCGGGTCCCAGATATACCATCGCCGTGATCCGGGCGCCGATGTACCTGAGCTACGTCGGCCTCCGGGTGCGCGACCTCCCTCGGTCGATCCGGTTCTACACCGAAGGGTTCGGCCTCGTACCGGTCGACCCCGACGAACCCGCCCGCATCGACCCGAAGGTCCGGTGGGCGATCCTGCTCCGCGACCCGAGGTCGGGGCAGCGGATCGAGCTGAACTACTACCCGCCGGGGGACTCGTACGCCACGCCGTACGCCCCCGGGGAGGAACTCGACCACGTCGCGTTCCGCGTCGACGACCTTGCCGCGACGTTGGATCGGCTCGAGAAGCTCGGCCATGCCCCCGAGCGGATGGCCCACTACGAGGGTCGCATGGCCACGACCCCGAACTATCGGATGGCGTACGTCCGGGACCCCGACGGGATCCAACTCGAGCTGTTCGACGCCCCCGGGGACGGGGCGTACTCCCCGAGCTCGTACTAGCGCCCGGCCCCGCGCTCCGGCCCGTTAAGGGCGGTCGGCGCCCTCGCGGGCCATGGCCGCGAACCCCCCGGCCGAGTTCCAGTGCCCGGTCTGCGGCATGGTCCTCTCGAACGAGATCGAGTTCTCCGAACACCAGGACGTCCACCTCGAGGAACGGGCGGAGGGCCAGAGCGAGCTCCCGGTCCACCAGTGCGTGCTCTGTTCCGCGCGGTTCCGGACTCCGGAAGAGCTCCGGGACCACCACCGAACGGCCCACAACCGCTAGGGCGACCACGCACGGGACGGCGGCCCGGCGGGACCGCCCGGCTCCGGTCGGGCTCGGCGGGCCTGACTCACATCTTCTTTTCGAAGTCGAGGATCGTCGCGAAGAGCGTCGAGTACAGGTGGTTCGCCCCGGACTCGAACTCGAGCTGCCAGACGTCGCGGATGGCCAGTATCTTGTGCCGGACCCGGCCGATCTCCCGGCCATCCGGGCCGTTGATCGAGTACTTCCGGCGGATGATGTTCCCCTTGGTCACCATCATCGGGGCGCCGTTCGGGTCGACCCACGTCGCGTGGAGCCCGCCGATGAGGCTCCGCTTCATCTCGATCGCGCCGAAGCTCCCGCCGGTGACCGCGTCGACCACGTCGAACCGGGCCTTGTTGCCGCCCGAGCCCTTCTTGATCAACATCGCCACCTGCTGGTTCGAATCCTTGACGGTGTAGGTGTACTGCATGCTCCGCGCCGCGTACCGTCCGACGTAGTCGCCCGCGAGCTGGGACACCGCGCCCTTCAGCAGCGCTCCGCTCACGTTCTGGCCGGCGTCGAGGCCGATGTAGGCGAGCGGATTCTGGGCCGAGTCCATCACCCAGTAGTTCTTCCCGAGCGACAAGATCTGCATCTTCATCAGCAGCATCTTCTGGCCCTGAAGCGAGTTCACGATGTTCTGCGCCGCGGGGTTCATCCCGGCCATATTCCACGGTACAGTGTTCAGGGGAAGCCCGTTTCGGTCGAACCCCGACCGGAACCGACGATGGTCCCGTTCGGGAAGGATTTCCGAAGACTCTACCCTCCGGTCCGGGTCCCGGACCGCGAGGACCGACGATGGGGGAACCACCCGCCGCGGCGCAAGCGCACTTTGAGAAGCTGATCGTCCAACTCGCCGAGGACGCGGGGACGGACGGTCCGCGACGGAAAGGGTTCGCGAGCCATTCGATGTTCGTCGGCCGGAAGATGTTCGCGATCTTGGACGAATCCGGCGCGCTCGTCGTGAAGTTGCCCCCCGAACGGGTGGCCGGGCTCATCGCCTCGGGCGCGGGCTCCGGTTGGTCGCCCGGCCACGGGAGCCCACTGAAGGAGTACCTCGCGGTCGGATTCGATCGCAAGGCGCGGTGGCTGTCGCTCGCCAAGGAGTCCCGGACCTTCATGGCGTCCAAGGGGTAGGTCTCGTTTCCCCCCCGTCCCAGAAGTTCATTACGGAATACCGGTCCGGTCGTACGCCCCCCGGATCTCGCCGGAGGTGGCGGTCCAGACGAACGTGGCAAGCGGGTCCCGGTTCCGGCGGAGGTGGTCCCGCAGGGCGTACTTCAGCCGGTGGGCACTCGCGGACGCTCCGGGGCGGTCCTTCCGGCGGGAAAAACCGTCGATCAGCCGGTCCATGAGGGTCAGGCCCGCCCGGTCAGCCGGGAGGGGGTGGAGGTGGAATCGGGGATGGCGGTCCAGCCACTGCTCCACCTCGGCCGGCACGGGGTAGAGGCGGCTGTCGATGAGCATGTGGACGTCGAGCACCCTCGGCGTTTCCCGGTCCATCATTTGCAAGAACGCGCGGAACTCCGCCGCCTGGTCGCGGGGCCTCGCGGGCGGAACGAACGGGAGGGCTCCCGGGGACGGGGAACGCGGCCGGACGCGCTCGTCGGTCGAGAAGGCGACCGCCCGCCCCGGAGGATTCACATACAGGCCGACGAGGTCCGTCACGACGTCGAGGAACCCCATCCCGCGATCGGCGGGCGGGCGGGGACGTTGGCGGCGCGGGTGGACCCCGTGCTCGCTCCAGATCCGCTGGACCGTCGATTTGCTGACGCCGAGCTCCTGGGCCAACCCGCGGGCTGTCGGAACGCGCCCGGTGGGAGGTCGGCCGTCGGACGCGGCGCGAACGACGGCCCGGACCTTGGCGCCGGGAATCGACGCCGGCCGACCGGGCCGCGGGGCATCGCGGACCAAGCCCGCGACGCCGTGCGCGAGGAAGCGTCGACGCCAAAGGGCGGTCGTGGCCGGGCTCGTGCCGAGCTCGGCGGCGACCTGCAAATTCGTGGCCCCTTCCGAGGCGCGCAGCGCGATGGCGACGCGGAGCGCGACCCGGGCCGGGGTCGCCTCCGACCGGGCGAGCGCCAGCAGCTGGCGGCGTTGCTCCCAATGGAGGCGAATCGAAGGGGCCCGACGCACGAACCGGGATCGTCGCACTCCTATAAAGTAGGATATTTTTGGGTCGTCGCCGCGGCTTCATAAGGCGTCCCGGCCCGACTATGGCGATGGTCGACGCCAGACCGAGACGCGAACGTCCGCGCGCCCGAGCCTTCTTCGTCCCCTCCCTTCGGCCACCCCCGACGGAACGCGGCCGGCAGGAGGCGTAGGCGATGGACCCGATCTCCTCGCTCGGCCTCGGCCTCCTTGCCTTCGTCGCGGCGCTCATCAACGGCGCGGTCGGCTACGGCTTCTCCTCGATCGTCACGCCGATCGCGATCCTGTGGTACTCGAACAAAGTCCTCAACCCGGCCCTGGTGATCGTCGAGGTGGCCGTCAACGTGACCCTCCTGTACCGCGAGCGACGGTACATCCGTCGGACCTGGAGCCGGGCCCGACCGCTCGTCACCACGCTCCTCCCGGGCGTGATCCTCGGGACGATCGGACTCGCCTACCTCGCCGTGAACGACGTGAAGGTGATCGTCTATGCGACCCTGCTGCCCCTCGTCCTCCTTCAACTGGTCGGCTTCTACCGGCCCCTCAAGAACGAGAAGCGGGGCGGGCTCGCCGTCGGACCGGGGATCGGGTTTCTGTACGCGCTCACGACGATCTCGGGGCCCCCGCTCGCCCTGTTCCTCCGGAACCAGGGGATGTCGAAGAACGAGTTCCGCTGCACGATCGCCCAGATCCGGGTCGCCGAGTCCTCGCTCACCCTCGGAACGTACTTCGCGTTCAGCACGCTGTTCGGCTCGAAGCTGATCACCCTTCCCTCCCTCAGCCTCCTGCCGATCCTCGTCATTCCGGTGGTCGTCG
Organism: Thermoplasmatota archaeon; assembly: GCA_036781185.1. Lineage (GTDB taxonomy): Archaea > Thermoplasmatota > Thermoplasmata > Lutacidiplasmatales > UBA184 > Lutacidiplasma. The sequence continues at coordinate 12,177 of DAIQBL010000022.1, read as the reverse complement.
GGATCCCGCTCGGCACGCTGCTGCTTCGGAAGGTGAGCCCCGAGTTCTTCCGAAGGTTCGTGATGTCGGTCGACGCGATCCTGGTCGCCTACGGGCTGTCCCGGGTCGTCGTCGCGCTCAAGTGGGTGTCGAACGAGCTCGCCTATCTCGCCCTCGCGGTGGCGTTTGCCGTGATCGGCGTCCTCACGTGGCTCTCGCTCCGGACCCTCCAGACCGCCCCCGCCGAGGCGACGGACGACGAGCCGCCCGAGCCCCCCACGAGCTGGGGCGCCGGAGAACCGGCTGGCCCCTCCTAGGGCGTTCGCCCGAGAGGGGAGATCGGGCTGCCTCCCGACCGGCTCCGAATCTCCCGTCGGATCGCCCTAGTGACCCGCCCACGGGGCGAACGGGGTCGGTGGGGCTGGTCCCTCTATCGCGAGGCGCCTACGAATTCCGACGGCTGGCGAACCGCCGCGAACACCAGATGGAGCGGGACTTCGCGAATCGCCTCCCGCTGCGGGTTCGCGGAGAGGAACGCCGGCGTACCGTCCGGCTCCTCCATCGCGATGACGGCGAAGCCGGCGAGGGCGAGCTCCCGAACGTACCACGACAAGGGACGGTGGTACGCGCGGGTCGCGAATTCGGGCCGGTCCGGGACGACCCACGGTACGGAGGCCTCGAACGGCTCGCGGTACCGACCCACGCGCCGGCTCACGGACGTGACGAACTCCTTGCGCTCCCAGAGCCAGGAGGAGGCGCCGGGTACGTCGAAGCACGGATGGCCGAGGCTGGCGACGAACCGACCCCCCGGCCGGAGCACGCGCGCCACCTCGCGGAACGGGGCCACCACGTCCGGCATGTCCATGAGCGCCATGTTCGAGTAGACGAGGTCGAACCCCGCCGTTCCGAGCATCGGCATCGACCCGGCGTCGACGACCTCGTAGTCGACCCCGAGCGGGTCGGCCCGCTCCCTCGCCCGGGCCAATTCGATGATGGGTCCGGAACGGTCCGCGCCGACGACCGTAGCGCCCCCCCGGGCGAATCGCCGGGCGAGGTAGCCGTTGCCGCAGGCGAGGTCGAGGATCCTTCGCCCCCGGACGTCGCCGACGAGCGCGATGAGCGGCGGGTCGATCAGCTCCCGATGCCAGAGGTCTCCCTCCTCGCCCATCTTCGCATCGTACCACGCCGCGAGCTCCGGCCAATCCACGGTGTCCGGCATGGGCGTCCCCCGTCGAGGCGGCCCGTCGCTTGAGGTTGGCGGCGGCCCTCGATTTCGCCGTGGCCCGGCCTCAAATACCCGAGGCCAGTCGCGGCGCGGCGAGGTCGCCCCGATGGTCACCGTAGAGGTCCAGCACAACAAGTGCACCGGCTGCACCCACTGCCGGGATGTTTGTCCCACGACGGTCTTCGAGATGCAGCCGCGCGAGAACTTCCCGGGCTCCGTGGACGACCCGGGCGTCGCGGCGAAGTTCCAGTTCCGGGCCGAGAAGTCCATGGTCATCCACGGGCCGGACTGCATCATGTGCGAAGCGTGCCTCTTCGAGTGCGAAGGGGAGTGCATCACGATCGTCGACGACGAAGGCACCGTCCACCAGTCCACGTACAAGTAGCGGGCCGGGAGGCCCCACATGGCGTTCGCGCGGCTCGAGCGAGACGCGTGGACCGACCCCGAGGTCGCCGACGCGTACTCCCGCCTGTGGGCTGAGTTCGTCGCCCCCTCGGTCCCCCGCCTCCTCGATGCCGCGCTCGTCGGCCGGGGCGATTCGGTTCTCGACGTCGCGACCGGCCCAGGGCCGGTCGCTCGGGGTGCCCTCGCGCGGAACGCTCGCCCGGTCGCGCTCGACTTCTCCCGCCCGATGCTGCGCCAGGGGGCGCCGTCCGTTCCGAAGGTCCAAGCCGACGCCGGCCACCTCCCGGTGCGGGACGGTTCGTTCGACCGGGTCGTCTCCAACCTCGGGCTCCTGCACTTTCCCGACCCTTCGGCGGCGATCCGCGAGGCCGCCCGGGTCGTCCGGCCCGGCGGCGTCGTCGCCTTCGCCGTCTGGGGCGCGGACGCGACGGCGCTCCGGATCGTGCCGGCCGCGCTGACGGCGCTCGGGCTCGTCTCGCCGGAACCGTCGGCGCCCGGGTTCTTCCGGTTCGGCGAGCCCGGGGTCCTCGAAGGGGAGATGCGGGCGGCGGGACTCGTTCCGATGCCGACCGAGACCGTCGGCTGGGCCGGGGCCGTACCCGACCCGGAGTCGTTCTGGGCGATGTTCCACGACGGAACCGCGCGCACGCGAGCCTCGATCCGGGCGCTGTCGGACGCCGACCGCACGCGACTCCGGGCCGAGGTTCTCCGACGCGCCGGCGACTTCCGTTCGGCCGACGGCCTCGCCATCCCGACCAGCGTCGTGGTCGGGCGGGGGCGTCGCCCGCCGTCCTCCGGCTAGCCCTTCGCGTCGATCTCTCTCGCGAACGCGCGCAGCATCTCGGCCGCCGATTCGAGGTGCCGCTGCGACAGCTGCTCAACGTTCACGCCGAGCGGGACCTCGCTCCCCGCCTCCGCGGACGTCCTAAGCACCTCCGACCAGAGGAGGAGCGCCCGGTCGACCGACCGGGCGACCGCGCCCCGCTCGTCGCCGTTGAGGATCGCCCGCTCGGTCGACTCAGGGATGTCGGCGCCGAGCCACCGAACGAATTCGGCATCCGCCTCGTCGGCCAACGGGGCGACCGAGACGATCACCGACGCGGGCGGGAGCCCGGATTGGCGGCACAGGAGGTCGTACTGCTGGACGAGGCGCCCGGTCGCGGTCGCGTCGAAGGCGATCTGGGTGGTGAAGAACGTCGCGCCCGCGCGCGTCTTCGCCAGCATCCGGTGCGCCTCGCCGGCCCTTTGGGGGATCGCGATGTTCCCGAGCGCCCCGCCGCCGCCCTCCACCGCGGCGCGGCAGAGCCGGTCCGCCTCGGCGACCGGGGGTCCGGGGTAGGGAATGTACCGGCTCGAGCCGCCGACGAGGACGAACGACCGGATCCCCTTCGTGAGCGTCTCGTCGGCCCAAGCCGATGTGGCCGACGGGCTCGGCAGGTGCGCGACGACCTTGTTCACGACCGGCTCGGTCGCGGTCGCGGTCGCGAGCCGCCGGGCGTACCACCGAACGTCGCCGGACCGGTAGTAGGGCCGGCCGTCGTGATTCTCGTCGACGAGTTCGGGGACGTTGACCGCGTCGACCCGACCGACGGACGCGAGGACAGCGACGTCCGCCTGGAACTGGGCCTCGACGCGCGCCGGGGGCGCGCGGGCGCTCGGGGGAACCGGCTCGAAGAACAGCGGGCGTTTGGCGAGCGCGGCGACGATCGGACGACCCATCGGTCTCGCCTAGGGGTAGCGAACCGGCCTATCAGGGTTGGGCGCCGGCGGCCGCTTGCGGTGGATGCAAGGGGCCGACCTCTCAGGAAACCTTGGGGAGCGGGTCGAGGTGGAACAAGCGCCGAGCGTTGTCTCCCAGGATCCGCTCGCGATCCTCCAACGGGATGGGCAGCGTGCTCACGAGCTCGACGGCCGTCGCGATCGACTCGAGCGGCCAATCGGAGCCGTACAGGACCCGGTTCGCGTCCCCGATGGTGACGATGAGCTGGTGGAGCCGGGCTTGGGCCCGCTCGAACATCGGCCGGAAGTACGGGACGGAGGGCTTCGCCAGCAGACCGGAGCAGTCGGTCCAGACGTTCGCGTTCTTGTAGACGAGCTCGGCGGTCTCCTCCACCCACGGGTTGCCGAGATGGCAGAGGACGAACGAGACCTCCGGCCACCGGACCGCGACCTCGTCGACCTCGATCGGCCGGGCGAACTTGAGGAGCCCATCGCGCTCGAGAGTGTCCCCTTGGTGGATCATCACGGGGACCTTCCGGCGAACGGCGAACTCGTACACCGGGTCGAGCCGGGGGTCGTGCGGGTAGAACGGGAGGTACCCCGGGAACAGCTTGATCGCGGTCAATTCGGGGGTCCGGCCCCACCGTTCGACCGCCTCCGCGATCCGGGCGGGACCGATCGCCGGGTCGATCGTGGAGACCAGGTGGAGTCGTTGCTGGCTCTCGGCGCGGAGGGTCCGGCCTTCGTCCAGCGTGGCGGCCACGTCGGGCGCATGCTGGACAGGGATCGCGAGACCGGAGCCGATCCCGGCCGCGTCGAGCTCCGCGAGCAGCCCGCGGACGGTGTAGTCGAGGTCGGGACGGTAGGCCGTGCCGGGGAGGTCGCGCCAGTACCGGGTCAGGTGAAGATGGACATCGACCCGAGCGCCGGGCGCCACGTCCGACCGAGCGTCCCGAAGGCGATAACCGTCACCGCCTACGGCGCGCTCCGAGGGATTCATAACCCGCCACGGGGTTCTCGACGCCGGAGCGACCGATGACCGGTACGGAGACGTGGCTGAGCTATCCGGACGCGCCGCGGATCCTGACGCCGCCACCGGGTCCGCGCTCCCGGGCCCTGCTCGCGGACCAGGCGCGCCTCGAGACGGACGCCGTGGTGTACTCGAAGTACTTCCCGATCGCCGTCGCGAACGCCCTCGGCTCCACGATCGAGGACGTCGACGGGAACCGGTTCATCGACTGGGTCGCCGGCGTCTCCGTCCTCAACCTCGGCCACCGTCACCCCGCGATCGCCGCCGCCCTTGCGGCGCAGGCCGGGAAGGTCTGGCACGCCCTCGAGCTCCCCACGGAGGCGCGCATCGCGTTCCTGAAGGCGTTCGTCGACGCCCTCCCGGGCCGGCTCCGGGGCCACGCGCGTGTCCTGTTCACCGTCACGGGCGGGGACGCGGTCGAGACCGCCGTCAACCTCGCGGACCACGCGAAGGGCCGCCGGGGGACGGTCGTGTTCTCGGGCGCCTACCACGGGGTCCACGGAGGCGCGGCGAACCTCACGAGCGGGAAGCGGTACCACCGCACGACCTCCTTCCACGGGGCGACCACGATCCGTGTCCCGTTCCCGGACCCGTTCCGCCCGGTCCTGGGACCGCGGGACGACCTCACGAACGCGACCCTCCGGTACCTCGAGCACCTCGCCCGGGACCCGCACTCCGGGGTCGACGAGATGTCGAGCGTGCTCATCGAGCCGATCCTCGGGGAGGGCGGCTACGTCGTCCCCCCGGACGACTTCCTCGGAGCGCTCCGGGAGTTCTGCAACGACCACGACCTCCTGCTCATCGCGGACGAGGTGCAAACCGGGCTCGGACGCACCGGCAAGATGTGGGCCGTCGACCACGCCCGCGTCACCCCGGACATCCTGTGCGTCGCGAAATCGATCGGCGGCGGCCTCCCGGTGTCGATGGTCGCCTATCGCGACGACCTAGTACCGTCGCTGCCGCCCGGCTTCCATCTGGGGACGTACCGGGGCAACCCCCTCGGCCTCGCGGTCGGGACCGCGGTACTCGGCGTGCTCTCGTCCACCGACGTGATCGAGCGGACCGAGCGGCGGGGTCGCCAGCTGCTGAAGCGATTCCGCGAGGTCCAGGCGGTCGACCCGTCGATCGGCGACGTGCGCGGACGGGGATTCATGGTCGGCCTCGAGTACGTCCGCTCCCCCTCGGACCATCACCCGTGGACCGACCGGGCGAAGGCGATGCGCCACGAGCTGTTCCAGCGGGGCGTCCTGATGCACACGTGCGGGGGGTTCGACCACGTCCTGCGGTTCATGGCCCCCCTCACGATCGAGGACGAGCTCCTCGAGCGGGGCCTCGCCCGGTTCGCGGAGGCGTCGGCCGCCCTCTCGGCCCCCCCGTCGCCGCCCGCGAGGGGCCGGGGCGCGGTCGCGGGTCCCCGACGGGCTCCGATGCCCCGGATCCCGCGACGGGTGCCCGGGACCGGGCCCCCCGGCGTGCCGCCGCCGGGCCGCACCCTCCCGTGAGCGGAACCCGCCGACGCCGGACCCTCCCCCCGGCCCCCGCTCCGTTGGGCGGGCCGCACGCCCGCATCCACCTCGCCCCCGTCGGCTTCGAGGTGGAGCGGGTCGTCGAACCGATCCTCGCGGACCGCGCCGACCGCGTCTACCTCGTGACCCGGGACGGGGAGGACGCGGCGGCGCCGTTCCTCGCCGAGGTCCAGCGACGCCTCCGCGCGGCGCGATGGCCCGTGGAGATCCGGCTCGTCCCGACGCCGATCTGGGACGTCTTCGGCGCGCTCGGGGTCTACCGGGGGATCTTTGCCGCGGAGCACCGGGCCGACCGGAACGCCTCCGGCGTCGTACCGATCCGGGTGAACGTGTCGACCGGAACGAAGATCACAGCGATCGCCGGCACGCTCGCGTGCATGCTGTGGCGCGGCGAGCCGTACTACGTCCAGGTCTCGCGCGCGTGGTACAGCGACATCACGCGGAAGGTCCGGCGGGTGAACGACGTCGTCCGGTCGGTCGACCCGGTGAGCGTCTACGAACTTCGCGCCCCGACGCCCGAGCTCGTCGAGGTTCTGGAGGCGCTCGACCGCGCCGGCGGAACGCTCCGGAAGCGCGACCTGATCCGGGCCCTCGGGCTCGACCGGCCGGCGGCCGGGGCTCGGGCTCCGAGCGCCCAGGCGCAGCACAGTCGCCTGCGGATCCGACTCGGGCCGCTCGAGTCGAAATGGGGGTTCGTCGCGGCAGAACCGTCCGGCGGGCGGGGGCGCGTGCGGCTGACCCACCAGGGCCAGCTCGCGCTGACGCTGTTCGGCCGGCGACCGGCCACCCCCCTTTCATCGATTTAACGGAATGAATCGGAAAGCAGACAAATACCGGCGGGCCCGTTCCCTCCTCGTGGACTCCAGTTCGTCGGTCGCGCGGGCGGTCGAGGCGGACGGGCGGGGTCCGGACCCAACGCCGTGGGTGCACTGGGCGGCCTTCGGGCCGCGGCCGAAGCGGCGCGCGCCGGTCCGACCGGGACCTTCGGGCCCCGGCCCGCGCCCCGGGCCGATGCACCCGGGGCCGGGGGCGCAACTTCCCCAGAACTGAATTGGACTAACCGACCCGCAATCGTCGGAATTCTTCCCGGATCCCGAGCCAGCCTGCGTAACATGTCTCGTTCACCTGATTCAAGACCCTCCCGCCAGGCTCACGTCACGAGGAAGGCGACTTGCTGGGCATTCTCGCCCGCCATAGCAACAGGATGCAATTCTCGCCGGAACGCCGCGGAGTAATCTCGAAAGGCGCGAAACTCGTGGAGGGGGACGGGAAATTCGTCGAATAGGATGATCGTCCCTGGCAGGATTAGCGAATCGCAGCTCGCGAGACAGAAAAGGGTCGAGCTGTAGAGATCGCAATCGAAGTGGATGACCAGCCTTGATGCAGGGCGGAATCCCCGGAGGAACACGGGGAGCGTCCGCTGAAAGTCACCCTTAACGAGGGTTACGCGGGTGTTCTCGAAGGGGGGGGGCGCCGGACAGATCGTAGGCCCCTTTGGCGAATCCGGGCACCCAATCTTCGGGAAGGCCCCGAAATGAGTCGAACCCAAAGAATCGACTGTTCGCGTTCGAGTTGATTCTAATCCACTCTCGGAGCGAGCTACCCTGATAGACCCCGAACTCCAGGTAGTCGATGGCAGCTCCTTGGATTATCTCGTCACCCAGAAACGCATACAAGAGCTGGCGATTGTCGACTGTGGCCATCCCGGGTCGATTGGCGCGAATCCACTCCCGAACGAGCGCGAGGTAGTTCGCCTTGTCGAGGCGAGCGGAGTAGGTGGGTAGGAGAAGGTGGGCCAGGGCGTCCTTCGGTCTAATCGGCAACGGCTCCTCCCCTGCGAAGTCTAGGCCACGACGCCTTGAATCACCGAGAATCCCGTACGGGAGAAAAAGGGGGTGATGCGCCCGTCCGCCCGGGACCTCCGGGTCCCGGCACGCACTCCGGGCGGATACACCCAGTGCCGCGGCCGAAAACTTGGTCGTCGCGCCGGCCGGGAACGAGGTCACAACCGGAAAACGTCTCGCCGAACGAGGAGTCAGCTCGTCCGAAGCTCGCCTCGCAGCAGGCCGAACGACCAGACGTCGCCCCGGCCTCGGGCGAGGACGGCGGATCGCCGCTCGGTGCCCTCGAGCTGGAATCCGACCTTCTCCAAGACCCTCCGGGAGGCGTCGTTCCCCACGACGACCTTCGCTTGGATCCGGGCCAGCGCCATGGACCGGAACCCGTACCGGCACGCGAGCGAGAGCGCCTCGGTCGCGAAGCCGTTCCCCCAGCTCGAGCGACGGATCCAGTAGCCGACGTCGGCGTTGCGCTCGAGCGGGGAGCAGTGGAAGAGCCGGATCTGGCCGACGACTTCGGTCGCACCGAGCGGGCGGATCACGAACGGGGCCCCGTCCCCGCGGCGAGTCTCCGCGAGGACCCGGGCGACGAAGCGCGCCCCCGTTTCCCCCCGGACCCTGGGGGGGAGCCATCGGGTCGCGCGCCGGTCTCGGAGGACCATATCCAGGGCGGAAGCGTCGGAGCGTCGGAGCCGTCGGAGTTCGACCCGCCGACCCCGAAGCGGAGCCGGGGTCACCGCGGGTTCCCGCACCGCCGTCTCCGATTCAGGGCCGCGCCCCCCGTCCCGGGACCAACGCGACGGCCCGCACGACCCGGGGCATCCCACTGGGACACTTCCGTCTGTCGTGGACCCGGACGGGGTCCTGTCGGGCGGCCGCTCGGGGGTCCGGACCGTGGGCGTCGGGGGCTCGTGGAGGGGGGCCTACGCGAAATTCACGGAGATGAGCTTGACGTCGGTCATCTCCTCCATCGCGGTGCGAAGTCCTTCCCGCCCAATCCCGCTCTCTTTCACGCCGCCGAACGGCAGCGCATCCCACCGGAGGTTCGTCGGGTCGTTCAGGTGCACGCCGCCGGCGCGGATCTGCTTCGCGATCCGGAACGCCCGCTTCAGGTCGTTCGTGTACACCGCGGCCTGAAGGCCGTACGGCGTCGCGTTCGCGATCCGGATCGCCTCGTCATCCGACTCGAACCGGAGGATCGGCACGACGGGCCCGAACGGCTCCTCCTGCGCGATCCGCGCCGTCTCCGGGACCTGGTCGAGCACCGTGGGGGCGTAGAAGAACCCGCCTCCCGCCGGACCGACCCGTCCGCCCCCCGTGAGCAGCGCGGCGTCGTGGGCCTTCGCATCCGACACGAGGGTGTCCATCCGGTCGAGCGCCGCGGCGTCGATGAGGGGACCGAGCTGCGTCGTCTCCTCGAGGGCGGGCCCGATGCGGAGCTTCGCGGCGGCCTCGGAGAACGCCGAGGCGAACCGGTCGGCGATGCTGGCGTGGACTAGGAGGCGCTTCGACGCCGTGCAGACCTGCCCCGAGTAGGCGAACGCCCCCCGGACGGCCGCCGGGACAACGACGTCGAGCGGGGCGTCCTCCAGGATGAGGAACGGGTCGACCCCGCCGAGCTCGAGGAGGACGCGCTTCGCGTGGCGACCGGCCCGCTCCGCGATCCCCTTGCCGACCTCCGTCGACCCGGTGAACGTGATGAGCCGGGTCGCAGGATGCTCGACGAGCGCGTTCCCGACCGCGCCACCCGGGCCGAGGACGACGTTGAAGACGCCCGGCGGCACCCCCGCCGCGGCCGCGTGCTTCGCCAGCCGGAGCGCCGTGAACGGTGCCGCGCTCGTCGGTTTCGCGACGACCGGGTTGCCCGCGGCGAGCGCGGGCGCGACCTTGTGGCTCAGTAGGTTCAGGGGGAAATTGAACGGCCCGATGGCGACGACGACCCCGACCGGGTCCCGCACGGTGAACAGGAGTCGCTTCTCGTTGCCCGCCGGGTGGGTGTACGCGTCCGCGGGGAACGTCTCCCCGGTCAGGTGGCGGATCGTGTCGGCCGCGAACTCGAACACCCAGCCGGCCCGGTCGGCCTCGACCCGGGCGTCCGCGATCGGCTTGCCGACTTCGCGGGCGATGAGGCGCGCCATCGTCTCGCGGTCGGCCCTCAGCCGCGTCGCCAGGTCGTAGAGGATCGCGGCCCGCCGGTGGCCCGGCGTCTCTCCCCAGGCCTCTCGGGCCGCCTCGGCCGAGTCGACCGCCGTCTTCGCGTCGTCCGCGCTGCCGACGGCGACGTCGCCGAGCGCACCGCCGGTCGACGGGTCGAGGACCGGACGGTACTCCGCCGTGGACGGGGGAAGCGCGGCGTTCCCGATCCACAGGTCGGCCCGGCGGCCGTCGGGGATCCCGTCGTCGGTCATCGGACTCGGGGGCTCACGCCGGGTCGCCGTACACCGTGTAGTGCCAGCTCTTCCGGGCCTGGCCGGTCAGGTCGATGTAGATGTTCTTCGTGACCGTGTAGTCGGCGAGGGAGTCGACGCCGAGGTCCTTCCCGAAGCCGGACTGCTTCATCCCGCCGTGCGGGGTCTCCGAGCCGAGCGGCAGGTGGTCGTTCACCCAGACGTCCCCGAACCGGAGCGCGTTCGCCGCGCGCACCGCGGTCCGGACGTCGTTCGTCCAGACGCTCCCGGCGAGGCCGTAGACGACCGAGTTCGCCGTCCAGATCGCCTCGTCGAACGTCGAGAAGGTCAGGACGTCGACGACCGGGCCGAACACCTCCTTCTGGGCGATCGCCATGTCGGCGTGGACGTCTTCGAACACCGTCGGGGCGACGAATGCGCCGGCCGCGTGGGGGCCCGCGGGCGCGGTCCCGCCGAGCCGGAGCTTCGCGCCCTCGTTCTTGCCGGTCTCGACGAACCCGAGCACCCGCTGCTGGTGGGAGCGGTGGACGAGCGGACCGAGGTCGGTCGTGCGGGCGAGCGGGTCGCCGATCCGGAAGGTCCGGAGCCGGTCGACGAGCTTCGTGACGAAGGTGTCGCGGATCGACTCGTGGACGATGAGCCGGGTCGCGGCGGTGCAGTCCTGCCCGCCGTTCACGAACCCTCCGACGACCGCCCCCTCGACCGCGGCGTTCACGTCGGCGTCGGCGAACACCACGAACGGCGCCTTGCCGCCGAGCTCGAGCTGGACCCGCTTCACGGTCCCGCTCGCCGCCTCCATGATCTTCTTCCCGGTCGCCGTGTCGCCGGTGAGCGAGACGAGGTCGACCGACGCGTGGCGGGACAGCTCGTCCCCGACCTCGCCGCCGGGCCCGGTCACGATATTGAGCGCGCCCGCGGGGAGGCCGGCGTCCTGGAACACCCGGCCGAGCTCGAGGGTGGTGAGCGGGGTCCACGTCGCCGGCTTCAGCACGACCGTGTTCCCGACCGAAAGGGCCGGGGCGATCTTCCAGACCGCCATCATGATCGGGTAGTTCCACGGCGTGATCGAGGCGACGACCCCGACCGGCTCCCGCCGGAAGATCGTCGTCCCGTCCCCCGTGTACTCGCCCGGGCTTCGGGCGTCGAGGGTCCGGCAGGCGCCCGCGAAGAACACGAGGTTGTCGACCGAGAACGGCAGGTCGGCGTCGGCCGCCTGTTTGATCGTCTTGCCCTGGTTGCGGCTCTCGAGCTCGGCGATCGCGGGCAGCCGGTCCCCGAGGAGTCTCGCGGCCTTCAGGAGGACCTCGCCGCGCGCGCGCGGCGGCAGCTTCGGCCACGGACCCTTGTCGAAGGCGTCCCGGGCCGCGTCGATCGCCCGTCGGGCGTCCTCCCGCGAACCGACGGGAACCTCCGCGATCGTCGAACCGTCGAACGGGCTCACGACGGGCGCCGTCGCTTCGCTTCCGGCCCCGACCCATTCGCCCCCGATGAGCATCTTCGCCGCCATCGCGCCGCCCCGGCCGGCCGAGCCGCGCCGCCTTCAAGACGGTGGCGCGGACGGAGTGGCAAATCCCGCCGAGGTAGGGTTTAACAGGGGGAAACTCCTCCCCGCGTCCGGACTTCTCGGGGGGATATATTCCTTGATTCCGCGAACGCGCAACATCCTGGTCATCGTGGTGGTCGTCGTCCTCGTCGTGGCCGGCATCGGGGTCTACTTCGTGCTGAAGAAGTCCTCGACCTCGACGTGCAGCGCCTCCGAGCGGAACTACATCTGCATCGACCAGGCCGAGATCCCGGATTCGCTCGACCCGGCCGTGACGTTCTCCACCCCCGGCTGGGCGGCCGTCCAGCAGGTCTACCAAGGGCTCGTCAACTACAACGGCTCGTCGTCGACGTCGTTCGCGGGCGTGCTCGCCCAGAATTGGACGACGTCCTCGAACCCCGCCACCGGCAACCTGACGAGCTACACGTTCACGCTGAGAAGCGGCGTCCAGTTCTCGAACGGCGACCCGTACAACGCCTACGTCCAGTGGTACAGCCTGTACCG
>DAIQBL010000021.1:0-23749 GCA_036781185.1 Thermoplasmatota archaeon | reverse complement strand
TGTTCGGGGAGTACGACCTGATTGCGAAAGTCGAGGCAGAGGACTTCAACGCCCTCGGCCAACTCGTCGTGGACAAGATCCGGTCGGTCTCCGGGGTCATCGACACGAAGACCCTCACCGGCATCAAGTTCTGAACCTGAGGAACGGAGCTACCATGATCAACACACTATTGGACGACGGGCTGACGGTCGGTCTGAGCCAGTTCGCGACGATCCTCCTGCTCGTCTTCGGCCTGTTCCTCATCCTCGCGGGCTTGTTCACCGCGTACTTCGGCAGCGGCAAGAGCCGGACGATCGGCGTCGTGCTGCTCGTCGTCGGCATCGTCGTCGACCTCATCGCCGGATACTGGTACCACATCGACCACGGCTCCGGCCTCGCGCTCACGGGCCTCCTCGAGCAGACGATCCTCGTGATCGTCGCCGCGGCGGTCGGCGCCCTTGCCGCGATCGCGATCTTCCTCGTCGCGATCATGAAGTCCTAGGCCAACGCCTCGCGCCCGGACCGTCGGAGCCGCGCCGTGCGGCGGACCCCGCTCGTCACATTGACGACGGACATCGGGTGGGCGTACGCCGCGCAGATGAAGGCGGTCCTTGCCCGGCGGGCCCCGAACGCGCGGGTCGTGGACATCGCGCACGACGTTCCGCCGCAGGGAATCCGGGAGGCGGCGTTCCTTCTCGGGCACATCGCTCCGCAGTTCCCTCCGGGCACGATCCATGTGGCGGTCGTCGACCCGGGCGTCGGGGGCCAGCGCGCGCCCATGGCGGTACGAACCTCCGATGGTTCCTTCCTGATCGGCCCGGACAACGGGGTCCTCTCGCTGGCGTGCGACGCGCTCGGGGGAGGGACGGCGGTCCGACTCGACGCCGGAACGCTCGTCCGCTCCGGACGGCCGAGCGCGACGTTCGAGGGCCGCGATGTGTTCGCGCCGGCCGCCGCAGCGCTGGCGTCCGGCCGCCCGTTCGCGAGGCTCGGTCCGGTCCACGAACTCCGGCGGCTCACCCTGCCTGTCCCGAAGCGCCGAGCGACCACGATCTCGGGCGAGGTCGTGCACGTCGATGTCTTCGGCAACGCCATCACGAACATCCCGACCGCCGACCTACCAGCCGGCGTCGCGAGGGTCTCCCTTCGGCTCGGGCGCTTCCGGGCGAGCGCCGTGCCCGTCTGGCGCACGTACGAGGACGGCCCTCTGGGCGCGCTCGGCGTGCTCGGGTCGAGCTTCGGTTATCTCGAGGTCGCATCGCGAAATCGGTCCGCGGCTCGCCGCGCTCGCATCGCCCCCGGGGCTCGTGTGACCGTCGGCTGGTCCGCCCGCGGGGGAGCCCGTAAATAGCGTCCCCGCCGGTGTCGGGCACCCCCCCATCGAGAGACACAACGTGGCGAAGCGCGACTACTACGAGGTGCTCGGCGTCCCGCGCTCGGCGACGACCGACGAGATCAAGACGTCGTACCGGCGCCTCGCCCGGCAGCATCACCCGGACGTCAACGCGGGCGACGTGAAGGCCGCGGAGGAGAAGTTCAAGGAGGTCAGCGAGGCGTACGAGGTCCTCGTCGACCCGGAGAAGCGCCGCCGGTACGACCAGATGGGATTCGGAGGCGTCGAGAGCGACTTCGGCCCCGGTGGGTTCAGCTGGCAGAACTTCACCCATCGCGCCGACCTCGAGGACCTTCTCGGCGGGACGGACTTCCTCGAACAACTGCTCCGGCAGGGGTTCATCGGCGGCTCGTTCTCGACGGGGCGAGAGCGCGGCGGAATGGGACAATCATTCCGCGGGGGCGACATCGAGGTGGCGATCCGGCTCCCGCTCTCCGCCGCGGTCACGGGAGCCGAACCGGAGCTCACAGTCCCGACAACCGACCCGTGTGGAAGCTGCCAGGGCACCGGCGCGAAGGACGGGACGGAGCTCGAGACGTGCCCGCAGTGCGACGGACGCGGCCAGATCCGCCGGACGACAAGTCGCGGCTACACGCAGATGATCACCGTCTCCGAGTGCCCGACGTGCCACGGCACCGGTCGTCGGATCAAGGTCCCGTGCCCGGTCTGCAAGGGGCGCGGGACGGTCCGGCAGATCCGCCACCTCCGCGTCACGGTGCCGCCGGGAATGGAGGATGGGTCGGTCCTGCGCCTCGCCGGTCAGGGGGGCGCCGCGCCGCCCGGTGGAAAACCGGGGGACCTGTTCGTCCAGGTGACGCTCGAACCCGACCCGCGGCTCCGCCGCGAGGGGAAGGACGCCTACACCGAAGCGACGGTCCCCCTCCCCGTCGTCCTGTTCGGCGGCGAGGTCCGGGTCCCGACGGTGACGGGCGAGGCGGTGTTGAAGATCCCGGCGGGGACCCAGCCCGAAGCCCAGTTCCGTCTCCGCGGCGAGGGATTCCCAACGTTCCGGGGCACGAGCCGCGGGGACGAGATCGTGCTCGTTCACGTCGAGCTCCCGAAGCACCTGAGCTCGCACCAGCGGGACCTCCTCCGGGAGGCGCTCGGCTCGGAATCGGCCACGACGGCCCGCGCACGTGGGGGCCTGTTCGGCCGGCGGAGCTAGGGCGATGCCGGCCGAGGACGGCGCCGATGCCCCGGACCACTATTTCACGGAGCGACCGCGCTCCGCGTCCCAGCGCCGCGAGCTCCGGTTCCTGTTCCGGGGTTCGGTGCTCGTTTTCGAGGTCGACCACGGGGTCTTCGGCTCGTCCGGACTCGACCCCGGCACGGCCCTCCTGATCGAATCGCTCGGCGTCCGCCCCGGCGACCGCGTCCTCGACCTCGGATGTGGATGGGGAGCCGTCGGCGTGGCGGCGGCGAAGGCGGCGCCCGAGGGTCGCGTCATCATGACCGACGTCAACCGGCGGGCGATCGCCCTCTCCCGGCGAAATCTCCGGCGAAACAAGATCCCGAACGCGGAGGTGCGGGCCGGTTCCCTGTTCGGGAGCCTCGAGGGCGAAACGTTCGACGTGATCGCGACGAACCCTCCGTTCCACGCCGGACGCGAGCTGATCCTCGAGCTGCTGACGGCGGCCCCGGACCACCTCGCGGACGGCGGACGGCTCCTCGTCGTCGGGAAGGGCAGCCAGGGGATCCGGTTCTACCAGGAATGGCTCGCCGAGCACTGGGCGGCCGAGGTGACCGTGCTTGCGCGCGGCGGCGGCTACCGGGTCATCGAGGCCCGTCGGCGGCCGGCGATCGACCAGGCGTAGAGCCGGCCGACGTGCCGGATGTACCGGCCGATCTCGCCGGATCCAAGCTTGCTCGCGCCGGCGCTCCGGGCGGCGAACACGAACGGGACCTCGACGGCCGGCGAGGGCCGGCACTTGACGAGGATCTCGAGCACGATCTTGTATCCGACCGGCTCGAGCGCCCCCCGGCCGAGCACGTCGCGGTCGACGGCGAAGTAGCCGCTCATCGGGTCCTTGACCCGGGTGAGCGGACGGGCGAGTACGCCGGCCCCCCAGGAGATCACGCGTCGGCTCCCCGAGAGGCCGGGGGACGCACCGCCGGGCACGTTCCGGCTCGCGATCGTCATCTCCGCGCTCCCCGCGAGGATTGGTTGGATCATCGACGGGAGCAGCTCGGGCGGGTGGCTGCCGTCGGCGTCGATCCCCGCGATCACCCGGCCGCTCGCGATCTGCATGCCGCGCACGACCGCGCTCGCGAGCCCGCGTTCGCCCCGGCGGACGTAGAGCCGCCAGGGGTGGCGCGCCGCGACCCGCTGGACCTCCTCCGCCGTGCCGTCGGAGGAATCGTCGTCCACGACGACGACCTCATACCGGTACTGCCGAAGCGCAGCGTCGATCCGAGGGGCGAGGAGCGCGATCGACTCCCGCTCGTTGAGGGTCGGCACGACGACCGAGACCTCGAGCGGCTCCGACACCGACCCGGGGAACCCCGCGGAGGTTAATCGCGTTCGCGTCGAACCGGGGGCGGCGGAGCCCCCGGGCTGGGCCGCTCGAATCGCCCCGGAACGAGGTCCGGACGTCAGGTACGGCGGCCGGCTCGACGGAGCGCCGGTCCGCTCGCCGAAGCGCTTAAAAGGAACGGCTTTCTCGGCGCCCGCACCCCGGGGCCGAGGGGCCGGCCGACGAGGCCGATCGCCCAAGACGCCCCCCTAATCACGGAGAGTGAGGATCGCGCCCAAGACCCCGAAGGACGAGACGCCGTCCGGGACCCCCGCCGCGGCCGAGCCAGAGGCCGTCGAGAAGGGCGGGAAGAAGGAGAAACCCTCGAAAGGCAAGGAGGGGAAGGACGGCGGGTCACCTAAGGAAGGGAAGGCCAAGTCGGGGAAGTCCGGCGCTCCGGGCGAGAAGAAGGAGCGCAAGGGCAAGCCGATCCCGGACAACCCGAACTTCCGCTACATCGTCCGGCTCGCGGGGAGCGACCTCGACGGGACCCGGGCGACCGCGCTCGCCATCACGGGAGTCCACGGCGTTGGACCGCGGATCGCCGAGGTCGCCTGCCGCCTCGCCGGCGTGAGCCCCTCCGAGATGATCGGGAACGTGCCTGAAGCGGCGGTCGATGGCCTCGAGCTCGTGCTCGCGGACCTCCCTTCGAAGATTCCATCCTGGATGATCAACCACGTGGCCGACCCGACGACCGGGGAGACCCACCATTTCTTCGGCGCGGACCTCGACACGACCCGCCGCGACGACGTCAACCGGATGAAGATGATCCGGTCCTACCGGGGCGTTCGCCACGAGCGCGGCCAGAAGGTCCGCGGCCAGCGGACCCGGTCGAACGGCCGCACGGGGATGGCGGCGGGCGTCATGAAGAAGGCCGCGAAGGAAGCGGCGGCCGCCGCCGGCAAGGAAGAGTCCGGCGGAAAGTCCGGCCCGTCCGGCGGCAAGGCGGCGACGTCCGCGGCCGCACCGGCCGCGACCCCGGCGGCGGCCTCGCCGGCCGACAAGAAGAAGGTGTAGAACGATGGGCGATCCGAAGTTCCTCCGCCGGTTCTACGACACGCCGAAGCATCCTTGGGAAGCCGCCCGGATGGACGAGGAGCGGAAGCTCGTCGCCAAGTACGGCCTGAAGAACAAGCGCGAACTCTGGAAGGCGCAGTCCATCCTCCGAGGCTTCCGCCGCCAGGCGCGCGAACTGCAGGCGCGGGTGCGCGCCGGCGAGCCACAGGCGAAGCGGGAGTCCGACGGGCTTCTCGGCCGCCTCACGCGGCTCGGTGTCCTCCCCGCGGGGAGCACGAGCCTCGACGATGTGCTCGCGCTCACTCCCGAAGTCGTCCTCCAGCGCCGCTTCGAGTGGATCGCGTTCCGACGCGAGCTCGCGCCCACGCCAAAGGGCGCGCGCCAGCTGATCGTCCACGGGCACCTGACGATCGGCAACCACAAGGTCACCCGGCCGGGCTACCTCGTCCTCGCCGCCCAGGAGACCGACATCCAGTACGCCCCGTCGTCCGGGCTCACCTCCGACGAGCACCCGGTGCGCGTCGCGATCCGCGAGAAGCTCTCGCGCCGCAACCAGGAGGCCGCGCCGCCGCCGGCCCCGACCCCCGGGAGCGTGTAGGCCATGGCGAAGATCGGCATCGCGCACATTTTCGCGAGCTACAACAACATCCACATCACCGTGACCGACATCACCGGCGCCGAGACGCTCACGAAGGCGACCGGCGGCATGGTCGTCAAGGCCGCGCGGGACGAGTCGAGCCCGTACGCCGCGATGAAGGCCGCTGACCAGGTCGCGGCGACAATGAAGGAGAAGGGGTACGACACCCTCCACGTCCGCGTCCGCGCCCCCGGCGGGAACCGGGCGCGCTCCCCCGGACCCGGGGCCCAGGCCGCGATCCGCGCCCTGGCGCGCGCGGGCATGAAGATCAGTCGCATCGAGGACGTCACGCCGGTGCCGCACGACGGCACGAAGGCGAAGGGGGGCCGGCGGGGCCGGCGCGTGTAACATGGACGTCGCGTCCCTCGACCTCAAGACCCGCGAGCTGAAGCTCGAGCTATCCGGCGCGAGCGCCTCCAAGGTCAACGCGATCCGCCGCACGCTCATCGCCGACGTCCCGAAGCTCGCGATCGAGGACGTCGAGTTTCACCTCGGCCCGATCCGCGACGAGGCGAGCGGCAAGGACTACGACTCCTCGACGAGCATGTTCGACGAGGGCGTCGCCCTCCGGCTCGGACTCCTGCCGATCCCGACCGACCTGGGCCAGTTCCGGCGGAAGTCGGAGTGTACGTGCGAAGGCGCCGGCTGCGCCCACTGCCAGGCGATGTTCTCCATCGACAAGAAGGGCCCGTGCACGGTCTACGCGCGGGACATCACGCCCCTCGGGGACGCGAGCCTCGCGATCCTCGAGCCCGAGGTCCCGATCGTCCGCCTCGGCGCCCGCCAGGCGCTGCTCGCCTATGCCACCGCCGTCGTCGGCACCGCGCGCGAGCACGCGAAGTGGCAGGTCGCGCACGCCGTCGGCGTTTCGCCCCGACCGCACATCAAGATCGCGAAGAAGTCCGGCTGCTCCGACTCGTGCCTGAAGCGCGCCGCCGGCTCCTGCCCCGTGAACATCCTCGATTACGAGTCCGGGAAGGTCACGGTCACGGACGAGACGAAGTGCATCCTCTGCTGGGCGTGCGAGAAGAGCTGCGAGCACGGCAGCATCCACGTTGAGCCGGACACGGAGAAGTTCTTCCTGCAGTTCCAGACCGACGGCAGCCTCACCGCGCGCGAGGCGCTGCGGTACGCCCTGAAGGACCTGAAGCGGCGCTTCGAGGACCTCCGCGAGGCGGTCCAGGCGATCCCGTAGGTCTACCGGGCGCCCGCGGCCCGCCGCCCCGTCGACGGGGTCCAATCGTAGCGGAGCAGCGCCCCGATGCCGCCGAGGCCGTGGAGCCGTTTCCCGGCGTCTCCCTCGTCGCGGACGACGAATACGCGGGCGCGCGCGCCCTTCGACGCCTCCAGCGTGGACTGCGTCGCCGGTTCGGCAAGTCGGGTCTCCGACACGAGCACCGTCTCCGCCGCACCGGAGTCGACGGCTTCCGCCACCTCGACGGGGCCGACGGCCGCCCGGGCCCCACCGAGCGCGGTGACGAGCCGCTCGACGAGGTCGGCCTCCTCGGCCGCGACGGAGCCGCGGAGGGCCTCCGCCGCCTTCCCCGACCGCAGAAGTTCGTCGAGACCGACCCGGCCGGACTCCGCGGTCGCCACGATGTGCAACTTCCCCTTCTGCGCCGGCATCGCCTCGGCGAGCGCGCCGGCGAGCTGCTCCTTCAGGAACCCGGGGCCAGCAATGACGACGGTCGTCGCGTCCGCGACCGCCGGCCGGAGGATCCCGACGAGTTCCTCGAGGTACGTCCGGCGGTCCTTCTCGGCCTGCCCCGACCCCTCGCGCTTTCCCGCCAGCGTTCTCCGGACGTCCGCGACGGTCTCGACGGATCGGCCGCGCAATCGGACGATCGTGGCCTCGCCCCAGTCGACGGTGGCCACCAGGACCGTCGGCTCGCCCGCGCCGGCGAGTCCCTCTTCGAGGAGCGCGCCGTCCCCGGCCGTCCACGCGCTCTTTCGTACGGCGACCGTCTCGCCAACATCGACGTCGAGCGTGTGGTGCCGGCCGATGTCGAACGGCCCCTCGACGATCGGTCCGGTGACTCGAACGTGCTTCGTGAAGCCGTGGAACTCGACCTGCTCGGCGACGACGGCGAGGAACACCCGGCGCCGCTCGCGTTGCGCGGCGGGCGCATCCTCTGGCGCCTCCGGATCGCGCCGGGTCGTTGACGCCCCGACCCGATCGCCCGGTCGGATCAGCCGAGCGACCCGCCAGAGGTCGGACGGCGTCTGGAGGAGGAGCTTCCGCTCCCCGAGCTTCGGGTCTTCGTGGACGATCCGCATCGACATCCGCGGATACGGCTCCTCGGTCAAAACCTGAACCCACGGGATTCGGAACGGGAACCAAGGCGGGAACTTCGGACCGGACCGGGGCCGCACCACCCCCGGTCGGCCGGCGCGTCGCGGAACCATTATTGACCGGAACCCGAGTCGGCGCCCTCGGAGGTTCGCCCGATGACCTCGTACGGTTCTCTGCTCGCGAATCCTCGCGTTCGGCGCTTCGCAATCGCGGGCTCGTTCTCGTACGCCGCCCCGGCCGCGCTCGTCCTGATCCTCGTCTGGACGATCGCGACCGCCCCGGAGTACGCCGGTCAGCTGAACTTCGTCGCTCCGACGCTCGCGTTCGAGGGCCTCGCGGCGACGATTCCCACCCTGGTCGCGGCCGTCGTCTCCGGCACGCTCGCGGACCGGATGGAGCGGCGCCGGCTCATGCGGCTGACGAATGCCCTCGCCGTGTCGGGGATGTTCGGGATCGTCCTCGACCTGTTCTTCCGGCCCGAGATGCGCGTGGCCTTCCCCGGCCCGTCCGGCTACTTCCTGCCCCTCTGGATGATCCTCATGTTCCCGGCGTGGGCGGCCGTCAGCGCCGCCACGACCATGTTCCGTCCCGCCTACAACGCGGCCCTGCCGAAGCTCCTCCCGTCATCGGACCTGGCGAGCGCGAACGGGCTGATCTTCGCCCTCTCGATCGGGCTCAGCGTCGGGGCCTCGCTGGCCGCGACCGGAAGCCTCGCCCTCGGGACCAGCCGCTCATTCGTCGCGGCGTCGATCCCGCTGGCCCTGCTTCTCATCGCGCAGGTCGCTCTCGGCGGCATCGGGGAGGACCGACCGCATCCGCCGACCGGTCCCCGGTCGACATTCGTCCAGGATGCCCGTCGTGGGTACGGCTACTTGTGGCGCCGCAAGGCGCTCCTCCAGCTGACCCTGACCGCGCTCGCGATCAACTCCCTCACGACGGCCGCCTTCGTGGAGCTCGGCCTCTACGCCACCAGCACCCTCGGGGTGTCGAACGCGATCCTGTATGGGGGGATGGTCACGGGTTCCAGCATCGGGGTCGCGATCGGGAGCCTCGCGATGGGCCGGATCCGGTTCGAGCGCGTGGCGGGGCGCACGCTCGCGCTCGTCACGGCCGGGGAGGGGGTGAGCGTGCTCATCCTCGGGCTCAGCCACTCGATCTGGATCAGCCTCCCCGACATGGTGTTGTTCGGGATCTTCCCCGGGATGTACATGACCGTCTTCCTCGCCACCTTGCAGGCGACGGTACCGAACGAGCTCCTCGGCCGAGTCCTGGCCGCCGACGAGGTCGGAAGCTACGCGATGGTCCCCGTCGGCCAGTACCTCGGCGGGATACTGACGCTCGTGCTCGGGTCGGCGCAGACGCCGTTCATCCTCGCGGGCGTCGGCACGATCCTGATCGGCGGCCTGATGATCGCGTTCCCGCAGCTGCGTTCGCTCGGGTTCGACCCGGCCCCGCATCGGACCCCCGTCGTGCCCGACCCGCCCCCCACACCGTCCGCCGTGCCTGGCGAGACGCTCCCGTAAACGGTCGAACGCGACGTGAGTCGAGTTTATCGCACCCGACGACTCGTAGGAAAACGCGGGGAGGAGAGTCGAATGGCGTCGTACGGCCTCGCGCGGATGTTCGGATTCCTCGGCGGGATTCTCGTCCTGATCGGCTCGGTGTTCACGTTCTTCTACACACTCGCGTTCGCGGCCATCGAGCGCTCCGTCCGCGAGGGGCTCGCGGGGACGGCGACCGCGCTCGAGCAGTTCGTCTTCGCGATCCTGCTCCTGTTCTTCGTCGCGCTCTCGGGCTCCCGCTCGTCCGAGTACTCGATGGCGGGGGGAATCGTCCTCGTTGTCGTCAGCGTGATCGGGATCGTGCTGATCGGCTCCGGCGTTCTCGTCCTGATCGGGTTCGTGCTGACGCTGATCTCGGGCGTCCTGTTCCTGGTCCGCCGGGTCTGAGCCCCGCGGTTACGCGGGGACCTTGAGGCGTTCCGCATAGGACTTGCGGAACTTCTTCATCTTCGGGGAGATCACCATCTGGCAGTACCCGCGGTCCGGATTCTTCCGGAAGTAGTCGTGGTGGTACTCCTCCGCCGGGTAGAACTTCGTCAGCGGGACGACCTCCGTGACCACTCGGTGGCCCCACTTCTGCTCGGCGTTGACCTCGCCGACGACCTGCTGGGCGGTCGCGAGCTGCGCGGGGGAGCGGTACAGGACGACCGACCGGTACTGGGTCCCGACGTCGCCGCCCTGCCGGTCCTTGGTCGTCGGATCGTGGGTCGCGAAGAAGATCTCGAGCACGTCTCGGTACGAGAGGACGGCCGGGTCGTACGTCACGTCGACGACCTCGGCGTGACCCGTCTCCCCCGTGCAGACCTCCTCGTAGCTCGGGTTCTCGGCGGAGCCTCCGGCGTACCCCGGCATCACGTCGACGACGCCGCGAACGGCCCGGAAAACGGCCTCGGTGCACCAGAAGCATCCGCCCCCGAGCGTCGCGTGCTCCGTCGACGGTGGGGGCTCGGGAGGACCCGACATGACCGACCGAGACGTCCGAGGTTTATCCCGATACCCCCCGGGAGCTGGCGGCCCGGGCACGGCCCGCTCGTCGGGGCTCGGCGCGGGGGGGCGTCCGAGCGAGGGCGCCCCCGTGCGACAGACCCTCTCGAACGGGGTATAAATATCCCTTGCGACAGATTTCTTCCTCACCGTGGCCGCGACCCTGGTCGAGGACCTCGAACAGCTTCCGCCCGGATCGCATTGCCTCAGCTTCCATTCCTCGGAAGAGGAGGCGGCCCGACACGCGGTGTCGTTCCTGGCGGGGACGCCGGCGGGCCAGGACGTCCGGTACTGGGTCCGGAACGAGCGACAGCGGACGTACTACGAACGCTGGCTGCGAGAGACCGCCCCCGAGCATCTCGGGTGCGTGGCCGTCCTCGCCGGAGAACAGGTCGAATCCGACGGCGACGGTCACCTGCGCCCCGTCGGGGACGTCGTGCAGTTCGTCCGGGAACATCCGGACGGCGTCACAGCCGGCGCCGACACCCTCAGCCACTACTGGAGCTCGGCGACAGTTCCCGCCCATCTCGAGTACGAATCGTGGTTCGACCGGCAGCCGAGGACGGGGTCGAGGTTCCTCTGCCCGTACGACCTTCGCCGCGTGCCGGTCGACTCCGCCGCTCAGGTCATGCGGGAGCTCGGCGCCGCCCACTCCGACGTCGTGCTTTCCTCCTCGGGCGAGCCGGGGGCCCGACTCCTGCAGCTGTTCCTCTTCACCCCCGTAGCGAGCATTCCACCGGTCCTCGACGTGAGCCTCGGGTGGGCGGTCCGGAGCGGCCTCGTCGACGTCCTCGGCACCGAGGTGGACCTCCGGCTCACCCCGGCCGGTGACGACGTCGTCCGGGACTGGTCCGCTCGGGCCATCCTCGACTGGTAAGCCCGATATCCATTCGCCGAGGTATCGGGAGGCACCCGAATGACCGAGTCCGGCAGCACCGTGCCCGACTGGATGTTCCGCGCGCCAAGCTTCGGGATCCTCCACCTCGCCACGATCGTCGGCTTTCTCATCGCAATCGGAGCGATTCTCGCGGGGAGCCCCGCCCTGTCCGCCCTCGCCGGCGCGGGAGTCGTGTTCCTGCTCCTGGTCCGCATCCTCTTGCGGCCCCCGCCGATCTACGACCACTAGCGATGGCTCCCCCGCCGGGCGCCCGAGGCTCCGAGGCCAGGCCCTGCAATAGCCCGCCCGGCGGGGCGGCGAGCCAACCCCCGCTATCGGCGGGACGACGGGCTGAGGTCCGATTTGCCCCCTCGCGTCTGACGTCCCATTAAGTAGCGCCTCGCTGGTTCCCCCGCGACGGCCAGCCGTCAGCCGGTAGCGAAGAATGTCTCGGTACGATCCGGCGATGAGTCGATCCCGGCGAACGAAACGCGTCTCATCGGCACTTTCGCTCGGGGGGCTCATGGTGGTAGCCGCGTTCCTCGCGATCGTCGTGGCTCCTTCCGCCGGCGCCTCGCCCATGACCCACAGCGTCCTCAAGGTCCCCTCCCAGTATTCGACGATCCAGGGAGCGATCAACGCCGCGAGGCCGGGGGACACGATCCAGATCGGGCCTGGGACGTACGTCGAGCAGCTCAGCGTCCACAAGACCCTCACCATCACGGGCGCCGGGGCCGGGAAGACCACGATCGAAAGCCCCGCCGTCGTCACGCCCGATCCGTTCGGGAACCCTTGGACGGTCGAGATCGGGCACGGCGCCACCGTGAGCATGTCGGGATTCACCCTTCTCGTGACCCCGCAATGCATCGTCGCCTCGGGAGTCGCACCAGATCCGACCGCCCACCCACACGTGGACGTCTTCGCCGGTGGCGGAATCGGGGTGGGGGGCACCGCCGTCCTGCATCTCAAGTCGGCCGTCGTCACGACCTCCGGGGCGACGGAAGGCGCCTCGTGCGGCTCCAACGGCTTCATGTCGTTCGGGACCGGCATCGACTTCGGGCTCGACTACGCCAGCGGCGCCCCAGCGGCTTCCCACCTGATCGGGAGCGGGACCGTGACGGCCGTTACGATTTCCGGTTTCGGGTTCGGCGGCCCGGGCGTTTCGGTCGGTGGACAGGCGGATTCTCCAGCGGGGAGCTCCGCGGTCCTGTCGGCCGACCGAATCACCACGAGCGCCGACGAATCGGGTATCCACGTTTCTCCGGCGGTGTCCGTGGGCTTCGGTGGAAATGCGAGCACGGCGACCGTCACCCGGAGCGTGATCTCGGCGCAGCCGAGTCTCTTGACGGATGTCGTCGAGGTCTTTTCCGGTAGCTCCGCCAAGATCGCCCTCAACTCGATCCTCGACGGCCCGGAGGATGACGCCATCGTGGTCTATGCGAGCACGGCGGACATCACGTTCAACTCCATCTCTGGCAGCACCGCCGACCTTTCGGGGGGTGTGATCCTTGAGTTCAGTTCCGCGTCGGTGACCTACAACCTCCTGACCGACTTCGAGTGCTCCTTCAATGCGACCTACGCGGGGTTGGGGCTCTGCGGCCCGAGCTTCAGCTCGCAGGCCCAGGTCCTGGCCATCGCGGACCTCGGCGACGCCGGCCTCGGCACGCTGATCGCGCACAACGTGGTCTCCAGCTCGGACGTCGGGGTGATGCTCTATCTCGCCTGCTCGGGGTGCGTGGTGAAAGGGAACCTGTTCGTCAACAACTCCGACTACGCCCTGCTCGGACTGGATGGCAACGTCTCCTTCGGCCCGAATGTGATCGTCGGCGGGTCGTACGGAGTCGCCTCAATCGCGGTCTCCACCAACACGACGGTCACGCTCTCCCACGTCCGCATCTTCGGCTCGACCGTGGCCGCGTACTACTACGAGAGCGATTGCCTCGCGTTTTTCGGATATAGCTGCTCGACATCGATCGTCTAGTCGGGCTCCTCGCCGGGCTCGCTTCGTCGGCCGCGAGCGCGGACGGACAGCGTCGGACGCCCGCCGAGGTTGGGGGGGCGGATTCCCGCCGCCCCGAAAGCGAATGTAGAAATACGTCCGACGTCCCTAAAGGAATTGTCAGACAAAAGCGGGAAGTTGTCTGACAGCCATGGTCGACACGTCGGAGAGGGTCACGGTCCGGATTCCCCAGGACCTCCTCGAGAAACTGAAGGCGATCCAGCAGGCGAAGGGCACCCCGACGATCTCCGACACGATCCGCGAGGGGCTCGAGCGGTTCATCGAGATGAACCTCCCACCGCCGAACATCCGGAAGGTCGTCGTCGACCTGTCGCGCCAGGACAATCTCCAGCTCGAGGAGTTCGTCCGCGAGGGGAACTCCGTCTCCGTCGACGACGCCGTCCGGTCGGCCGTTCGGGAGTACATCCGGACGCGCCTCGAGACCGCGGCGTCCACCGCCCGCTCGCGCCGCGACAGCGAGTCGGTCGTCGCCGACGGCGGACCGCCGCCGTAACGCTCGGGCACCGGATCGGGGGAGTGCGACGACGAGCGGAGGCGCGGACTGGGGTCTCCCGAACCCCGCGGAGACGTTCGCCGTCGTCGGCCTCGGCGGCGCCGGGAGCGAGGCGGTCCACGACCTCGTGCGCCTGGGTATCCCCGGGGTGCGGGCCTTCGCGGTGAACACCGACGAACGGCACCTCGCGAAGCTCGACGTCGACCAGAAGATCCTCCTCGGCCGGCGGCAGCTCCTCGGACGGGGGAGCGCCGGCGACCGTCCGGCGGTCCTGAGTGCCGCGGAGGACGGGAAGGAGGAGATGCTCCGGCGGCTCTCGAAGTTCGAGATCGTCTTCCTGCTCGCCGGGCTCGGGGGCGGCACGGGCAGCGCTCTCCTCCCGTTCCTCGCGCGCGAGCTCCGCCGCGGCGACACGCTCCCGGTCCCGGTCGCCTTCCTGCCGTTCCAGGTCGAGCTCGACATGAACTCGCAGCGCCGGGAGAACGCGACCGACGCGATCGGCGAGCTCGAGGAGATGGGCGGGCTCGTCCTCGCCCTGGCGAACGAGAAGCTCCGCCGGTTCGAGTCGCTCCCGATGCACCACGTCTTCCAGCTGCGGAACACCTACGTCCACAGCCTCGTCACGAGCCTCGTCGACATGGTGGAGACGCCGAGTCTCCTCAACGTCGACCTGGCGAGCCTCAAGGCCCACCTGGACGACGCCGGGGTCTCGACGCTGCTCCACGCGGAGTACCACATCTCGGAGCCCGAACGACTCGTCCCGCAGGCCCTCGGCGAGTCGCTCCTCGACTTCCAGCTCACGGACGCGCCCTCCGCGCTCCTCCACCTCGACGGCGGCTCGAACTTCACGCTGAAGACCCACGACCGGATCGTCCGCGCCGCCCGGCGGCACTTCGGCGAGCCCCGGCGGCTGCTGCTCGGGATCCGGATGCATCCGGAACCCCGCGAGGTGGTGCGGATGACCGCCGTCGTCGGGGGACTCCGTCCGAGGTCGATCCGCGATGCGCTCGCCCCCCCGGGCACGGCGAATCCGCCGGCGCCCCGGCTCATCCGCTAGGCGCGGGGCTTCCTCTCGGCAGCGGCCCCGAGCCGTCCGACCGGTCGGCGAGGTGGTGCAGGACGTCGACGCACTGCGACGACCGAAGCGATCGCGGGCCGAGGGACCTCGGGGACGCCCCCGCCCCCCGGAGCAGCTCGGCCTCCGCCTCGGTGGGGTCCGTGGGGTCGCTGAGGACGGCCCGGAACGAGCCCTGGCCAACGTCCTCGGGACCGATCGGCGGGCCGGACTCGGTCAGCCAGATCGTCCCCGCCACGCCGGCGAACCGCCGCAGCTCCTCCGACGGGTCGGCGGGGCCCACGAGGAGGCCGGGGGACGCCTCTACGTCCCGCGGGACCCCTGCGGATCGCACGAGGGCGTTCTTCAGAAGGGCCGCGGTCGAGCGCTCGTCCGGGTTGAGGAACTTCAGCCGGTGGCCGTCCAGGCGCATCCGGCGGGCCCTCGGCGGGGCCTCCGCCTCAAACAGGATGGTGAGCTCGGTGTCGCGCCGAAGGTCGTTCGACAGGGTAAAGGCCGTCGAGACGACCCGGGCGACTTCGTCCATCCGCCCTCCGCCGCCCGCGAGGTCGTTTAGCGTGAAGGCGCCCCCGACGGGGACGCGGTGGGCCAAGAGGAGGAACTCCCGCACGCGGCCCCGTACTCCGACGGGGCCAAGACGGTTCGGGGCCGGGGCCCCGACGATCCCTCGCTAGTCCTCGACCGGGTGGCGCGGGGCGCGGGGGGCCCCCGGGGGCGGCGGGGGTCGCACGCCGGTCGCCTTGCCGGGGCTCGCCGGGGCGCGGCGTTCGAGCCACACCTCGTCGCCCAGCTCGTGGTAGACGGCGTGGGCGGGGAGGCCGGTGCCCGTCTCCCCGTGGGGGAGGCGGAACGCGCCGGAGCGGGTGGCGCCGGAGGAGTAGATGACGTCGGCCTCGCCGGCTTCGGCCATCGCCTGGGTCTCCTCGCGGGCGAGCTCGAAGATGCGGTCCTTGCGGAACATCCAGTAGTGGATCCGCCACTCCCGGCCGTCGTACAGGGTGGTCTCGTCCCGCTCGGTCTCGAGGATGCCGGTGTCCTCGAGCATGTAGAACGTGTCGCGGTCGTCCGGCTCGAGGACGTTGTCGATGATCCGCTGGTTGAAGCCGAAGAAGTTCAGCACGTGGGCGGCGATCGCCCGGGCGTCGTCCGGGCGCATCCCGTCGTGGCCGACGGAGCGCCGGATCGCCTTGGCGAGGGAGTCGTGGTCGACCGGACCCATCGAGGCGAGCGCAAGGGTCGTGTCGGTCGGCAGGCCGATCCGGGTCCGGGCGATGTCCTCCGGGGACCGGATGGGGACGGGGTTCCGCAGCGTGTAGCCGGAGGGCCCGAGGCCCGCGGAAGCTCCGCTCTTCTTCTGCATCGTTCCTGGGAGAATAACTCCCGGCTACCCTATATGAATCTTCGGACGTCTTCTTGCCCGGAGAAGGGGGGCAAGACCTCCCGACCGGCCGACGGATATCCCTAGCGCCGGCGCGTCCGGATCGGCCGGCCGAGCGCTTCGGCCCGCGGGCGCCACTCCTCCCCCTCGATGAGCGCCTCGGACCGGGCGAGCTCGGCGAGCTCGAGCGGGAGGGGCAGAACCGCCCGGGCGAGATATACGTGGGCGAGTCCGCCCGTCGCCGGACCCGTCCACGCACGACCCGACCACTCCGCGGCCCGGAATTCGTAGTACTCGGGGGCCGGGAGGAACCAGAGGAGCGTGTCGTCCGTCGACCGGGCGTTCCGGGGCGGCCGCGGGGACGTCCCGAGCCCGAGATACTGGATGACCGGGAGCGGGAGGTTGAACACCCCCTTCTCGGTCGCGAGCGCCGGGGCGAGGTAGCGGCTCCGGACGATCTCGATCGGGAGGACGTCGGCGGCCGGGACCCCGCTGACGACCCGGACGACGCCCGGACCCCGCCCCAAGAACGCCAGCGTCCGATGGGAGGCGCCCCGCGCTTGGTCGGGGTTGTGGAGCACGAGGGTCGCGACCTCGGAGGGGAGCTGGAGGTTCAGCCAGGTCGGGCGGACGGTGGCGAGAACGACGTACTCCGTGGTGTCCCGGCCCCCCGGAGGAAGAGGGGGCCCCGCGCTATAAGAAAACTGATGGCGCTGGGCCACCGTTCACGGTCGGGCGGGCGGCGTGCGTTCGAGGACGCCCACGACGGTCCGAAGGCTCGACCCGGTCACGACGACGTCGGCGGCCGCCCGGACCTCGGGAATCTTCGCGCGGAACGCCACGCCGAGCGCAACGTGCGGGAAGATCGCGGCGTCGGCGCGCCCGTCCCCCACGTGGGCGACCTCGCGGGGGCCGACCCCGAACCGCTCGCAGAGTCGTCGGAGTCCGCCCAGCTTGTCCGCCCGGGTGTCGACCGGGGGGCCGATCTGCCCGTTCTGAACGTTCGGCGTCCCGGTGAGCCCGTCGGCCCCGTCGAAGCCGTACGTGCGGGCGTACCAGTCCGTCACGTAGCCCGGATTGTGGCTGAGGAGCGCGACGCGGCCGCCGAGCGCGTGCAGCCGGGCGACGCTCCGTCCGATCCCCTCGACCTTGGGAGTCTCGGAGAGGATTCGGGCGAGCTCCCCGGTCGAGCTCCCGTCGGCGATGGCGAGCAGGTTCCGGAGGTGTTCGTCCTCGCTCAACCTCCCGGCCCGGAACGCGGCCTGGGTGGCGTGGAAACTTTCGGAGCGGCCGAGCTCGTCCGCGACGGTCGCCCACCCGTGGCCCATGGTGAGGGTCCCGTCGATGTCGAGCGTGACCAGCCGGTACGGGAAGCCGCCCATCGGCCTACCGAAGGCGTCGCTTCTCGCCGAACCCGACCCCGAGGAGGATCCCCCCGATGTAGAGGGAGACGAGCGCGACGGCGAGGAACGGCAGGTCGGCCACGAACGGCCCCGTCAGGTTCGGGGCGAGGAGGAGAGCCGCCAGGCCGACGAAGGTGATCCCGAGTCCGAGGACGATCTTGCGCTGCCGGCGGATGCGCCGGATCTCCTCGGCCGCCGGGCCGTCGTCGGTCGAGGTCGTCACTTCGGGCGCTCACCGCCCCGGCGACATAACCTCCTCTCCGCCGTGGAGGTCGCCCGGCTCGAGTCGCCTCGGCCCGCCAGGGGGTCGGCGGTCTCCGTCGGTGCGTCAAGTTTATCACGAGGTATCGGTTTTCCGATATCGGAATACCGATGTGCGCTTGGGGAATGCCGTGGATGTCGGGGAAGAAGCGCGGGCTCCGTTCCTGGGTGCTGCTGATCCTCAACGAATCGCCCAAGACCGGGGCCGAAGTGATGGACGAGATGGAGCGGATGAGTTCCGGCTGGTGGCGGCCGTCGCCCGGCTCCGTCTATCCCTTGCTCGAGGACCTGACGCAGGAAGGGATCACCCGCCGGAAGGAGGACGGCCGGTACGAGCTGGTCGGGTCGGTCAAGGAGCAGTTCGGCTGGAGGTTTCCCGCCCGCGGGCCCCGTTCCCCCGCCGAGGTCGTCCGGGAGATCGGCTCGCTCGTCGCCTATCTCGAGGACCTGCAGCGCTCCGACGCGGCCCGGTTCGCCGAGGCCCAACCGTCGATCCACGAGGCGGCGGAGCGGCTAAAGAGGCTCACCAACTGAGCGGGGTCCCATGCCGAGCGCGATCGTAGCCCAGGGCATCTCCAAGACCTACAATCACAAGGTGAAGGCGGTCGAGGACGTTTCGTTCACCGTCGAGGCGGGCGAGGCGTACGGCTTCCTCGGGCCGAACGGGGCCGGGAAGACGACGACCGTCGCGATGCTGACCGCCCAGCTCGCCCCGACGGCGGGGCAGGCCGTCGTCGACGGGGTCGACGTGTTCCAGAACCCGACCGACATCAAACGGCGCATCGGCCTCGTGTTCCAAGAGTCGACGGCCGACTCCGACCTCACCGGCCGGGAGAACCTCGAGCTCGCCGCCGCGCTGTTCGCCGTCCCGCGGCGCGAGGTCACGAGCCGGATCGATTCGCTGCTCGACCGGATGCAGATCGGCGACGCGGCCGACCGGCTGGCGAAGACCTACTCCGGGGGGATGCGCCGGCGGCTCGAGCTCGCGGTCGGGATCATCCACTCCCCGCGGGTCCTGTTCCTCGACGAGCCGACGCTCGGACTGGACCCCCAGGGCCGCGCCGGGTTCTGGCGGTACGTCGAGGAGCTCCGGAAGGAGCACGGCATGACCGTGTTCCTGACGACCCACTACCTCGAGGAGGCCGACGGGATCTGCGAGCGGCTCGCGATCATCGACCACGGCCACATCGTCGCGGCGGGGAGCCCGTCCGAGCTCAAGGACCGCCTCGGGGGCGACGTCGTCACGATCCGACCCCTCAAGCCCGGCCCGGGC
Source organism: Thermoplasmatota archaeon (assembly GCA_036781185.1). Lineage (GTDB taxonomy): Archaea > Thermoplasmatota > Thermoplasmata > Lutacidiplasmatales > UBA184 > Lutacidiplasma. The sequence continues at coordinate 4,591 of DAIQBL010000021.1, read as the reverse complement.
CTCGAGGGGGCCCTGAAATCGGTGCCGGGGGCGAGCTCCGTCAGCCCCGCCCCGGACGGCGCATTCCGGGTGAAGGCGCAGCGGGGCGAGGAGCTGATCCCCGCGCTCGTCGCCGCCTGCGAGAAGGCGGGAGTCGGGCTGGCTGGCGTCTCCCTGAAGCGGCCGAGCCTCGATGAGGTGTTCCTGGAATTCACCGGGCGCGAGTACCGGGAGGACGAGAGCCCCTCGGCGACCGACCGGGCGGTCCGGGTCGGGCAGGTCCAGCAGGCGTTCGGGAGGGCCCGCCGATGATCCGCGAGACCGTCGCCCTCACGCGCCGCGAGCTGCTCCGGATCGTCCGGAATCCGCAGGCGATCGTGACCTCGCTGTTGCTTCCGATCCTGTACCTCGTGCTGTTCGGCCAAGCGTTCAACCTCGAGAACCTCGGCTCCGGGCGGATCCCGCAGGCGTACTTCCTGACGGCGTTCCGGGGCGCTCCGACGTACTTCTCGTACTTCGCGGCGGGGATGACCGGGTTCGTCGCGGTCACGGCGACGCTGTTCATCGGGGCGAACGTGATCTTCGACCGGCTGTTCGGCGTGCTCAAGCGGATCTCCGCGACGCCCGCGAGCGCCACCTCGATCTTCGCCTCGCGCCTCATCGCGGGGTCGGTCCAGCCGATCGGGCTCGCGTTCCTCGTTCTCGGCCTGTCGATCCTGCTCGGCCACCTCGGCCTCACCGGGCTCGACATCACGGCGTCCGTGACCGTCGTCGGCGCCCTCGAGGTCCTGCTCGCGATCGTCATCCTGTCGGCGATGTTCGCCTCGCTGTTCCTCGCGGTCGGCTTCTCCCTCGAGCAGCCGCAGACGTACTTCGCCGCGGTCAACGCGATCAACCTCCCCGTGCTCCTCACGTCGGCGGCGCTGTACCCGTGGGGCACGATGCCCCCGTGGTTCCAGAACGTCGCCTCGGTGAACCCGATCACGCTCGCCGTCAACGTGCTCCGGGAGAACCTGTTCGCCGGGGCCTCGGCGTACTACCCGTATGGCCCGGGCGTCTACCTCCTCGGACTCCTCGCGTGGGCCGGCGCGATGTTCGTCGTCGCGGCGCTGCTCGCCCGTCGGGCGTTGGGGCCGAAGCGCTAGCCGTCTCCCCGGACCCGACGTGACCGACGGACCGACCCGCCCGGTCGGGCGACGGATGGACGCCGTCGAGCGCCGGCGGGGTCTCGCCCTCGTGGGCGTCCTTCTCCTGGTCGCCGGCGCCGCCGCCCTGGGGACCGGGGCGTACACGGTCGCGAGCGTCCCCCATCAGGTGGAGGCGCACAACGCCGGATGCGTCCCGAGGTCGAATTGCACTCTCGAGAGCCCCGCGGACCAGCGACCGTCGTACCGGTGGGGCGAGGTCACGGCGGGCGTCGGCGCGGCGCTCGTCGTCGGGGGAGCCGTCCTCGTGCTGACCGGGGCCCGGAGGGGCGGCGATCGCCGGGGCGGCCCGACGGCCCCGGTCCGTCCGGGCGGCCCCGGGGACAACGGGCCCGGCGCGCCGCCCGGCGGCGGGGTCGCTTCGGCCCCGAACTACAAGTAACCCCTCCCCGCGTTACCACGGCGCCGGTGTTCCCCGAATGGCGGACCTGACGACGTTCATCGTCGGTCTCTTCGTGCTCCTGACGGCCGCCGTGCTGGTCGGGGAGCTGTTCTCCCGGCTCGGCCAGGCCGCCCTCGTCGGCCAGATCCTCGTCGGGATCGTCCTCGGCCCGACGCTCCTCGGGAGCTACTTCGGCCTCACGGGCGTCAACGACGAGCTCGCCGGGGTCCAGTTCCTCGCGACGTTCTTCATCCTCGTCATGGCCGGCCTCGAGGTGAGCCCCGAGGAGATGTACGAGACCGGCTTCGCGTCCGGCCTGCTCGGGGCGGCCGTGTTCGTCGGCCCGTTCCTGACCGGGGCGTTCATCGTCCCTCTCGTCATCCACGGGCTGTCGTCGACAACGTCGCTGTTCGTCTCCCTGACGCTCTCGATCACCGCGCTCCCCGTGATGGCGGTGATGCTGCGCGAGTTCGGGCTCGCCAAGACCCGCCTCGGCGTGATGCTGATGAACACCGCGGTGATCAACGAGCTCGCCGCCGTCACGACGTTCGCCATCCTCCTGAGGCTCAACTCGAGCGGGTTCGGCTTCGACCAGATCTCGATCGCCCTCCTCTCGGTCGCCGTGTTCCTCGGTACCGTCCTCTCGGCCCACATGATCCTCCGCGTCACGCGCGAGACGAACCTCGGCCGGGCGGCTCGGGCGAGGGTCACGGGGATGTGGCGCTCCCGCGAATCGGGATTCGCCGTCCTGATGGTCCTCGCCCTCGGCTCGGCCCTGTTCTCCCAGTACCTCGGGCTCACGTTCCTCGTGGGCGCGTTCTACGCGGGGCTGCTCATCACGCCCGAGAGCGCCGGCCGTCGGGAGCACCAGGGGATCAGCCAGGTGTTCAACATCATGACCTGGGGATTCTTCATTCCGCTCTTCTTCGCGTTCGTCGGCCTCGGCATGAACTTGCGGACGCTCGCGACACCGGGCGCGTTCCTCGCGTTCATGGTCCTGGTCGCGTTCGCCCTCGCCTCGAAGATCGTGATCGGCACCGGAGTGTCCCGGTCCCTCGGCTGGTCGAGGTCGGACTCGGCCGCCATCGGCTTCTTCGTCTCGAGCCGGGGCGCCGTCGAGCTCGCCATGGCGCTCATCCTGCTCGACCTCGGCATCTTCACCATCGAGATCTTCACCATCGTCGCCGCGGTCGGCCTCGTCACCACCATCGTCTCGCCGCTCGGGGCCGGGGCGTATGGCGGGTTCAAGGTCGCCCGGACGGACCACGCCGGGGGGCTGTCGGATTCGCCAAACGTCGGGCCCGGGCCGCTGAGAACCCTCGACGTCGCCCCGGAGCGCTGAACCCGGCCCCCGCGAGCCGCCTTATCGCCGTTCGGAGTTCCTCCCAACGTGCGGCGCGACCGAGCCCCCCTGCGCCCGACCCGGCCGGCCCCGGTCGAGCGGGCCGAACGTCGGACCCGGGCCCTCGAAGAGCCGCTCGACGTCCGCCTCGCGGAAGGACCCCCCGGCGTCGTGACGCTGGAGGTCCGGAACCTGCGTCGCCAGAGCCACTACACGGTGTACGTTCCCGCCTTTCCCGACCGGACCGGCGCGTTCTGCGGGTGCGTCGACTTCGCCCGACGCGACCTCGGGACCTGCAAGCACCTCGAGGCGGCGTTCCTGTGGCTCGCCGACCACCCGGAGCCGGTCCGGCCGTCCCCCCGACCCGCCACCGGAGCCCGATGGGCCGCCATCGACCGGCGGTTGGCCACGAGCTCCCATTCCGGGCCGGCGTCGCGGCGGATCCGGCACGCGGGGTCGGCGCTGCTGGAGTAGCGAGTCGGCCGGTCCCCGTTCGCCCCGGCTCCGTCGTCCTCGGACCGGGACGCGGGCGGTGCCCGTCAGACTCATCCCCGCGGGACCCGTAGCGGGACGATGTCCGCCGCCTATCCGCCGCCCGGCGCCACGGGAGCCCCGTACGCCCCGCCCTCCGACGTGCTGATCGTGACGACCCCGTACATCTCGGGATACCGGGTGACGCGGGTCATCGGGACGACGTTCGGGCTGATCGTCCGTTCCCGGGGGCTCGGCCAGAACGTCTGGGCGGGCTTTCGGGCGTTGGCGGGCGGCGAGATCAAGGTGTACACCGCGCTCCTCGAGTCGGTCCGGCACCAGGCGATCGAGCGCCTCTGCAACCACGCGAAGAGCCTCGGGGCGAACGCGGTGCTCTCGGTCGGGTTCGACACCTCCGAGATGGGGGGCGTCATGACCGAGGTCCTGGCGTACGGCACGGCCGTGGTCGTGGAACCCGACACCACGGTCACCCAGGGCGTCGCGCTCCGGTAGGCGGCTCCGTCCCGGACACCGCACGGGGTCTCCGGGACCCGTCGAAGGGGCCCCCGAGACGAGCGCCGACGCCCGCGGGCGGGTCACCGAAGAAAATACCCCACGACGGAGGGGGGAAGAGGTTGGGTCGCGGGCGACCGAGCCGAGCTTAGGTGCTGCTCATCCCGGGCGCGCCCTTGAGCGCGCGGACTTTGTAGTACTCGGGGTCGACGATGACCTCGCCGTTGATGCCCATCGTCTCGATGGTCTTCAGCTGGGCCACGCCGCTCGACGCCTTCGCCTTCTGCCACTCCGGGATGGGGATCGAGAACTTCTTCTCGACCTCCGTCCGGTAGATCGGGCCCGAGTTGTACGAGCAGAACGGGATGATCCGCCCGTCGGGCACCGAGTAGTGGATGTCGCAGCGCATCAGGCGCTGGATGTCGTAGTCGTACGCGTCCTGGAAGTGCATGTTCCCCAGGTACATCGTGCGCCAGGTGAACTTCGCGAGCGCCTCCTTGTTCCCCTCGGTAAAGATCGAGGCGATCAGGCGGACGCAGTTCTTCTCGTTGATCCCCTCCGGGGCGCGCTCGAAGTCGAAGTACTTGGCGACGTCGTGGAGCAGCTTCGCCCCCGCGACCGCCGTGCGGACCCGCGCGAACCGCGCGTCCCGGTACTTCTCGATCATCGCTTCGACGTTCTCGAAGAAGCCGTCGACGT
>DAIQBL010000020.1:0-23797 GCA_036781185.1 Thermoplasmatota archaeon | reverse complement strand
CCCCAGGCCACTGTTTCCTCTCGATACCGAGCACCTCGACCCCGGCCGACGCGAAGGGCCTCCTCGCCACCGCCATCGCGGACCCGGACCCGGTGCTGTTCCTCGAACCGAAGCGGATCTACCGCGCCGTCTCCGGAGAGGTGGCCGACGGCGAGCGCCGTGTCCCCTTCGGAGTCGCTCGCACGGTCCGCGAGGGGACCGATGTCACCATCTTCGCGTACGGCGCGATGGTCCCACCGGCGACTCAAGCGGCCGAGACCCTCGCGGCCGCGGGTTCGCACGCCGAGGTGATCGACCTGCGCACGCTCGTCCCGCTCGACGAGAAGGCGGTGCTCGCCTCCGTCGAGAAGACCGGCCGGGCCGTGATCGTCCACGAAGCCCCTCGATTCTGCGGCTTCGGCGCCGAGCTGGCGGCCATCCTCGCCGAGAAGGCGTTCTTCTCCCTGAAAGCCCCCGTCCAGCGCGTCACGGGGTACGACACGCCATTCCCGTACGCCCTCGAGAACGCCTACCTACCGAATGCCGAACGGATCGTACACGCGGCGAACGCGGCGATGAGCGCCGGCTAAGGGGCGACCGTGGCATACGAGTTCCGGCTCCCCGACATCGGCGAAGGCGTCGCCGAAGGCGAGGTGGTGAAGTGGTTCGTCCAGGAAGGGGGGACCGTCGCCGAAGACGCCCCGCTCGTCTCCGTCCTCACGGACAAAGCCAACGTGGAGATTCCCTCCCCGAAAGCCGGCACGGTCGTCAAGATCCACGCGAAGGAAGGGGAGAAGGTCAAGGTCGGGGGTCTCCTCGTCACCATCGAGACCGGCGGGCGCCCGGCCTCCCCGTCCGGGGGTACCGAGGGGGCCGTGGCTCCCGCGATGCCCCCCCCGAGCCCGGCACCGTCCGACGCCGGACGACCTGGGCCGGTGGCCACCCCGGCGCCCCAGCCGGGGTCAACTCCCGCGGGCCGCGTTCTCGCGTCACCGTACGTCCGGCGCCTCGCGACGGAGCGCGGTATCGATCTTTCCAACATCCGGGGAACGGGCCCGGGGGGCCGGGTTCAGGAGTCCGACCTCGGCGAGTCGGCGGCGGCTCCCTCGTCCGCCGCGCCGCCCGCCCAGGTCGCGATAGGGCCGCCGTCCCCTGGGGCCACCCCGTCGCCCGAGAAGGAGAAGCTGGCCAGCGCGCCGTCGCCTCCGGCCGGGGCCGACGCGTTCGAGCGAGTGCCCATCCGCGGAGTCCGCCGGGTCATCGCCGAGCACATGTCCGAGTCGATCCATCGGGCGGCCCACTTCACCTACGTCGAGGAGGTCGACGCGACCGACCTCGTCCGGTGGCGGGAGCGTACGGCAAAGCATGTCGAGAAGGACGGGGTGCGGCTCTCGTACCTGCCGTTCATCCTGAAGGCGGTCGTCGCCGGCCTCCGCGCCCAGCCCTGGATGAACGCGCGCATGGACGACGAACACCAGGAACTGCACGTCTATCCGGAGGCGCACATCGGCATCGCCACGGCGGCTCCCGAGGGGCTGATCGTCCCGGTGGTCCGGAACGTCGAAAAGAAGAGCATCACCAAGCTGGCCCGCGAGATCCAGGAGCTCGCGGAGCGGGGCCGCGCGGGGAAGCTCTCGCGGGCCGAGCTGACCGGCGGCACGTTCACCATCACGAGCCTCGGCGCGCTCGGAGGCGTACTCGCGACCCCGATCCTGAACTATCCGGAGGTCGCGATCCTCGGGGTCCACCGGATCGTCAAACGCCCGATCTACCTCTCCGACGGCACGCTCGCCCCGGCGCATCTGATGAACCTGTCCGTCTCGCTCGACCACCGTGTTCTCGACGGGATCGTCGGCGCGCAGTTCCTGCAGGTCGTGAAGGCGCAGCTCGAGGATCCCCACCAGATGTTCGCCGAGCTGGCGTAATCGCCGAGACCCCGCTCCGACCCCCGCCCGCCCCTTGGAGGGCGGCCGTCCCCTCAAGACCCGCTTCATCCCTCCGCAACGTGAAGATTTTTCGTTTGAACGTCTTGGGTCGCGCGATGGCCGGTCGACCCCCGCGGGCGACGCCCTGGGCCTCCCGCCTGTGGCTGGCGCTCGCCCTCGGGATCGTGCTCGTCGGCCCGGTCGGCTCCGCGTCCCACCCCCCGATCTCCCCGGGGGCCGCCCTGCGGGACCTCCCGACGGTGACCCCCGTTTCGGCGCCGCACGCCCGGGCCTCGTCCGCCGCCTCGGCCTCCGCCGCGCACTGGCACAATCTCACGCGCACCGGGCCCGCTCCGGGCGGCCGGAACCGGGCCGTGTTCGTCGACGATCCTTCGGACGGGTACGTCCTGCTGTTCGGGGGGTACGACGCGCTGGGTGCCGGCTGGCTCGGGGACACGTGGACGTACTCCCTCGGGAGTTGGACCCAGCTCACCCCGGCGACGGCGCCGGGGATCCGTTCCTCCGCCTCGGGCGCGTACGACCCGTCGCTCTCGGGCGTTGTCATGTTCGGCGGATACAACTTCCACGCGGCCTCGCCCTACTACAACGACACCTGGCTGTTCAAGGCCGGGGCGTGGACGGCGATGTCCGGTCGGGTCGCCCCCCCGGTCCGGTCCGAGGCGGCCATGGCGTACGACCCCGCGCTCCAGGAGATCGTGCTGTTCGGCGGGACGAACGGTGTCGCGCTCATGAACGACACCTGGGCGTACGGGTCCGGCGGCTGGACGCAACTGTCCCCTTCGGTCGCCCCGCCCCAGATGTCCGGGGCCGCGATGGCCTACGACGCCAGCCTCTCGAGCCTGGTGCTCTACGGGGGCAGCTTCGGGGCCACCGATGCTTCGGGAACGTGGACGTTCAATGGGAGCTGGCATTGGTTGCCGAGCGCCAACCAGGCCGGCGGCCGGTCCCTCTTCATGATGACGAACTTGCCGAACGGGACCATCCTCGTCTCGGGCGACTCGAACCTGACGCCGAACGAATCCCCCGTCGACGCCTGGGAGTTCACGGGGACCGGCTGGGTTCCGGTCTCGGCGGGCGCCGGCCCGGACTCCCGGGTCTCGGCGGCGATGACGTACGACGCCGGAGACGGGTACCCGGTGCTGTTCGGCGGCCGCAATTATACCAACGGCGTCGGGGGCCTCTCCGACAACGACACGTGGGCCTTCGATACGCTTTCCGCCGAATTCGGGGCCTTCTCGACCTCCGGCGTCGCCCCGTTCAATGTGACGCCGCAGGCCACGGTCGTCGGAGGCGCGCTCAACTTCGACGGGTCCTCGAGCATCGCCTTCCTTTGGACGTTCGGGGACGGAACGACGTCCCCTCTCGCGCGACCGGCTCACGTCTACGGAACGGCCGGGAACTACACCCTCGCCCTCACCCTGCGCGATGCCTTCGGCGTGTCCCTCGGTCTCGCCACGCTCGTGGCCGTCGGATTCCCGGTGAACATCACCATCGTTCCTCTCGTGTCGCCGGAGCTATCGTACGAATTCTCCGCGGCGTGGTCGAACGCCTCCATCCCGGTCGTCCTGACCTGGCAGTTCGGCGATGGAACGACGCTCACCTCGGGCGCCCCCACGCACACGTACGCCCGGTCGGGACCGGTGACGGTCCACCTCCGGGCCGTCGATGCGAACGGCGCGGTCGGGTCCGCGAGCCGGCTGTTCACGGTCCCGGCCGGCCTGTCGGCGCAGGTCCAGGCGCCGACGAAGGCGACGGCGGGAGTTCCCGCCACCTTCTCGGCGACCGCCTCGGGCGGCTCGGGAGGATACTCCTTTGCCTGGAGGTTCGGGGACGGCAACTCGGCGATCGGAGAGCCGGTCACGCACACGTTCGGCTCCGCGAGTGTCGGGACCCTGAGCGGCAACCTGACGGTAAAGGACGCCAACGGAACGGAGGTCAACCTCTCCTTCCAGGTCCAGGTCTCGGCCGGCGCGCCTTCCTCGGGGGCCGGGTCGAGCGTGACGGGCACGGAGTCGGCGCTTCTCGTGCTCGCGAGCCTCGGAGGCGCGGTCGCGGCCGGCGCGCTCCTCGGGGCTCTGGTGGGTCGCCGACGCCCCCGCTCGACCCGTTTGCCTTGAAGGTCCGGGTTCCCCAAGTTCCCACCGCGTACCTCCTCGGCGAGAACGGCCCGGACGGGGCGAGGGTTCAAGACGGGTCCTCGGTTCGGGCCCGCCGGAGGTGCCCATGAGGCCGGACCGCCCCGAGCTCGATTCGAACCGGATCTCGCGCCCTCCGGAGCCCGAGTCGCGATGACGGACTCCCCAGGGGTGGTTCCGCTCGACTACACCGCGCCGTCGCTCGAGGGGCTCCTCGGGCCCGACTGGGCGACGACCCTCGTCAACGGGTTCCGATGGATGACGCTCGCTCGGATCCTCGACGGGCGGATGCTCGCGCTGCAGCGGCAGGGCCGGATCGGCTTCTACGGCCCCGCCACCGGTCAGGAGGCGGTGAGCGTCGGCGCCGCGCTCTCCCTCGGACCGACCGACTGGGTGTTCCCCGGACTGCGCGAGCAGCTCGTGGCGCTCGCGCGCGGTCATTCCCTCACGACCTACGTCCATCACCTGTTCGCGAACGACCTCGACCCCGCCCGCGGGCGGCAGATGCCGTGCCATCCGAGCGCGCGCGAGGTCCGGTACGTCTCGATGTCGTCGGTGATCGGCACCCAGATCACCCACGCCGTCGGGCTCGCCTACGCGATGAAGCTTCGGCGCGACCCGTCGGTCGTGCTCGGCTTCTTCGGCGACGGGGCCACGAGCGCGAACGACTTCCACGCGGGGGCGAATCTCGCTGGGGTCTGGCAGGCGCCCGTCGTGCTCTGCTGCACGAACAACCAGTGGGCGATCTCGGTCCCCGCGGAGCGGCAGACCCGGAGCGCCACGTTCGCGGAGAAGTCCACGGCGTACGGCCTGCCGGGCGAGCGGGTCGACGGGACCGACCTCGTCGCCGTCACGCATCGCCTGCGTGCCGCGGTCGCCCGCGCCCGATCGGGGGGCGGCCCGACGCTGCTCGAGTTCGTCGTCTTCCGGATGACCCCCCACTCGAGCTCGGACGACCCGACCCGCTACCAGTCCCCCGACTTTCTCCCGAAGGCGCGGCAGCGGGACCCGTACCTTCGGCTGGAGCTGCTCCTTCGGCAGCTCGCGCTGGTCGACGACGCCCGGCTCACGGGCTGGCGCGAGGAGTCCGATGCGACCGTTCGGGCCGCGATCGAGCTGGCGGAGAAGGCACCTCCGCCCGCGCCCGAGTCTCTGCTGACCGATGTCTTCGCGCCCACCGGCCGCCCCGCACCCTCTTAGGCGCGAAAGGTACGGAGGTCCCGCCCATGGCCGGAACGTACGCGCGGCAAACCGACCTGCTGGTGATCGGCGGCGGCCCCGGCGGGTACGTGGCCGCGATCCGCGCCGGCCAGCTCGGGATGAAGACCCTCCTCGTCGAAAAGCGCGAGCTCGGGGGCGAGTGCCTCAACCGCGGATGCATCCCGTCGAAAGCGCTGATCCACGCCGCGAGCCTCTACCACGCCCTCCGGACCGAGGGCCCCGGGATCGGGGTGGAGGCGGAGGCCGTCCGCTTCGACCTCGCCAAGGCCTCGCAGTGGAAGGCATCCGTCGTGGCGAAGGAACGGAGCGGAGTCGCGTTGCTCCTCAAGTCCGCCGGCGTCACGGTCCTGTTCGGCGAGGCGAAGTTCACCGGCCCGAGGTCGGTCGAGCTCGTCGCCGCCGATGGGGGTCGCGAGCGGATCGACTTCGCGAAGGCGATCGTGGCCACCGGCGCCGTCCCGACGATCCTGCCCGGGTTCGAGCCGGACGGTGTCCGCGTCGCGACCGCCGAGCACGTGCTCGAGTGGACATCCCTCCCGAAGAGCCTTCTCGTGCTCGGGGGCGGCGTCAGCGGCTGCGAGCTCGGGGAGTTCCTGGCCGAGGTCGGCGTCCAGGTGACCATCGTGGAATGGATGCCCCAGATCCTCCCCGGGCTCGACCCGGACCTTTCCCAGGAGCTGGCGAGGGCCCTGACTGGGCTCGGGGTGACGATCCACGTCGGAGCCAAGGCGACGAAGCTCGAGCGTTCGGACGACGGTGTGCGTCTGACCGTCGAGGTCGGCGGGTCGACGACGGTCCTCGAGGCCGAGCGACTGTTCCTGACCGTCGGGAAGCGACCGGCCACCTCCGATATCGGGCTCGAAGAGGCCGGCGTGGTCGCCGACCCCAAGACCCGCTTCCTTACGGTGAACGATCGCCAGCAGACGAACGTGCCGACCATCTTCGCCGTCGGCGACGTGGCGCGCCCGCCGATGTTGGCGCACAAGGCGTACCGCGAGGGCGTCGTCGCGGCCGAGGTCGCGGCCGGTCGCCCGACCCGCTACCTTCACCAAGCCATGCCGTCGGTCGTCTTCACGCAGCCCGAGCTCGCGAGCGTCGGGCTCACGACGACCGAGGCGAAGGCCGCGGGCCACGCCGCCCGGGACGTACGGTTCCCGTTCGCGGCCCTCGGCCGGGCGCACGCGGCGCACGCGACGACTGGCTGGCTGAAGCTCGTCGGGGACGATTCCAACGGTCTCCTCCTCGGCGTCCAAGCCGCCGGAGAGTCCGTCGGGGAGTTCGTGGCCGAAGCGGCCTTCGCGATCGAGATGGGGGCGACCGTGCGCGACCTCGCGATGACCATCCACCCGCACCCGACGTTCTCGGAGACTCTCCAGGAGGCGGCTCTCCTGTGGCTCGGCGAACCGCTCCACGTCGCGCGGAGGCCGCCCGGTGCCGCTCGCGGCGCATGATTGGGGCCGGACGGAATACCGCGACGCGCTCGCCCGGATGCGGGCGCTGCGCGGCGACCGCCGCGCCGGACGGATCCCCGACACGCTGCTGCTGACCGAGCACGAACCGGTGATCACCGTCGGGGTCGGCGGCGCGGACCCCGCGACGCTTCCCTCCGACCTCCCGGTCGTTCCGGTGGAGCGGGGTGGCCTCGCGACGTACCACGGGCCGGGGCAGCTCGTCGGCTACGCGATCGTCGACCTCGACGCGCGGGGACGGGACGTTCGGCGATTCGTGCACGACCTCGAGGAGGTCGTTGTCCAGGCCGTCGGCGCGGTCGGGGTCTCGGCCTCGCGGCTGCCGGGGAAGCGGGGGGTCTGGGTCGACGGGAGCCGGAAGATCGCCTCCGTCGGCGTGGCCGTCGAGGAGTGGGTCACCTTCCACGGGTTCGCGCTCAACGTGGAGGTCGACCTCGCCGAGTTCGCGCGGTTCGAGCCCTGCGGGCTGCCCGGCTCGGTCATGACCTCGGTTTCCCGTGAGCTCGGCCGACCGGTGGAGGTCGCGGAGATGGGGGCACCGGTCCGGGCCGCCTGGGAGAGCGTGTTCGGCGCGCCGTACGTCCGGGCCGCGGCGGCCGTTGCCCCGGCGCCCGCATGACCGATCTGGCCGGGCGGCCTCGAATCCTCCTCGTCGGAGGGGGCGGCGGCCTCCTCGGGCGCGCCCTCCTCGAATCGACGGTTCCCGGATGGTCGGTGCGGTCGGTCCACCGGCACCCGGTTTCCCGTGAGGCCGAGCTCGGGGCGGAGTGGATACCGGGGGACGCCGCCGACGTCCGCGATTGGGCCCCGCTCCTCGAGGGCGTTTCCGCGATCGTCAACCTCGCCTGGTACCGTTGGGGGTCGGAGAGGAAGTTCCGCCGGCTGTTCGAGGGTCTCGACCGCCTCGTGCGCGCGGCGCAGGAGTCGGGTACTCCGATCGTTCAGGTGAGCGTCCCGCCGGCTCCGGCCCACCTCGAGACGGGGATCCCGTACCTGACGTACAAACGGAGGCTCGACGCCATCGTCCGGCAGAGCGGCCTCCCGTACGCGATCGTCCGACCGACGATGATGTTCGCGCCGGGGGACGTGCTCCTCGGCGTCATGCTCCGTTCGGTCCGCCGGTTCCCCGTGTTTCCCATGTTCGGCGACGGCGCCTATCGGATCAGCCCGGTGGCCGCCGCCGACGTCGCGCGCCTCATTCTGCGCTTCGCGAAGGACCCACCGAACGCGACCGTCGACGTCGGAGGTCCGGCGGCGTACCGGTACCGGGACCTGACAGACCGCTTGTACGAGCTCCTCGGCAAGCGACCGCGGTACTGGACCCTCTCTCCGAAGGGCGGCGTCCGCCTCGCCGCCCTTCTCGAGCGGCTCGGGTCGACGCTCCTGTACGCCTACGAGGTCGAGTGGCTGCTCTCGGACACTCTGGCCCTACCGCCGTCGCCGAGCGTCGACTGGACGATGGAGCGTGTGGAGCCGTACCTACGGGCCGAGGCGGAGCGCCTCACGGGGCGCCCGATCCCCGAGCTAGGACCGCTCCGTGCGCAGGGGTAGGTTTAAGCCCCGGTCCCGACCATCAAACCGGCGATGGAAGCGACGGACCTCACCCGGCGGATGAACGAATTCTACCAGGTCGCGAGCGAAGTTCTCCGCGACGTCCAGGACATCACGGAGCAGCAGGTCAAGCACTGGATCGTCAATCCGTTCCTCATTACCCTCGGCTGGGACCCGCACGACAAGAAGCAGGTCTACCTCGACTTCCCGGTCAAGACCGACGGGGGCCACGCCGACTACGCGCTCCTCGACCTCTCCGGGCGCGCGCGCCTGATCCTGGAGGTCAGCGGCGGGAAGGAGACGGAGACCAAGGCGGCGGAGGCCGGCCGAAAGGCGAAGTCCCTCGGCGCCCCGCTCGCCCTGATCACGAACGGCCAGGAGTTCTCCCTCTGGTACATCGGCGCCGGCGACGAGCCGGCGACGCCGTTGTTCGTTCTACCGCTCAAGGAGCTCGCCGACAACGCGGAGGCGCTCCTCGGCCTGACGGTCGAGTACCGACTCAGCGAGACCGGCATCAACCAGCTGAGGAAGAGCGCGATCCGACTCGCGGTCCTCCAGATGCTAGAAGAGAACTCGGAGAAGACATTCGACGCGATGGTGAGCTGGGTCCAGTCCCAGGTCGCCCCGGGCGCGCTCGACGAGACGACCGAACAGGCGATCCGCGACGCCACCATGATCTGGCTGACGGAGGAACATCTGACGATGCCGGCGTTCTCCGGAGCGGCGGACGAGAAGCGTCCCCACGAGCTCCACCCGACAAACGCGCGGGACTGGGAGCCGTTCCCGAAGGGGCCGTCCGGCACGTTCCAATACAAGTACGACGCCACGAAGACCCTCGACCTCCGGAAGAGCCCGAAGGACGTGAAGGCCGAGCTGAGGGTCCAGGGGCTCCGGACCCCGACCGCGACCGCGTTCGGCGGGTTCTACTACGCTCTCCGACAGCGGGCGGGCCTGCCGACGGGGTCGAGCACCGCGTCGTCCTAGGTCGGCCTAAGCCGACCACCGGGCCCGGCGAGCGCCCGGGGGCGCGGCCGGACGGGTGGATTCGTCGTAGCGGGGCGCCGGATTTAGGTCGACGCCTTCCAGGTGACCTTGAAGCTCGAGCTGCTCCCGCTCAGCGCCGAGGGCGCGGCGAGGACCTTGCTCGTCGAGTCGACGAGGGTCAACTGGATGGCGAGCGGGAACGACCCGATGCCCCCCTTCGTGCCGTTGAACGTGACATCGTTCGTTCCCGTCACGTGCGTGAAGGCGTTCCCGAACGCCATCGTTCCGAAGTTCGCGAGCGGGGCGATGCCGCCGCCGTGCAGGGGGAGGCCGGAGACGCCGACCGACCCGATGAAGTCGCGGCCGGTGAACGCCTTCGACTTCGTGACGCTGTGCGTCCCGACCTTGATCACGATCTTCGCCGTGCCGGCGGCGACCGTCGTGGTCACCGTGACGATCGACCCGGCCGAGACCGGCAGCACGGCCGTGGAGATCTTGGTGAGCGTGGTCGTGTTCCCCTTCAGGAACGCGAACCAGGCGAACATCGAGGCGACGCCGCCGGAGCAGGCGACCGCCGTGCCGGCGATCTGGGCCGCCGAGCTGTTGATCAGGAGCGTGTCGAAGAGCGCGGTCGCGTTGAGGCTTGTACAGTTGACCTTCGGCTGGATCCACGACGCCTTCAGCGCCGTCCCAGAGCTGTTGAGGGTCTGGCCCGCCTCGTAGCCGACGGTGCCGTTCGAGTTCACCTTGATGAGGACGGCCGGTCCGGCGACGACGGCGTTCGCTGTGGGGTGGGCGACGGAGCTTCCGAGGGCGCTCGGTACGAGGAAGGCGAGGACGGCGAGGGCGGTCAGGACCGTTACGGTTCGCGAGGCGGTGCGCATGGCGTCGGAGACCCGGCCCCCCTCTTTGAAACTATGGACCGTGCCGGCGTTGCGGCGCGCGGCTGCCACTCCGCGGCGAGGCCGCGGTCAGCCGGCGGTTCGAACGGGCCAGGTCCGGACGCCAACCGGTTCGAGTGAGAAGTCGACGACTCGCCCGCCGGCCGCCTGGACCGCCTTCGCGACGTTCGCGCGCCGCTCGAAGTCGCAGAACAGTAGGATGTAGCCGCCGCCGCCGGAGCCGACGAGCTTCCCGCCGAGCGCGCCGGCGTCCCGGGCCCGCTGATAGAACGTGTCGATCCGGTCGTTGGAGATCCCGTCGGTGAACTGCTTCTTCAACTGCCAGCCGGCGTCGAGGAGACGCCCCATCTCGTCGATGTTGCCCCGGAGGAGCTCGTTCTTCATGTCGACGGCGAGCCGCTTCGTCGCGTCGAGCGCCTCGACGGTCGATTGGCGCTTCTCCACGTAGTTCGTCTGCTGGCGGGCGATGATGTCGTTCGAGTAGTGGCCGGTCCCGGTATAGCAGAGGAGCAACCGATACGCGAGCTCGTTCGTCACTTCCGGACCAATCCTCAGCGGGTTGACGATCGTCTGTGCGCCGTGGAACTCCATGAAGTTGAACCCCCCGAACGCCGCGGCGTACTGGTCCTGGCGGCCGCCCTTCATGCCGAGCTCCTCCCGCTCGATCCGGTAGGCGAGCTCCGCGACCTCGTACGGCGTCCACGGCTCGCGCAGGAACTGCTGGAACAGCCCGACGATCGCCACGCACATCGTCGACGAGCTGCCGAGCCCCGTGCCCGGCGGCGCGTCGGAGTGCAGGAACAGCTCGAGGGCCCGCAGGCTCGCCCCCCGGTCGGCCGGGCGGATCAGACGGAGCGCGGCCTTCACGAGGTCGAGCTCGCCATTGTACACCATGTCCTCCTCCTTCGCGTAGTCGTGGCGGACGTTGTAGTCGAGGGAGTGGACGGTCGTGCTCGCCTCGGGCGCCTCGCGGGCCTGGAGGGTCGCGTAGGCGAACTTGTCGATGGTGCAGTTGAGCACCGCGCCCCCCTTCTCTTCCGGGTACGGCGAGACGTCGGTGCCGCCGCCGGCGAAGCTGATGCGGAGCGGCGCCTTCGAGCGCAGGATCAGCATTCGACCGGGGACCCCGACCCCCACCTTAACGATGCGCTCCGCCCACCGGGTTATCGGCCCGCTCGGGTCTCTCGGGGCGATGCCGCGGTACCCGGTTGGCCCGAAGCTGACCGTCGACGCGTTCTGGCATTCGGACGGCCGGGTCCTGCTCGTCCGGCGCGGCCGCCCCCCATTCCGTGGACGGTGGGCGCTCCCCGGCGGCTTCGTCGAGCCGACCGAATCGGTGGAGCGGGCGGTGGCGCGCGAGCTGTTCGAGGAGACCGGGCTCCGCGCCCGACCCACGGCGCTTCTCGGAGTCTACTCCGCCCCGGGCCGGGACCCCCGCGGACCGACGGTCAGCGTCGTGTTCCGACTTCACGGCAGGCCGGGGACTCCCACCGGCGGCGACGACGCTTCCGAGGCCCGATGGTGGCCCGTTCAGTCCCTTCCGCGCCTGGCGTTCGACCACGCGGAGATCGTCCGCGACGGTCTCGCCGGGCTCAGGCCGAAACGGTCGCCGGGTCGTAGACCGGCAGGCGCGCGAGGTGCGCCCCGGCGAGGACCGCCCAGAGGAGGATCGGGGCGACGACGATCCGCTCCATCCCGCCGGGTCCGATCCCGAGGTACGTCCCGTCCACGAACAGCCCGACCGCGACCAGGGTGACGACGCCCGAGAGGAACGTGTACGCCCGCAGGCCCTGCCAGCGGGTGTCCCGCGACATCGCGAGGGCCAGGAACAAGAGCGCGACCGCGGACCCGAGGAACGTCACGAGCGACACGACGCTATGGATCCCCGCGAAGGGCCACGACGACCCCTCAGGGAACGTTCCGACCGCGATCGCCCCCAGCTCGGCGACGAACAACGCCCCCAGTCCGACGTGCGCCGTCGTCTTGCTCGCGAATGCGGACCGGATCAGGATCGTCCCCAAGATCCCGAGCACGCCGAGGACCCGGACGGAATCGTTGAACATCCAGGCCCACGGCGACGTCGAGCTGCCGAGGTCGCTGATGTAATTCGCGGTGTCGCTGTATCCGGCATACTTCAGCTGGACGAGCGCCATCGCGACGACGAATTGCACGGACCCGACGATGAGCAGCGTCCCGCCCAGGCGGGCGGAGCGCCGCACCAGTGGGCCGAACGTGGTCAAGGTCGCGACCGTCCGGGCCGCCTCAGCCTAGTCCCGGCGCGCGTTCTTCTCGTAGGAAGCGTCGCTCGTGCGCTTCAGCCGGGCGCCGTCCCGGTCGCAGATCGGCTTCGCCGTCGGGGAGACGTCGATGACGTACCCGCCCCCGCACTTGGGACATTCGTAGTAAGGCATGGATTCCCTCGACGGGCTAGGACGGCGCTATATAAAGCCCCTACCTCGAACTCTCCGTGCCTCCGAGGGAGAAACGGGACGGTCGGGTGGCGTTGCGCCGGGCGCCGCCGACCCCCGTCGCCCGTTCGTCGCCGTCGGCTCCCGAACGTTTCCGCGACCTCGACCGGTACCGGGTGGAGCGCGAATGGAGCCGGTACGAGGGCACCGCCCAGCGCGAGCTGTTCCGCACCCTGAGGGAACGGTTCCTCGCCCGCCACGCGGGCGCCGTTGGCCGGGTCATCGATGTCGGGTCCGGCGCCGGCCGGTTCACCCCGAGGATGGGGGGACCGGAGAGCCGCCGGATCGCGGTCGACCTCTCCGCGGAGATGCTCCGCGCGATCCCCGACCACTGGCCCCCGGAACTCGACCTCCCGGACCGAGTCCGGGCCGATGGACGCATCCCGCCGTTCCGCCCGGGCCTCGCGGCGGAGGTCGGCCTTCTCGGGAACGCCATCGGTTTCGCGGGTGACGACGCGATGAACATCCTGCACCGTTCCGCCGAGCTCGTCGCTCCGGGGGGCCGGTTGCTCCTCGAGACCGCGCCGGGGCCCGGGACGACGTCCCGCTACCTCCACCGGTTGCCCTCGGGCGCGGTCCGGCGGCTGCTCCACGCCCCGCTCGGCGCGGTCGCGCCGCGGGTGCTGAAGGAAGGGTTCGTTCGCCTCGCATCCCCGGACCGGACCCGACACGGGTTCCGCCCGGTGTCCTACCGGACCCTGGCCTCGGCCCTGGCCAAGGACGGCCTCGGGATCGCCGAGGCGATCGCCGTGGCCCCGTCGCTCGGCGCGGAGCCCGAGGTGGTCGAATCGATCCGCGGCGACCCGGTCGCCTGGGACCGACTGCTCGCGCTCGAGGAGCGGACGGGCGCCGCCCCGATGGTCCGGGAGCCGGCCGCCGCGTTGCTGGTCGCCGCCGTCCGACCCGCGACGGACGCCATCGCCGAAGGACGTAAGTAACGGGTCGAACCCTGTTTCCCTACTAGGGACGCCGCGTGGCGGATTCAGCCAGTGCCACCCGCCGGGTCACCGCGAGCCGCGCTTCGGCCGCGAAGCCAACGCTTGCCGCCCGGCCGTCGCGCTCGACCACGGTCCCGACCTCCGAGGACCTCGACCTGGTCAAGGACGACGCCCTCCTGCAGCTTCGGATCGGTCGCTCGGCGCACTACTACGCCGTATTCGTCGCGATCGCGCTCGTGCTCGATGCGTCCGTCGTCCTGTTCGTGCAGCCGACGATCTCCGGGATCGTTCCGTCCCGGATCCGCAACCTGTCGTTCCTGATCTTCCCGCTGTTCGCCGGCCTGTTCCTCGCGGTGTTCGGCCTCCGCGTGAAGTGGGAGGTGTACCAACTCTGGCCCTGGGAGCCCCACTTCTCGGTGACCGTCGCCGCGGTCGTCCTGGACCTCGCGCTGGTCGGGATCTTCGTTTCCGCGGTCGCCCAGTACGGACCGGCGGCGAACTGGAACCTCCTCCCGGGCTACTTCCCGCTCGCTCTCCTCGGCGTCGCGGCCCCGCTCTTCGGCCTGATTTTCACCTGGCCGGCCTGGTCGACGTGGAAGGTGATCTCGGTCGGCTCCGCCGCGCTCCCGGTCGGCCTCGCCCTCTCGGCGTTCTTCCCGGCCGGCGACACCGCGAGCGCGCTCGCCCTCACCCTCTCCTCGAGTGCCGTCTTGTTCCTTGTGGCGGGCTCGTTCGTCCACATCATCTCCTCCGGCACCCGGACCCACGAGCGCGAGATCATCACCTCCGGACAGAGCCGGCTCTTCCAGATCGCCGACGAGCTCCGCGAGCGCGAGGAGGCGCTCCACTTCCGCGAGAGCGCGGTCCTCGAACGCGAGGCGAACGTCGAGAACTCCGAGCTCGGGCTCGGGCGAAAGCTCGACTCGCTCGAGGAGTCCCGCCACCACATCTCCGCCCTCGAGGCCGACGTTCAGGCCCGCAGCCAATCGGTCGTCCAGCAGCAGCGCGAGCTCGCCCTCAAGGGGGCCGAAACGAGCGCCCTCAGCCGGACGCTCGAGGATCGTGCCACGAGCCTCTCGCTCCGGGAGACGGACCTTTCGGCCCGGCTGCCGAAGCTCGCGGAGCGCGAACAGCAGGTCTCGGCCCGGGAAGGCGAGGCGGCACGATTGGACGCCGAGCTCTCGCAGCGCGATGCGGACCTCAAGCGCCGCACCGAATCCCTCCCCGCCCTCGAAGCCCAGCTGGAGGCGCGTCGGCAGGAGATCGAGTCGAAGACGACCGAGGTTCTGCACAAGGAAGGCGAGCTGCGCGGCCGCGCCGCCGGATTCGCCTCCGACGACGCCCGGGCGACGGACCTCGCCGACCGCGAGACGAAGCTCGCGCAACTGAAGCTCGTGCTCGACGACCAGAACCTCTCGCTCGGTCGCAGGGCCAAGGAGGCCCGAGAGTCGCTCGCCCAGGCTCAGGCGCTCGCGCAGGAGAACGCCCGGCGCGCCGAAGAGGCCGCCGTCCGCGAACGCGGGCTGGCCGAGAAGGAACGGGACGCGGCCGAGAAGGTCGCCCTCGCGGCCCAGCGGGCGAGCCTCTACGACGAGGCCCTGCACGCGTTCGAGGAACGCAACCGGGCGCTCGAGACCCGCGAGGCGGAGCTCAAGAACAAGAACGCCGACCTCGCGCGGGCCGCCCAGGCGCTCGTCGAGCGCGACCGGGTCGCCCGCCAGGAGAACGAGCGGTTCCAGGCCCAACGGACCGAGCTCGAGCAGCGCGAGAAGGCCGTGCTCGTGCGGACGAAGACGCTGGACGCCCGGGAATCCGAGGTCAGCCTCAAGGGTCTCGCGATCGACCGCAAGGCCGTCCTCCCCGGTCCCGCCAAGGGCGCACCCACCGCATCGACCGTCGCCGTCGATGGGAACCTCCTCGCCCCGGCGACTCGGGCCAAGTTCCCCGACCGACTTCCGAGCGGGACGCCGAGGCTCGACGACCTCCTGCTCGGGGGCATCCCCCCCAAGGCGCACGTCGCGCTCATTGGCGATGCATTCGTCGGCAAGGAGGTCGCGATCTACGCGTTCCTCGCCGAGGGTCTGCGACGCGGCGAACACGTCGTCGTCGTCACCGCGTCCCGGTCCCCGGAGGAGCTCGGCCAGAAGGTCGGGCTCGTGCTCCCGCAGCTCCACGAGTACGAGCAGCTCGGCAAGGTCCACTGGGTCGACGCCTCGACGCCGACGGACGCCCCGACCTCCCAACCGTCGACGGCCGTTCGCTCCTCCACGCGGGGCCCGACGGACCACGCGGGCATCCTGAGCGCGCTCGTCCAGCAGTCGAACGCGATCGCCGCCGGCGGGGCGAAGTCGTTCCGCGTCGCCTACCTCGGACTGTCCGCGTCGCTCTCGGCGTCCGATGAGAAGGGCCGCCTCAACTTCCTCCAGAACCTCGTCGGGATCCTGAAGCCCCGGAACGCGCTCGCGCTTTACTCCCTCGAGTCTGGCTCGCTGCCCGAGAGCCAGGTGGAGACGATCCTGAGCCGGATGGACGGCGCCATCCGGTTCAAGCAGGAGCGGGACAAGACGTTCCTCTCCGTGCTCGGCCTCGGCGAGGTCGAGACCCACGACTGGGTCGAGTACCGCGCGACCCCGCGCGGGCTCGTCGTCGGGTCGTTCGCGCTCGAGCGGATTCGCTGAGCCCGTCCGACTATTCGTCGACGACCGGCGACTTCTCCTTGATGAAGTCGCCGCGGCGGAGCTCGCGCATCGCTTGGTCGAGCTCCTCCTGCCGGTTCATGACGATCGGGCCGTACCACGCGACGGGTTCGCGGAGCGGTCGGCCGGAGACGAGGAGGAACCGGACGCCGTCGGCTCCGGCCTTCACCTCGACCGATTCCCCGTCGCCATAGACCGCGACGTGGCGGGCGGGGATGGTCCGGTGGGTCACGGGGTCGAACGTCCCCGATCCCTCGATCGGGTAGGCGAACGTGGTGTGGCCGAGGACGGTCGGGGCCCGGAACGTCTCGCCCGGGCGGACGGTGACGTCGAGGTAGAGCGGGTCGACGGGGAGCTGGTTGACCGGCCCGACCGCGCCCTGGAACGTTCCGGCCACGACCTTCACCGTCGTGCCGGCGTCATCGTGCACGATGGGGAACGACGTGCCGCGGACGCCGCGGTACTCCGGGGTCGACATCTTCGACTTGGCCGGCATGTTGACCCACAGCTGGAAGCCGTCGAGGAGGCCATCCATGCGGCGCGGCATCTCCTGATGCAGGATGCCGCTGCCCGAGCTCATCCACTGGACGTCGCCGGAATCGATTGTGCCCACGTTGCCGAGCGTGTCGCCGTGGTCGACCTGGCCGCTCAGCATGTACGTCACGGTCTCGATCCCTCGGTGCGGATGCCAGGGGAACCCGGCGACGTAGTCGCTCGGGTTCGACGACCGGAAATGGTCGAGGAGCAGGAACGGGTCCAGCCGCGGGACCTCGGAGTGGCCGAACAGCCGGCGAAGCCGAACGCCGGCTCCCTCGAGCGCTTCGAGCCCCTCGAACTCCCCCTCGACGGTACGGATCTTGGTGGACATGCCGAGCCTCGGTACCCAACAGGCCGAACGGTCGGATAAACTCGCGATGGTACGAGCGCCACCTGGGCGCCCGACGGCCACGGGCCCGGGTTCCGCACCCGCCGACCGAGTTCGAGGAGGGGCCGGCCCGCGTCAACCGCGGAGGTGAGGGCCCGGAAGTCCACCCGCTCCCGCCACATCCCCTCGACGGGATTCGAGCCCCAAGCGCTTCTCGACCGCGTGGGCGGCCGCCGCGGCCGTGGAGCGAGCGGCCTCGACGCTCGACCCGCGGGCCACCGCGACGCCGAGTCGCCGCCCGGGGAACGAATCCGGCTTCCCGAAGAAGAAGAGTCGCACCCCACGGACCCCGAAGCTCTCGAACGCTCCGTCGAACGTCGGGGCCGGGCCGGTCTCGGATCCGAGGATCACGTGGGCGGCCGAGGGGGTGGCCGGTTCCGGGCCTTCGTACGGGAATCCCAGGATGGCCCGGGCATGCAGGGCGAATTCGCTGTTCCACTGGCTCGCCAGGGTCACGAGGCCGGTGTCGTGGGGTCTCGGGGAGACTTCGCTGAACAGGACCTCGTCGCCGCGAACGAAGCACTCGACTCCGAACAGCCCGATCCCGCCCAGGCGGTCCGTCACCGCCGTCGCGGTGGCGGCCAGGGCGTCTGCGGCGGTCCCGGACACGTTCGCCGGCTGCCACGACTCGTGGTAGAGCGTCCCCGGGCGCGCATGCCCGATGGGAGCCAGGGTCGTGGTTCCGACGGATCCGTCCGGACGGAAGTGTCGGAGCGTCAGCACCGTCACCTCGAGGTCGAACGGGACGAACTCCTCGATCATCACCCGGGGATTCGGGACCCGGCCGCCCTCGGCCGCCTCCCGATACGCCGCGTCGACCGTACTCGACTGCCGAACGACGGTCATCCCGTGCCCGGAGGAACTCGTGATCGACTTGAACACGCACGGGAACCCGAGGTCGTGGACGGCGCTTCGGGCCTCCGCGAGGTCGTCCGCGAACCGGAACCGGGAGGTGGGGACCTTCGCCTCCTCCGCGGCGAGACGTCGGATCCGCTCCCGGTCCATGGTGGTCCGCGTCGCCTGGGCCGTGGGCACGACCGTCCACCCCTCCGATTCGAGGCGGACGAGCTCGGACGTGTCGATCTGCTCGATCTCCGGCACGATGACGTCGGGTCGCTCCGCCTCGACGAGTCGCCGGAGCGCCGGGCCGTCCGTCATCGCGAGCACGTGGGACCGGTGGGCGACCTGCATCGCCGGCGCGTGGTCGTACCGGTCGGCCGCGACCACCTCCGCCCCGAGGCGCATCGCCTCGATCGCGACCTCGCGTCCCAGCTCGCCGCTCCCGAGGAGCAGGAGCCGAGGAGCGGAACCGACGAGCGGGGTGCCGAACCGGCCCCGGGGCTGGACCCCGCGCGCGACGCGCGACGGTCCGGCGCCCGGCGTCACCCGTCGTCCGTGATCGCCCGGGGGCGCGGGATGACCTTCGGCTGGTCCGCGTCGGTCGGCATCCCGAACCGCCCCTCGATGATGTCGCAGTCCTGCCAGTTGACGCCGACGGTCACCTTCGGGAACGCGACCTTCAGGGTGTACGTGGCGAGCTTGCCGACCACGAGCCCGTTGGCCCCTTCTACGAGGTTCGGATTCATGATCGAGAGGTCCCGCGTGAGGGTCACCCGGGTCTTGCCGAACACGACGCGCTGAAGCTCCTCGCGGTTCCTCATCGGACCCCGTCCGCGCGCGCGAAGCGACCCCCCGTTCTTAAACTCGCGCCGAGCCGTCGGCGTGACAAGGGTATTTAGAAGGGGCGACGGTGCCTGAGCCGCGCCGGGGCCCGAATGGTGGAACGGGGGCGTCCCATCGAACGGTTGGAAAAGACCGTCCATCTCAGGATTGACCCAAATGACGACAGCACCACGGTCGAGGACGTCCTCTCGAAGATCTCGGAGCTCCAGCGCAAGCACCCCGACCGCGAGGTCTTCTTCGACGGCGACGAGTACGCGATCTGCTCCCGCCCCAAGCGACCCCGGGTCACGGTCGCCCACTAGGGCCGCGCCGCTCGGCGCCCCCCTCTTCGTCCTGAACCTGAAGGCGTACTCGAACTGCCTCGGTCCGGGCGCGGCGAAGGTGGGGGCGTCCCTCGCCCATGAAGCGCGCCGGCTGGGACTGGCCGCCGCCCTCTGCCCGTCGGCCCCCGACCTGGCCGCGCTCGCCGCGAGCCTGCCCTTCCCGGTCCTCGCCCAGCATGTCGACGTCGACGAGCCCGGTCCGCACACCGGCGCCGTCGTCGCCGAGGCGGTCGCGGCGGCCGGCGGGGCCGGTAGTCTCCTCAACCATTCCGAACACCCGATCCCCGAGGCCGAGGTCGGGCGGACGGTCGCCCGGTTGCTGGCCGTCGGCCTCGTCCCCCTCGTCTGCGCCCGCGACGTCGACGAGGCGCGGAAGCTCGCCCGATTCCATCCGCCGTACCTGGCGGTCGAGCCCCCGGAGCTCATCGGAGGCGACCGGTCGGTCGCTACCGCCCAACCGGAGGTCGTCCGGGGGGCGGTGCGGGCCGTCCAGGAGGTCTCGCCGGCCACTCTCGTCCTCTGCGGCGCGGGCGTTCGCGACCGCAACGACGTCCGCATCGCGCTCGAGCTCGGCGCGGTCGGGGTACTGGTCGCGAGCGCGGTCACCCGCGCGGCCGACCCCGCCGAAGCGATTGGAGAGTTGCTTGCGGGTTACCGGGCGAGCGTCGACCCGTCCCGGCCGTAGCGGGGGGGCCGGATGCCGGACGACCCGGATCCCGAGGACCTGGGAGTCATCGGCCTCGACCTGGGCGGAACGAACCTGGCCGCCGCGTTCGTGGGGCCCGACGGGCGCCCGTTGCGGCCCCCGGTTCGGAAGGTCCACTCCGACTCGGGGCGCGAGGCCGTGATCCGGGAGATGACCGCCCTCGTCCGCGTGGTCGAGGCGGACCAGGGCCGGGCGCTGGACCGGCTGGGGGTCGGGATCGCGGCCCAGGTCGACCGCCGGACGGGTCTCGTGCATCACGCCCCGAATCTGAGGTGGAGGGACGTGCCCCTCGGCCCCCAGCTGGAGGCCGCGCTGGGAGTGCCGGTACTGGTCCTGAACGACGCCCGGTCCGCGACGATCGGGGAGTGGCGCCATGGCGCGGGTCGGGGCGCCGAGGACTTGCTCGTAGTCTCGGTCGGGACGGGGGTGGGAGCGAGCCTCGTCATTGGCGGACGGTTGGCGGAGGGCGCCGACGGGGCGATCGGGGAGGTCGGACACACCATCTTGTTCGCCGGCGGACGCCGGTGCCATTGCCCGGGGCGGGGCTGCCTCGAGGCGTACGTCGGCGGGTGGGCGATCGCCGAGCGCGCCCGGGAGGCCGTGGCGGCGGAAGGAGCGGCCGGGACGCCACTGGTCGAACGGTCGGGCGGTCTCGACCGAGTCGGGGCGGGAACGGTCGGCGTCCTCGCGCGGGAGGGCGACCCTCTCGCCCGCCAGCTCTTCGACGAAACTTTGGGCTGGTTGGGGGCGGGCATCGCCGGGCTGGTCAACGCGTTCAACCCGAGGCGAGTGCTGTTGTGCGGCGGGGTCGTCGACGGCTGGCCGGAGACCATTCCCGCGGTTCAGTCGGCGGTCCGCCAACATTGCCAGCCCCCCGCCCGGAACGCCACGGTCGCCGCCGGGCAGCTGGGCGTGGACGCCGTGCTCATCGGGGCCGCCAGTTGGGCTCGGTCGCCGGGGGACTAGGGGGCCAGAACCGCTACGTCAGGCGGTACTCGCGCCGCCGGGAGTCGACGAGCGAGACCCCCTCCCGGACCAGGCCCTGACGACGGAGGGACTCCAAGCCGCTCTGGACGGTTCTCCGAGGCAGTCGGGAGAGCCGGACCAGTTCCGACTGGTCGAGACCCCGATACGTTTCGAGGAGGAAGTACAGGAACTTGGTCGCGGGGGGGCCCTTCACGTTCCGGGACGAGCGGATGCTCCCGAACGTGTCGCCTCGGAGTCCGAGCCGCTGGGTGGCCAACGGCGCGACCGAGTGGAGCGAGATGTTGCCCAGGTTCGTCTCGGCGCCGAGCTCCTTCAGTAGGGCGATCTGCTGGGACTCTTGCGGCGCCTCGAAGATCAGCTCGTCGGCCGGATGATCGGCGGCGATCGCCCGGACCCAGTCCCACTTGATCGCCCCTTCGCCGTCGTAGATCCCGACACCTCGACCGGATTCCCGGCTCTCGATGATCACCTTCCGGGGCTCGAGGGCGAGTGCCTGGCCGATCCGGTCGAGCGTCTCGCGGAGCGAGAGCTGGTTCTGGGGATTCTTCTTCCCCACCTCGATGAACAGTCCGAGGCGGTGGGACTTCACCTCCTCGGCGAGCTTCGCGACCTGGCTGCTCGACATCTCGATGACCCCGTCGGAAACCTCGACGATGTCGAACCCGAGCTCCTTCGCCTCGGAGATCGCCGCCGCGGTGCGGTCCCTCGTTACGGCGTATTCGAGGAGCGTCCCTCCGGTCGACACCTCGACCCCGAGGTCGTGGTAGAACCGGATCCGCTTGCGGACCTCGTCCTTCGGGAGCAGCAGCGGCAGCCCCCAGCCGATCTTCACGACGTCAATGTACCGGGCGAGGGGGCGGAGCCAGTCCGCAGAGAGCGGGTCGAGCCGGTCGAGGACGTGCGTGAGCCCGGTCCGGCGCGGCCGGGTCGGGCTCGGGGGTTCGACCGGAAAGAACGTAGATTGGGGTTTCCGAGGCGCCGGGATTGCCATCGTTCGCGACCGTTCGGCGCGGGCTGCAAAAGTTGTCGGTATAAAATGGCCGCGAACGACCCCCTCGCGACCCGTCGGGTTGCCGGTCGGGCCATCCGAAGCGGCCGGGGTGTCCTTCGGGTAACTTCGGGAGTTATCAGGGACCGGGTCGTCGGGTGCCTGGAGTCGAAATGAAGATTGGAATCCTCGGTTCGGGCGACGTCGGGCAGCACCTCGGTCTCGGGTTTGCGTCGACCGGGAACGAAGTGAAGATCGGCAGCCGGGAACCATCCAGCGCGAAGCTGGCCAAGTGGAAGTCGGAGGCGGGGCCGAAGGCGTCCACCGGGTCGTTCGAGGAGGCGGCGAAGTTCGGCGAGGTCGTCGTCGTCGCCACGCTGTGGTCCGGGACCGAGAGCGCGATCCAGCTGGCCAACCCCGCCCACCTGGCCGGGAAGGTGGTCATCGACGCGACGAACCCCCTCGCGTTCCGAGAGAACGCGCCTCCGGGCCTCGCCCTCGGCCATACCGACTCCGGGGGGGAGCAGGTCCAGCGTTGGCTCCCGAAATCGCACGTCGTGAAGGCGTTCAACATCGTCGGAAACGCCCACATGTTCCGACCGAACTTCCCCGGCGGTCCGCCGGACATGTTCTACTGCGGGAACGACGCCGGCGCGAAGAAGTCCGTCGCTCAGATCCTGACCTCGTTCGGCTGGACGCCGGTCGACCTTGGGGGGATCGAGGGCGCCCGCATCCTCGAGCCGCTCTGCCTGCTCTGGGTGTCGTACATGATGGCGTCGGGCTCGCCGAACCACGCTCTCAAGATGCTCCATCGGTAGCCGCCCTCCGGCGGGGTTCCTCCGTCGGGGGTTCCCGGATCCGCACCACGGGGGTACAGCCGCCGCAGGTTTATCTACGCATATGCATATGGCTATGCATGTCGTCCCGTAACGTGGCCATCCGGAAGGACGTGTACGACGCCCTCCGCAAGGAGAAGCGACCGGGGGAGAGCTTCACGTTCCTCTTCCTACGCCTGCTGAACCAGAAGCCTCCGATGGAGCAGGTCGTCGGGGCGTGGGGCAAGCCCGACCGACGGAAGGTGAGCCGGCTCCTCCGGCAGTTGCGAGGCGCCCCGACGGGAGAATCCCGATGAAGGGATTCGACACCCCGGTCCTCCTCGAGATCCTCGAGGGTCGGCCGGCGACCGTGAAGCTGGTCAAGCGCCTCGCCGGGGAAGAGCTCTGCACGACGGAGTGGAACCTGTTCGAGCTGGAGGCGATCGCCCGTCAGGAGCGCGGAGCGTCCCTCGACCGGAGGCTGGCGGCCATCGAGCGGCTACGTCGGGGCCTGTCCGTCCTCGCCATCGACGAGAAGGCCAACCGAGCGGCCGCGGCTGCCTGGCGCGACGGCGGCCAGGGCCTCACATCGGCGTCGTGGCTGATCCTTGGCGCGCTCGTCGCCAACGGTTGCACCGAATGGTTCACCTCGCGCGCCGCAGCCTTCCCGAAAGTCCCGGGGCGGCTCCGGGTCACTCGATGCGTTGCCTGAAGTCCATAGACTCCTAGGTGCGCACATGCGCGTCTTCGGTTACTACTATGTCGAAATCGTTCGGCCCGGCCGAGGGAGCGAACGGCAGTCCACGTCTGGGCGTTGATCGGACGAGGCCCCCTCCAAGTGCCAGGGTCGGGGGTCGGACGAGCAGGTCGTTCATCTAGGCGGCTAAATCGCCGAAGTGCGCGACTGACCGTTCCGGTAGCGCATCTGAGGTAGGACACCCCATGGGTGGGGGGATCCCTTCGTCCGGGAGGGGGGGTATTCCGAGCCAACTCTCCGTCGAGAAGCTGTATAACATGAGTTATACGAACCCCTTTGGGGAGCCGAATGAGCTCCCGGCATTACCGCAGATCCTCGACGAGG
>DAIQBL010000019.1:0-25552 GCA_036781185.1 Thermoplasmatota archaeon | reverse complement strand
GCCTCGGCCACGAGTCGAGCGCCTACTGTTCGTACCCCTGGTACAGCTATTCGTGCGGATCGAACGCCTTCAACTTCGGGGCGACCGACTACCCGACGACGACGAACGACTTCGGGAAGTCCCTCCAGTACCGCCAGCAGTTCACGGAGAACTCGGCCGAGCTCGGCTACTACCCGTTGACCAACATCTCGGTGCCCAGCTGCGGGAGCTCGGCGACGGTGACCGTCGGCGGGGCGGGGGGAGGGAGCGGCCGGGTTGACTTCCTGTCGTCCACCGTATCGAGCGGCTTGGTGCCGTTCGCCAATGTGTCGAACGGCAGCTACTCGGTCTTCGCCCGGCCGACCGCGGGCTCCGGGTTCAACCACTGGTTCGTCGCCGGCGCCGTCTCGGTGGCTTCGACGACCGACCCGTACACGACGCTCGACGTGACCGGCACCGGAATCGTGTTGGCCGTCTTCGACGCCGTCGTGAACAACAATCTCAAAGCTTCCGTGACGTTTTCCTCGGCCACCGCCGGGGCGACGTTCTCGATCGCCCCCGGGCTCGCCTTCTCGCCGACCGGTGCGAATGGGTCCGTGGAGAACACGAGCGAGATCTCGAACGGCACGACTCTGCACCTCTCGCCGGGGCTGTACTCGGTCTCGGCCCAGCCTCCCTCCGGAAGCAATTTCACCGGGTGGGCGACGGCCGGATCCGTCCGTCTCTCGACACCGACCCTGCCGGATGCCATCCTGGACATCGGGGGCAACGCCACGAGCACGGTGACCGCGACGTTCACGCCCTCCACCGCGACCGCGACGCTGCTCATCTTCGGACCGGATCCCGCCGACGTCCTCGCGTTCAACGGGGTCAACTACTCCGGCTTCGGCTTCGTGACCGTCCCGGTCGGTACGTACACCCTGAACGACACGCCCGGGCCCGGCGCCCGCTTCGCGAGCTGGGGGTATGGCGGGAGTGCGCTGATGACGAACTTCTCAGAGAAGACCTGGGTCACGCTCGAGGCGGGGACCTCGGAAGTCTCCCCGGCCGAGTACGCCGACCAGTCCGTGACGCTGAACGACTCCGGCGGGCACGGCACCATTGCCTGGAACACGATCGGCAACGCCACCGCGACCGCCGTTGGCTCGGGTACCACGATCGTTCAGAACGTCACGGAAACCGGCGGGCCGGCGGTGTTCGGCCTCGTCGCGACCCCCAACGCCGGCTGGGCGTTCTCGAGCTGGACCGTCAGCAACGGCACCGTCGTCAACTTCTCGTCGCGAACGTCGTTCGCGGCCGACGCGGTGTTCAACACCACCGGCGTGACGGCGGTGACGATCACGGCCAACTTCGTCGCGGGCGGGACCGTGAACGGCAGCCTGACGGTCTACCCGACCGGCGCCGGCTCGGTGGGACTCGGTTTCTCCTCCGGACGACTGACCGGCGGAAGCGGCCTCACACCGAACGCCACCTTCTACGTCATCGAGTTCCCGAACCCCGGCTTCGTCGTCGCCGGCCTCGCGGTGACGAACGGAACGGCGTCCCTCCTCCAACGGACGTCCCCGACCACCCGGCCCTGGGACCCGTGGGTCTGGCTCGTCACCCCGAGCGGCCCGTCGTCCGCGCTCAACGCGACCTTCGCTCCGCTGCTCCATCCGGTGACGTTCGTCGCCGACACCCCCGCCGGTGGGCCGACCGCCCTGCTGAACGGCACGTCGCTCGCGGTCGGCGACACGCTCTGGCTCCCGAACGGGACGTACTCCCTCTCGGTCACCCTCGGAACGGGAGTCACCTTCCTGAATTGGACCTCGGCGGGCGCCCTCAACGTGACCAGCTCGGGCAACGCAACCACGACGGTGACCGTGGACGGGTCTGGGACGGTCTACGCCCTCGGGCGACTACCCGCCCAACCGCTGCTCGTCTCGGCGGTCGTATCGCCGACCTCGGCGACGGTCGTGCCCGGGGGCCGGGCGTCGTTCAACGTGACGATCCAATGCCTCGGAAACGCGTCGTGCCCCTCGGGGACGACGTACGTCTGGTCGCTGTTGAACTCCGCGGCGGGGACGTTGAACTTCACCAGCACGACCTCGGTGACGTTCACCGCGGCCGCGGTCTCCGCCTCGGCCGTGCTCACGGCGACCGCGACGCTGAACGGGACGTCGGTGCTTAGCGAGGCCGTGCCCATCGACGTGGTGCCCGCGCTGACGGGCGTGTCGGTGAACAACGGGACGACGATCCCGATCTACGCGGGCCAAACGGCCATTCTCACGGCCCGGATCACGTGCACGGACGGCCTCGCGTGCCCCGGCGGGACGACGTACCTGTGGACCGGCGGAAACGCGTCCCTCGGCTCGGTCTCGCCGCTCTCCGGGAGCCCGACGACGTACCTCTCGCTCCCCGGCGTCCAGGGAACGGCGGTCGTCTCGGTCCAGGCGACCTTGGGTGGCCTGAGGGCGAACGGCACGGACGACGTGGCGATCGCGCTCCCGATCCTCACCACCGTCACGGTGGCGCCGGGGTCGGTGACGACGAAGGTCGGGGCCGACACGAACCTGACGGCCACGCCGGGGTGCACGGCCGGCCTGCCGTGTCCGGCGGGCACGACGTACGCTTGGACGGTGGCCCCCGCCTCCCTCGGCGCCCTCTCCAACACCATCGGGGCCTCGACGGAGCTCACCGCCGGGACGGTCAACGTGACCGGCTGGGTGAACGTCACCGGGACCCTCCGAGGCGTCGCGGTGGCGGCCGCGGCCGTCGCCGTCTCCGTCCAAACGACGGAGGGCGTGCTCGTCGGGATCTCCGTCGCTCCGGCGCTCTCGGGCCTGACGGTCGGCGCCGCCCAAACCTTCACCGCGACCCCGGCCTGCTCGCCGGCCCCGTGTCCGACCGGGACGGTCGTGAGCTGGGCCCTCTCGGGCTCGGTCGGCACGCTCTCGGCCTCGTCCGGGCTCACCACGACCGTCACCGCGACGGTCGTCGGGAACGCGACGTTGTTCGCGAACGCGACGCTCAACGGGAAGTCGGCGAGCGGTTCGGCGTCGGTCGCCGTGTCCGGCCTCGGTGGCGGCGGCGGTACCGGAACGACCTCGACGCCGCTCTACGACAACCCGCTCCTGTGGATCGCGGTCGTCGTCGTTCTCGTCGTGATCGTGGCGGCCGCGATCCTGATGCGGCGCAAGCCGGCCCAGCCGGTCGAACCGTGGTCGCCGGGCGGCTCCGGCACGGCGAAGCCGCCGTCCGGATCGACGTAACGCGGGGAACGGGCCACCGCCGAAGAATCGGCCCGGCCTTCGACGGACGGGCCTACGCCAGGGCGGCCGGTGGCCGCCGGACCATCGGTAGCGACGGTCCGTCCGAGGGCGCGGGCTCCGACCGTCCGCCGAGGGCGGCCAGGCGGTCGCGCACGACCGCGTCGTAGACCGCCTCGAGCCGGCGGGACCCCTTCGCGCCGATCCATCCGGAGTCCGCCAGGTCGCGGAGGCCGGCGCGGAGGCGCATCATCAGGTCCGGGTCGAGGAGGACGTCGGCGCCTCGGACGATCTCGAACGTCGCGTGGGCGAGCCACGGGTCGGTCGCGAGGGCGTCCTCGAACGTCCGGCGGAGCGCCCCGTTGAAGTGGGCGGTCCGAGGCTCGAGCGGGAGTACGGTACCCCCGAACAGTCCCTTGAGGGCGGACCCGAGGTCCCCACCGGTGCGGAGCCGCATCGGGGGGAACACGCTTCCGCGGAGCCCGCGCGGTCCCCGGAGCAGCGCGACCCACAGCGGGAACCAGATCACTCGGACGGTCGGAGGGGCGATCGGGGGGAGGAAATACTGCTGGAGGAGCTCGCGTTGCTGGGTCCGAGCCGCGAGGTGGCCGTCGACGGCCGACACGACCTCGTTCCCCACGCCGGCGAGCTGGTCGCGGAACAGTTCGCGCGCCGCGAGCTGCTCGGCCTCGGCGGCCTCGACCGCCGTCACCCGGCCCATCAGGGCCATCGCCGCGTCCCGCTCGCGTTCGTGGGCGGCCTCGAGCCGCTCGAGGGATTCGCGGATCGCCCGGTGGGCGTCCCGGACATCCGTCGCGGCCCGCCGGGCGCGGGAGAGATGGGGCGCGGCGTCGGTCCCGCGCTCGACGGACCGCGCCGCGAGTAGGTCGGCGGTCCGTTGCTCGATGACCCCGCGGGCCACGGTCGCGTGGCCGATCCGAACGACCTCGGATTCGCGACGGGTGTCGATGAGCACGCTGCCGTGCAGCCGGTCGGACTCGCGCGTCAGCTCGTGGCGGGCCCGTTCGAGCCGACGTTCCCCATCCGCGCGGAGGAGCTCGGTCTCGGCGTCCGCGTCGACGAGGGCGCCGCCGAGCCGGTCGGCGACCTTCGCCTTCAGCGCCTCCAGGTGTTGGAGGTCCGCGCCAAACCGGGCGTGCCATCGGCCCATCTGCTCCACGGCGGCCACGTACCAGGCGAAGTCGTGGCGGGTCGGCAGGAAGCCGGGATGCGGCGTCTGCGGCTCGCGCCGAAACTCCGCCTGGGCGAGGACGTCGAACAGGAGCGGGGGGTCGACGGGGAGGAACCCCTCGACGGCGAGCACCTCGGCGCCGGGGTCCTCCGAGAACCTCGGCCGGAGCCCTTCGAGGGTGTCGAGAAGCTCGGCCGGGGCCGCCGGGCGGTCCAGCGTCGCATGGATCGGCGCGATCGGGGGCAGGAGGGAGTACCGGAACGAGCGCCGCCAGACACCGGTGCCGTCGAAGATCGCGACGCGACCGGGGACCGGGGACGGAACGACGAGGAGCGGCCAGTAGACGGCGGCGACCGCCTCGAGGGACTCGCTCGCGCCGATGTGGAGCCGCTGCGACAGCCCCGTCCGCTCCGCCTCGATGCTCGCGAGGATCGTGGCGAGGACGACCGCGTCGGGCAGCTCCCTCGGCTGGCCGCCGGGGTCGACGCCCATCGCGAACCCGAGCGTTACCTCCGGCGCGGTCGACGCGGCGTCCGCCAGGGACGGGGGGCGGGCCGGGCGCGGGGCGCGAGCCCGGTGGGAAGGACTGGCCGAGCGGGCCATCACCCCGACTAGGTCGTCCAATGCGTATAAACCCCTACTCTCGCCGTCGCGCCCCGACGGGCCGTCCCGGTACCGCCGCCGGTCCCACCGGGCCCCGACCGGTCGGACGCGCGCGGACGGCTCGGCGGGTCGGCCCCGACCGGAGAGGGCCCGGCCCGAGCAACTTATGGCGCTCGGCCGGTCGAGCCGTGTGGCGGTCCCGGTGCCGGTCGGTCCGAACGGACTCTCCTACGACCTCGTCGGCGAGGGGACCGAGCCGCTCGTCCTCGTCCACGGGTCCTGGTCGGACCGCGCCTCGTTCGACCGGCTGGTCCCGGTCCTTTCCTCGGGCTTCCGGATGCTCCGGTACGACCGGCGGGGCCATGGGGACAGCCCCCCGGTCCCGGGGCTCCGGTCGGTGTCGTGGGAGGCCGACGAGCTCGGGGAACTTCTGCTCGACTCGGACCACTTCCCGGCCCACATCCTCGGCACCTCGTACGGGGCCGCCGTAGCACTCTCCCTCACCGTCCGGCGTCCCGAGCTCGTGCGGAGCGTGATCGTCCACGAGCCACCGCTCGTGGCGTGGCCCCCGATCGAGGAGCGCCCGGAGGTCCGGACCTCCCGACTCGAGCTCGACGCCTACTCCCGCCGCTTCCGCACCTCGGCCCCGGAAGACGCCGCCCGGGAGTTCGCCGAACGGTTCGTGACGGGCGCCGGTGGGTTCGAGCGACTTCCGCCGGACGTTCGGACGGCGTTCCAGGAAGGGGCCCCCGCCTGGCCTGACGAGCTCACCGCGCTCGAGCGGGCCGACCTCGACCCGGCGCTCCTCGGAGCCATCGACTTGCCGGCCCTCGTCACCCTCGGGGAGGTGAGCCCGCTCTACCTCCGCTCGATCGCTGACGCCGTGGCCAGCGCCCTCCCGAACGTCACCCGCCAGGTCCTGCGGGGCGCGGGCCACTTCCCGCACGTCAGCCATCCGGCGCTGTTCGGCGGGGCGGTGCTCACCTTCGCGCTCGAGCGGAACGTGGCGCCGTCCTGACGGTTCGCTTCGTACCCCGGGAGGCGGCCCGCTCGGCCGCCTCCCGGGCCGCGCGGCGGGCATACCGCGCCCGCAGGACCGGGTCGATCCAGTAGCGCATCTCGCTCGTCGGTCCGAATCCGAGCCGCTCGTACACCCCCCGTCCCATCGGGGAGGCGTGAAGGGTCACCCGGGCGTACCCGAGCCGCTTCGCGAGGCCGATCGCCTTGCGGACGATCGCCGTAGCCACCCCGTGCCCGCGGGCGCTCGGCTCGGTGTAGATCGACAGGATGTACGGGACCCGGAGATCGTCAAAGCCCGGGCGGGGCTGCGCCGGCTGGAACCACACCGCCCCGCTGCCGAGCGCCCGGCCGTCCGAGCCTTCGGCGACCCAGGCGATCAGCTCGCCCTTGGCGAGCTGCGGCACGAGCCAAGCCGCGTACCGGGGTCCGTGACGCGCGAGCCCCCGCTTCGGCTGGCCGCCCAACGAGGCGAACATCGCGAGCCGGTGGCGCACGAGCAGGTCGGTGTCCGACGCCGTCGCTCGTCGAAGTACGAACGGGACCGGAACGACCGGGCGCCTGCGGGGGGGCACGCCGGTCCGACCGTCCTCGGGAAATAAGCCGGTCGCCGGGTCAGTCGAGCTGGCGACGGAACCGCTCGGCGACTTCGCGCGCGAGCCCCAGGAGCCGGACCGCCCGCCCCTCGTCGGGGGCCTCGACGACGAGCTGGATGCGCGGGGTCCCGACGCGCAATTCGACCTGCCGGGACGGGTCGGGCGGCTCCTCGACGGGACGGCGCCGCAGGAAGCCGGGTGGGTCGCGGAAGTCCATCCGAACGCGGATCGACCCGAGGTTCTCGACGGCGGCGAACGGCCCCCGCTCGTCGACGGTCCGCCGCCACTGTCGGAGTCCGAATCCGCCCCGCCGTCGGTCGACCTCGAGCCAGGGTCCGAGCACGAGTTCGTGGTACGTCTCGTACTCCTGGGCGCCGCGGAACGCGAGGTCGAGGTAGCCGAGAAGGAAGCCGAAGGCGACCGGCCGCTCGTCGATGCCGGAGACGTCGAACGGGTCGACGGTCGTCGCGTGATCCGGAGGGGCTGCCACGCTCGCCTCGCCGCCGGGGCTCACCCGGGGCTCGCGGGGGCGTGCTTCGACGGGTCGATCGTCTGCAGATAGACGTCGCCGGGGCCCTCGACCCGCAGCGCCTCGAAGCTGAGGGCGTGCCCGACGAGCCCGCCGCCGAGCGGCTGGTTGTACGCCTTCGCGGTCACGGAGGCGTCCTTCATCAAGAGGGCCCCATGGTCGACGTCCATCGCCTCCTTCTCGGCGAGCGTGAACTTCAGGATGTTCCCGTGGCCCTGGAACGCGAACGTCCCCGGGCCGGTGAGGCGGTCCATCCAGAATCCGATCATGCGGCCGATCCGGCCGGTGCCGGGGAGGTAGAAGGTGTCGTAGCCGATCGAGCCGGTCGCGAGCAGGAGCGAGTGCTCCGCGACGTCGACGGACTTCCCCGGCTCGAGAGTCATGACCCGGGTCTCGCCCGGCCGGAAGCGGCTGAACGCGACGTACCCCGGCCCCGTGTACTGGTGCAGCTGGAACGGAAGCCCCCCGAACAGCGTCCGCTTCATCGTGCCGACCATCCCGCCCTGGGTGAGCCACTTGTACCCGAACGCGATCGTCGGGTCGGAGAACACCATCAGACCGCCTTCGCAGAAGATCGCCTCCCCCGGGTCGAGGGTCGCGAGCGCCACCGGGATGAACTCGCCCTTGATCTCGACCTGCAAAGGCTCACTCCCCGCTGTGGACGAGGACGGTTCCCGGGCCGACGAGGTCGAGGACGGGGAGCGGGGTCGGCCCGGTGGTCGCCATCGCGGGACCGGCGAGCCAGTCGACGCGCAGTTGGACGGTGTTCGCGGCCGCCAGGAGGCCCGAGACGCTCGTCCGCATCGCCTCCCCCGGCTTCAGGTCGAAGGAGAGGATGTTCCCGTACGACTGGTACACGATCGTTCCCGGCCCGGTGAGCTCGTCGGCGAACAGGTACGTTACCGGGCGCTGCCCGTTCGCGTCCGGCACGGGGGCCGGATACTGCGCCAGCACCATCGGGTAGTAGCGGACCGATTCATCGAAGCAGATCAGGTGCCCGTCGCGTAGGCGGAGCGTCTGGCCCGGGGCCAGGTGGAGCACGCGGACTTCGCCGCCCTTGTCCCGGGAGAACGAGACGTGGCCCGGGCCCTCGAACTCCGCGAAGAAGTAGCTCTCCTCGCTGTCGCCCATCGCGTGCATCCCCATCAGGTGAGTACGGCTCACGCCGAGGGACTTCATCGTCCTCCGGTGGACCTGGACCGGCTGCTCCTTGTAGAGCATCAGTCCGTGCGCCGCGAGGACCTTCTCGCCGGGGCGGAGGGTGACGAGCACCGCCGGTGCGATGCCGCCCACTGTGTCGGCCTGCATCGCCGTCCTACTCCGGGGGCGGCCCGTCGGCCGCGAGCGCGTAGGCGCCGCCACAGTATTCGCAGCGCGCGTACCCGCCCTCGATGTTCTTGGCGGAGATCTTCGCTCCGCATCCCTTGCAGTTGAGCTCCTGAAGGGAGGCGCGGCTGATCGTCACTTCGGTGCGCTTCTTGACGAACTCCTCGGGGATCGGCATCGTAGACTCCGTTGCTCAGAAATGGGGGACCTTCGGGTCGATGCTCTGGAGGGCGATATGGCCCGGCCCGATCAGCTCGAGCACCTCGAACGCTTCGAGCTTGCCCAGGAGGCCGCCGCCGAACGGGAGATTGACCGTCTTCGCCACCACGGTCGAGTCCTTCCAGAGCAGCCCGCCCAGGTCGACGTGGATCAGCTCCCGCGGGGCGAGTGCCATCGAGATCACGTTCCCGTAGCCGTGGACCGCGAGCTTGCCCGGACCGGTCAGCCGGTCGAGCCAGAGGCCCGACATCCGACCCGGCCGGTGGGTCCCCTTGACGTGCTCCATCCCGTACTGGATGTGCGCGTCCGCGCAGAGGAGCGAACCCTCCGCCACGTCGATCGTCTGGTTCGCCGCGAGCTCGAGGATGCGGACCTCCCCGGTCCCGTCGCGCGACAGGCCGACGTGGCCCGGTCCGGTGAACTCCGTCAGGAAGTACGGGATCCCGCCGACGGTGGTCCGCTCGACGGCCTGCAGGAGACCCCCGCCCTGGATCGTCTTTCGGGAGACGCCCACCGGCGGGTCCTTGAACAGCAGGATCCCGTGCTCGCAGTAGATCGATTCGTTCGGGGCGAGCGTCGCGAGGACGGTCGGCACGAGCCCCGGCAAGCACTCGAGTTCCACGGTCGCCGGGCGTACGAGTGCCCCGTACTATGAATCCTCTTCTTCGCGTCGGTCGCGAGCGGCGCGTTCCGGCCGCGACGCGGCCGCGCGGTCCGGGCCGAGAAGGTCCATGACACCCGTCCCGAGCCACTGGCCCCCATCGACGGCGAGCACCTGGCCGGTGATGTAGGCGGCCCGTGGGCCGCTCAGGAACGACACCGCCTCGGCGACCTCCTGCGGGGTCCCGAATCGACCGAGGGGGATTCCGCGCTCGACCGCCTCGACGATGGCGGCCGACGTCCAGAGGCGCTCGTCGGTGCCCGCGGTCCGGACCGGGCCCGGGGCGACCGCGTTCACCCGGATCCCGCGCGAGGCCCACTCGACGGCGAGGGTGCGGGTCAGCGCCACGACTCCCGCCTTCGCGGCCGCCGAGTGCGCGGTACCGGGTCCCGCCATCCAGGCGTACGAGGCGACGATGTTGACGATGGAGCCGTGCTTTCGGGCCGCGAGCAAGGGGAACGCGGCCCGGGAGACGAAGAACGTCCCGTCGAGGACGATCCCGACCACCGCCCGCCAACCGTTCGGCGAAATCGCTTCGGCCGGGGCGACGAAGTTCCCGGCGGCGTTGTTGACGAGGATGTCGAGGCGACCGAACTCCTCGCGGATGCGGGCGATCAGCCGGTCCACCTGCGCCGGTTCGCGGACGTCCGTCGGCTGGGTGACCACCCGCGCACCGGTCGGCTGGAGCGCCGCGGCTCCGGCGGCGAGATGCTCGGGCGACCGGCTCGCGAGGACGAGGTCGATTCCGTCGGCCGCCAATCGGCGGGCGATGGCGAGTCCGAGACCCGTTCCGCCGCCGGTCACGAGGGCGACCGGGCGAGACTCTGAACTCTCCGAGTTCGCGAGTCGTTTCCTGCTCCGCCCCACCACGTCGCACCGTACTCGGTAAGGGCCGGCGCGGCCCGCCCCGTACCGGCGAACGGATTCGGCGCGAAGCTCATAGCGGGGACGGTGCTGGCGCGCCTCGCCCGACCATGGCGACCCGTGACCGGCGTCCCCGAGTCGCCCTGGGAGTGGGGGCCGCCGTCGTACTGGCCATCGTACTGCTCCTGGCCCCCGCGCTCTACCCCATCGGCCCTCGGCCCGCCGGCGGGGCCGGTTCCCGGAGCTTCGGAGAGGCGCGAATTGTGCTCGCCGCGACCCGACCCTCCGCGATCAGCGGTCTGTCCTGGTTCAACCGGACCCCGTCGACCGGTCCGACCCCGGGCCCGATCGGCGGGATGGTGCTCGCTCCCGATCCGCCGATCGGAGGCGTGCTGCTATTCGGCGGTTCGGCCGGGGGAAGCGTGTCGAACGCCACCTGGCAGTACAACAATTCGGGTTGGACCCGATGGACGGGAACCTCCCCCTCTCCGTCGGCCCGGTCCGGGGCCGAGGGAACGTGGGACCCCGCGGCGGGGGGCGTCCTGGTGTATGGCGGACTCGCGCCCAGCGGGGCCCCGACGCTGAACGACACCTGGCTGTTTCGCAACGGCTCCTGGACCAACCTCACCCCGAACGTCACCGGCAATCCAGGCCCCCGAGGGGCTGGGTCGCTCGGGATCGACCCGTCGAGCGGAGCCGCCGTGCTGGTCGGAGGCGTCAACGCGCCCGGGACCCTGACCGTCAACACGTGGACGTTCTTCCACGATACGTGGACCAACGTCACGTTGACCGCCGGCGCCCCGCCTACGGGTCGAGTCTTTCCCGGCGCGGCGACGGACCCGGCGTTGGGGGGCCTCCTCGTGTACGGTGGCCAGGATTACACCGGTCCGAACCTGAATGACACCTGGATGTACCTCAATGGGAGTTGGACGCAGCTCCATCCGGCCCGCTCCCCGGGTCCCCTGCGAGGACCGTTCCTCTCGGCCGACACGGCTGACGATTCGGTGATCCTGTTCGGGGGGGACACGACCCAGTACGGCCAGCCCACGGCCGCCACCTGGCGATTCGACGCGAACGGCAGTTGGACGAACGTGACGCCCGAGGTCGGCGGTCCGCCCATTCCGCGATGGACCGGTGGAATGGCCGACGACCCGAGTCTCGCCGGGGTCGTGCTCGTCGGCGGATGCGAGCGGATCGGCTGCCAGTACGCGGCGAACGACACCTGGGTCCTCGAAAGCGTCCCGACACTCCAGGCGACCGTGCAGCTCGCCACCCCCATACCCGCCATCGGCGAGCCGATCGAATTCACGGCGGGCGCTTCCGGCGGCGTACCCCCGTGGAAGTTCCAGTTCGAGTTCGGGGACGGCGCGGTCTCGCCGGAGTCCTCGACCGCCAACTCCTCGCACATCTATCGCGCGTGCGGCACCTTCGAGGCCACGGTCACCGCGACCGACTCCGGGGGCACGTCCGCGACGTCCGGAGCGGTCTCCGTCGTCCTCGCCGGTCCGGTGGGCACACCCAACTGGTGCACCCTCGGGGCCTCGCTCACGCCCCCGGGCCGCGGGTCGGCCGTGTTCGTGAATGATCCGGCCGTCGGGGCCGACCTCCTGTTTGGAGGTACGCAGCCGACCCGTCTGGTCGAGAACGATACCTGGCTGAGGACCGCGGCGGCGTGGGAGCCCGTAACCGGTCCCCGGCCGGCTCCCTCCCCTCGCGGGGACGCGAGCGCGTGGTACGACCCCGGGCGGCGCGGGGTCGTGCTGTTCGGCGGTCAGGATTCGGCCGGACAGTTCCTGAACGACACGTGGCTGTTCAACGGGAGCTGGTGGAACATCACCGCGGTGGCCGGAACCCCCCCATCGCCCCGATTCGAGCCGTCGGTGGCTTACGACTCGACCCGTGGCGAGGCGGTCCTGTTCGGAGGGCTCGCCCCCAGCGGCGCCGCCCTTCGGGACACCTGGACGTTCACGTCCGGACGGTGGTCGAACACGACATCGATCGCCGGGACGCCCCCGTCGGCCCGGTATTGGGCGTCGGGGGCGAACGACCCGGGGGATGGAGGGATCGTGCTGTTCGGGGGACGGTACTGCAGCGGGGGCCCCTGCGGGGATACCTGGCTCTTCAACGCCACCGGGTGGCATCCGACGGCCGGCCACGGCGCGTCCCCGAGCCCACGTCGAGGCTCGCCGTTCGCGTACGATTCCGCGTACGGCGCCGACATCTTGTTCGGGGGCGCCGTCCCGTCGCCCGGCGGCGGGACCGAGGTCCCGGCGAACGACACGTGGGTATTCGAGCGGGGGAGCTGGACGAACGTCACACCCCTCGTCGGTCGGGCGCCGCCGGGTCGTTGGGCGTCGCCACTAACCGGCGACTCCGGACTCGGCGGGGTCGCGGCGTTCGGCGGATGCACCTCAGCGAACTGCGTGACCTCGCTCGGCGACCTGTGGTCGCTCGGGATTCCCCCCCTCTCCGCGAACGTCCAGGCGACGCTCTCTGGCTCGACCGCCCCGGCCAACGCCTCCCTCGCCGCGACCGCCTCGGGCGGCATTGGGAGTCTCTCCTATTCGTGGGCGTTCGGGGACGGCACCTTCGAGAACGGCAGCGCGGCCGCCTCCGTAACGCATCATTATTCGGCGAAAGGGAACTTCTCCGGATCGGTCGCGGTCTCCGACTCCGGCGGGGTCACCCGCTCGGCGACCTGGAGCGTCTCCCTCGTGGCCCCGGGCTCATCGAACCGATCCCCGGGCAACGGGACGAACAAGACGGGCCCCACGCCCAATGGAACGACACCGATCACCCCGCACAAGGCCTCGACCGGGCCACCGGGGTGGTGGACGTGGGCCATCCTCGGCGGACTCGCGGCGCTCGCGGCCGCCGTCGTGGGGGTCGCCCGTTGGAAGTGGCGGTCCGGCCGACGTCCGTCGCCACCGGCCGACGCCCCGGCCTCGTTGCCCGCTTACGGCTCGCGGGGCCCAGGAACCGGACCAAGCGCCGCGAGGACGGAGGCGACCCCCGACCTCCCCGGCGCCCCCGCCGGGCCGACGAGCCCCGTAGTGGGCGGGTCGATCGGACTGGGGGCCGTGGCGGCGGTCGGCCCATCGGACCGGAATGGGTCCCTGAGCGACCGGATCCTTGTCCACCTCCAGCGACAGGGCCGACTCGGTCCGGACGAACTCGCGTCGACCACGGTCACCCAGGCGGGGTTGTCCGACGCCCTCGGCCGCCCCCAGTCGGCGTTCGCCCGATCCCTGCAGCGACTCGAAAGCTCCGGCCTCGTCTTCACCGAGCTTCGGCACGTGAAGGGGGCGCGCCGGCGGCTGAAGGTGTACCGCCTGACCTCTCTTGGCGAGCAGCGGGCGACGGAGCTCCGGACTCGCCCGGCCGGCGACGCTGGGCCTCCCGCCCGGTAAACCGGTCGGCTCGCACGTCGCGGTCTCGCGACGGTGCCGTACGGCGTTCCATGGTGCCGTACAAGGGCGGAATGCCGTACCGACGGCATACGTGCGGGGGCGGTTTATATTGGCCCGGGTCTCCACTGGTCATCGTGCGCGCTGCCGCTGCTCCCCTCCGCCGCATCTCTCTGACCGGATTCCTCGCCCTGATCGGCGTGTTGACCGTGGCGGCGGTGGTCGTACTCGGTTCGCCCGGGATCGGATCGGCGCACCCGACCGCCTCCGCCACGTCTCCGCAGGCCTCGGCCTCCTGGACCCAGCTCGCCCCCGCCGTGTCGCCGCCCGGGCTCGCCGCGGGTGGGGCGATGGCGTACGACCCGGTCGATGGCTACCTCGTCCTGTTCGGTGGCTGCGCGAGCGGCGACTTCTGGTTCTCCACCTGCACTCCGACGAACGCGACCTGGGTCTACCAGAACGGAAGTTGGTCGGTGCTCACCCCGAGCGTCTCCCCTCCCGCGCGGTTCTACGCGAGCCTCGCTTGGGATTCCGAGGATCACAGCCTCGTCCTGTTTGGCGGGAACGGGACCGCGGCCACGGGGTTCCTCAACGACACGTGGACGTTCGTTCACGGGCAGTGGACCCAACAGCACCCGAGCGTCAGCCCGCCCGCCCGAGCGGCCGCCGGCCTCGTCTACGACGCCCGCGATGGCTACGTCCTGCTCGTCGACGGGGAGCAGTTCCGCACCCTTACCTACGCCCCGACGAACACCTACATCGGTGCCGACTTCAACGACTCCTGGGCGTATTCGGGCGGAAACTGGACCCAGCTCCATCCGGCGGACAATCCCTCCGCCCGCGATTCGGTCGGGATCACCTACGACGCCACGCTCGGGGAGGTCGTCCTGTTCGGTGGATTCAACTGGAGCACCTACAACCTCGACGACACCTGGACGTTCGCGTCCGGCGCGTGGACCCCCGTGACGCTCAGCGGTGGCTCGAACGGGACCTACGCTCCGCTCCCGGGCCCGCGTAACAACCCGTCCCTTTCGTATGACCCCGTGACCGGGACCGACGTCCTGTTCGGCGGCCACACGGGGTTCCAATTCTATTCGGACACCTGGCAGTTCAACGGGACCTCCTGGAGCGCTTTCAACGGCTCGAGCTCTCCGACCGCCCGCTGGGGGGCCAGCCTCGCCTACGACCCCGACGCCTCATGTCTGATCCTCTACGGAGGGTATGTCACCACCGGCGGGGGCATCGCGCCCGTCGCCTACCTGAACGACACCTGGACGTTCGGCTGCTCGGGCGGGTCCAGCGGAGGGAACGGCTCCGGGTCCGGGAACGGATCCGGCAGCGGCAACACCTCCGGCGGCGGGAACACCTCCGGGAATGGAACCAGTTCGGGCAACGGAAACGGCACCGGCGGCGGAAACTCCTCGGGCGGCGGGAACGGCACGGGCGGCGGCAACGGTTCTGGCGTCTCCTCGGGCGCCGCCGGCGGCTCGTCCGGCCCGGGGGCGCCGAGCGGGGGCCACTCGCCGGCCCGCGGCCATCGCGGCGCCTCCCCCGGGGGGATTGCCACGCCCTCGCTCTCGACGGCCCCCGCCGGGGGGTCGAGCGCAGCCGGCCCGATGGTCAGCCCGCTCGGATTCCTCCTCTACGTCGTCCTGTCGGTCGGACTCCTCGCGTTCGTCGTCGTGATCCGACGGCGTCCGCCCGTTCGATAGACGCCCGTCGGGTTACCCGAGGTTCCGGGTTCGTTGGACGGCCACCCGATCCTCCTTCCCTCGGGGGAGCGACCTTGTCGCGCCCGCGCCGCCGCCGCGCGAGCCCCGTCGATGGGAGCTGACCTCACCGCCTTAA
This sequence comes from Thermoplasmatota archaeon, assembly GCA_036781185.1. GTDB lineage: Archaea > Thermoplasmatota > Thermoplasmata > Lutacidiplasmatales > UBA184 > Lutacidiplasma. The sequence goes on along the minus strand of DAIQBL010000019.1, from coordinate 10,063 downwards.
TACGGAACCATTCTGCGCGGGCCGTGCGACCGATCCGAGGGTTTCCGAGGCCGACGGCCCCCGCCCGGGGACCGGTGGTGGCCGGAGGGCTGCTCCTCCTCGTCGTCTTCTCCCTGCTGGTCGCCAGCTGGCCCGTCGTGTCGGCCTCCCTGGGGACCGCAGCTCTCCCCATGGGCGGGCATACGGGGCTCGCTCCGCCCGGCGCGCCGACCCCTCTCGTCCCGCTTCCGGGCCCCCGCCTGGGACATCCGGCGCTTCGTCCCGGGTCGTTCGTCATCGACCCGAACCAATCGTACACGGCCGAACCGGCCCCGATGGGGGTCACCGATTTCGGGGTCACCCCCTCGGGCGCCGGGTACGCCTACGCTTCGCCCCTCATCCAGGCGAGCGCGGACATCCGGTCGTTCTCCGTCTCCACCGGTTCGGCCGGCCCGAACATGACATTCCAGCTCAACGTCGAGGACGTGGTCGCGAGCGGGCCGTCGACGTTCGTCTTCTGGATCCAGGATGTGGCGTTCTTCGACACCCACTCGCAGGTGATCTACTGGGAGGACAACGTCTGGAACCTATCGGGCGGCACCGGGGCGATCTACGCGAGCTCGGTCGCCGGGAACGGCTCGGTCATCGGAAGCACGTACTACGCGGACGTCGCCAACGGGTACGCCGGTTCGGGCGTCGCCCTCAGCGAACCCACGACGATCACCGCCCGGGTCGTCGCGACCAACGCCTCCGGTTCGCCCCATGTCGCCTTCGAGTACCAGGACGGGTCCGGGTGGGTGACGTTCGACAACGTGACGTTCCCGTTCACGTCGGTCGGCGTCGATCAAGGATTCCTCGTGGACGGATTCCAGTACACGCCCCTCGGCGGGTACTACGACGCGGAGTGGACCCTCAGTGGCCCCGGGGGGGGACTCTCCCAGCGGGCCGTCACGGCCGACCTGAACCTCACCCTGTCGGAGTGGAACGGCCACAACCTGCAGGCCGTCCGGTCGGCGTACAACCACGGGGGGAATACCGCCGAGTCGATGTCGAACATTGTCGACTCGTTCTCGCCGAACGGCACGACCGGGGCACTGTACGGCCACTCCGTGATCGGGAGCGGGACCCTCGCAGGGCTGTACGGGCCGGGGAACACGGCGACGCTTCGGGTGAGCACCGGCAACGTCAGCACCGGGACGATCGGCGTCAGTGGGATCGCTGTCCCGTTCGTCGGAGGGCTCGCGAACCTGACCCTTGCCCCCGGAACGTTCGCCCTCCAGCTCCTCGTGAACGGGAGCGTGGTTGGGGCGACGAATGTCACCATGTCGGCCGGGGAGTACCGGTCGATCCTGCTCGCACCGTTCCAGTACTATCCGCTCGAATTCGTCTCGGTCGGGCTCCCGCCCGGCTCGCCCTGGTCGGTCACCGTCAACGGCGTGCCGCTCGCTGGATCGAGCGCCATGCTCTCGACCGCCCTCCGTACGGGGACCTATTCGTACGCCGTGAGCGGGGTCGCTGGCTACTACCTTGCGACGTACAACGGGAGCATCAACGTCTCGGCCGGACTGAACGTCCGGACCTTCAGCTGGCAGGCGACCGTGTACGTTTCGGACTTCGTCGCCGAGAACCGGCCTCCGGGAGTCGTCTGGACGGTTTCGGTCGACGGCCAGAACGTCTCGGGACCGACCGACATCCTGGTCGTCTCGCTCCCGAACGGGACGTACGGCTTCACGGCGAGCGCGAACCGCACCGTGACGATCACCCCGACCACCGGCGACGTCCAGGTCGTTTCGACCGGCGCGGTCCAGTACGTCTTCTTCGCCATCTCGCCCGGCGAACTCCAGGGCAGCGTCGCCCCGGGCGCCGCTCGGCTGACGGTTGGCGGGGCCGTGACGAACCTATCGGACGGGACGTACGTTGTTTCACTCCCGCCCGGCACCTACTCGGTCGTCGCGTCGCTGGCGGGGTATCAAACGTTCGAGACGAACGTCTCGATCGCCGCGGGCGCGGCCTCCACGCTGAACATCAACCTGACCGCGCTCCCGGCCCCCCCCGCGACGAACGGGGGAGGCGGACTCGGCGACCTGGGCGGGACAACCTGGGCGATCCTCGGCGGCCTCGTCGTCGTCGCCCTCGCGGGACTGGTGGTCCTGCTCCGACGCCGTCCGGGCCCCCGGCGCTAACGGCTCGGCCCGGGCCGGTCAGATCGGATGGTCGCCCGTCGGGGCCGGCCAGCGCAGCGCGCCGTCGGGGGGACCCGCTCGTGCGAATGTCCGCTCGGCGACGCGTTTCCGCAACCGGACGAGGGCGACCACCGAGCCGATGCCGAGCGCGAGGGCGAGCGGGTCGCTCTGGACGACCAGGAGCAGCTCCCACGGGACGAGGACGGCGATGAGGCCGGTCGCGAAGGCGAGGGCGGACCACTCGGCGTCGAACGCCCCGACGCCCCGCGAGAGAACGCCGAGCATCCCCAGCTCGCCGGCCGCCAGGATCGCGATGTCCAGGATCGGGGGCGTCCGGGTGAACGGCAGGAACGAGCCGACGAGGAGCCACAGTAGGAACCAACTTGGCCCGAGCAACCCCAGACGCAGCGGCGAGGTCCGGGAGGGCCCGGGTCGCGGAGCCAGAAGGTCGGTCGGGATCCGGTATGCCAGCGCGACGAGGAGCGCGATGGCCCCGAGGAAGAAGGCGGTCTGACCGAGGTTGGGATGCGCGGGGACGATCGCCGTGAGCAGGAGGACGTCGGCGATGTATGCGACGGCCGCGACGGTGAGCCCCCGCCGACCGACGAGCGGTCGGCCCTTCGTCTCCGGATAGACGAGCCCGAGGATCAGGAGCGGAAGGGCGATGCTGTACACCGCGTGGAAGACGGTGAGGCCGGAGACCCAGACCCAGTTCACGCCGTAGAGACGGCCGTACGCCCCGAGGATCCCGACGGGGTTGCCGCCGGCCCGGAAGAACGTGTGGACGGCGAGGCCCTCCTCGACGATCCCGTACGCCGCGCCGAGGAGGAGGACCGACCCCCAGCCCTTCCCCCATCGGACGACCGCTTCCCGGATGAGAAGGGCGCCCGCGGTGTAGAGCGCGGCGTTCAGGGCGAACTGGAGCGCGAACCCGGCGGGACTGACGACGAGGGCCGTGATGGAGCTCGAGCCGGTGAGGTACTCGGGGATGCCGGGAGTCAGAAGGAGCAGGAGCAAGAGGGGGCTCCGCCACCACCGGCGGGGTGGGGGAGAGGGAATAGGACCGGCAGCGGTGTCGGAGGGGGCGGCCACGACGAACGTTTCTTGGGACCGTCTATTAGAAGCCCCCCGAAGGAGTTGGCGGTACCATGGCGCGTCGTTCGGGGACCGCGGAAGCGCGGCGCCCGACCCGGCGGGTCGGGCGGCCGGGGCTCTCGGTGGGCATCGACCTGGCGGGCAGCGAGACCCGACGGACCGGATTCTGCCGGCTCGAGGCGGACGGCCGGACCGAGACGAGCGTGCTCGGCCCCGACGCCGAGATCCTCGCGTCGATTCGTTCGGCGTCGCCGGACGTCGTGAGCATTGACGCGCCGCTGTTCCTGCCGCTCGGACGCCCCTCGATCGATGCGCCGGGCCCGCCGCACCTTCGCGCTTCCGACCGCCTGCTCCTCCGCCTCGGGATCCGATTCTTCCCCATCAGTCTCGGACCGATGCGCGCCCTCACCTCACGCGGCCTGCGCCTGAAGGCCCGGATCGAGTTCGAGGGATTCCGCACGATCGAAGGGTACCCCGGCGCGAGTCAGGACCTCCTCGGAATCCCCCGGAAGGGCGCGGGCGTCGAGAGGCTGCAGGCCGGCCTGGTCCGAAGTGGACTCTGGGGCGGGGTCGAGACGCCGGGCATCACGCACGACGAGCTCGACGCCGCCTCGGCCGCCTACCTCGGCGACCGGTACCTCGCCGGGGACTTCGTCGCGATCGGGGACCCGCGCGAGGGCTGGATGGTGCTGGCGCCGAAGGCCGCCGTCCTCGAGAGGTTCCGGATTCGGGACGGTCTCTCGGCCGCACGGCCGATGAGTCGCCGGAGGTCGAAGTGAGCTTCTTCGAGGGGGTGTACCGCCAGGGGCGTCCCCCGTGGGACATCGGTCGCCCGCAAGGGGCCGTCCTCGAGTTGATCGCGGCCGGTGCCCTCCGACCTCCGGTCCTGGACCTCGGCTGCGGTACGGGCGAGAACGCGCTCGCGTGCGCGGCGAGCGGTCTCGCGGTGCGGGGGATCGACGGGGCGCCGACCGCGATCGAGCGGGCCCGGGACAAGGCCAAGGCCCGGGACCTCGCCGCGCAGTTCGACGTCGGCGACGCTCTCGCCCTCGAGGTTCCCTCCGGGTCGGTCGCGACGGTCCTCGACTGCGGGCTATTCCACACGTTCGACGACGCGGACCGCCTTCGGTACTCGGCGAGCCTGCATAGGGTGCTTCGCCCGCGAGGCCGGGCGTACATCCTCTGCTTCAGCGACTCCGAGCCGAACTGGGGCGGACCCCGGCGGGTCCCCGCGTCGGAGATCGGGCCCGTGTTCGGCGACCGGTTCGCCGTCGCCGAGATCGTGCCGTCGCGATTCGAGACCAACGACCCGGCGATCACCGGGCACGCGCTCCGGATCCGGCTCGACCGCCGGGCCGGGCCGCCGGCGAGAAAGTCGCCGAAGTAGCCGCCCGAGGTTTACCGAAGGGAGGCGGCCCGGCCCCCGAGCTGCTCGGCCAGGAACTCGGCGGCGCGGCCGTACGCCCGCTCGCGGTTCGTCCGCCCGACGATGCCGTGGCCCTCGTCCTCGAACATCATCAGCTCGACCGTTCGGCCGCGCCCGCGCAGGGTCGCCACGATCTGTTCGGCCTCCCGCGCCGGTACGCGCGGGTCGTTCCGACCGTGGATCACGAGGAGCGGCGCGACGATCTGGTCCGCGTGGCGGATCGGGGAGATCGATTCGAGGAACTCGCGGTCGTTCGCGAGGCTGCCGTACTCCGCCTCGCGGATCGCGCGGCGCCACGGACCCGTCTCCTCGAGGAACGTGACGAAGTTCGCAATACCGACGATGTCCACGCCGGCGCCGAACAGCTTCGGATAGGTCGAGAGCGCCGAGAGCACCATGAACCCGCCGTAGCTGCCGCCGAGGATCCCGACCTGCCCCGGCTCCGCGCGCTTGATCGCGATGAGGTGGTCGACGAGGTCCCGAAGGTCCCGGACGCTCTCCATCCGCTTGCGGACGTCGTCGAGATGGACGTACGTTCGTCCGTAGCCGGTCGACCCGCGGACGTTCGGTACGATGACCCGCCACCCCTCGGCGACGAGGAACTGGCGGAACCGGTTGAGGCCGGGCCGGGCTTGGGCCTCGGGGCCGCCGTGAACCTCGATCACCGTCCCGCGGGCGGGGCCGGTCGGCTCGAACTCCCAGTACGGCACGCTGAGCCGGTCGGTCGCCCCGAACTTGCCGAGCTTCGGGGGACTCAGATGGGTCGGCACCGGTCGGGCCGAGGTCGTGAGCCGGCGAGGCTTGCCGGTCTCGATCGACCGCCGGTACACCTCGACCCCGTCGACCGAGGAGAGGTCGTGGGCGAATGCGCTGCCGTCCGGGGCCCAGGAGACCCTCGTCACCACCCCGTGGGGGGAGGTCGGGAACGGCCGGTCGGTACCGGTCGACGGCTCGTACAGATGGAGCTCGGTCCACCCGTCCCGGTTCACCCCGACGAGGACCGTGTTGCCGTCGGGCGAGGCGCGGACGATGTCGACGTCGCCGGGGTACTCGCGGAGGAACTCGTGCCCGGGCCGGCCGGGCCGGTACCGGACCAGGGCGGCGAGCTCGCGGGAGGGGTTCGCGCCGGCGAACACCGCGTCACGGGTGAGGTCGGCAGCGAACACGGACTCTTCGCCCGAATGCGGGTTCAGGTGGACGACACGGTCGCCCTCGAGGAGGAGGAGGTCGACGTCGAGATTCGTGTTGTAGCGACCCAGGAGGACCCGGGTGGCGTCGGCGGCGATCACCTCGTGGAGGGCGTCCCCCCGGTACAGCTCCTTCGGGGCGGGATCCGGCGGACCGACCGCCACCGAGTGGACGTCGAAGAATCGGCGGTCGCGCGCGTTCGAGGCGAACAGGTACTCCGAGCCGTCCGGCCGCCAGGCGCCCGCGGAGTGGATGACCTTCGGGGAGTTCGTGAGCGGACGGAGCGCGGGCTTTGCCGCGTCGATACCGTGCAGGAGCCCGAGCTGCCAGTGCTCGTCACCGCCCGAGTCGATCGAGACGAGCGCGCTCGGCCCTTTCGGCGAGGCGTCGATCGCGCCGACCCGTCGACCCGCCGGGGAGATCGGAGTCGAGGTCCCGCCCCCGGCGGAAACCCGGAACGCCTGCGGCAGCTCTCCCGCGTCCGAGAGGTAGAGGACGGTCTCTCCGTCGAACGCCATCGACGGGAAGTAGGAGGCCGCGACGTCGAACCAGCCGCGGAGTCGATCCCGGGGGGATCCGGGTTCGGGCTCGGCCATGCGAGGTCTCCGAGGCGGCTCGGCGGATAAGCGGGTCGTGCGCCCACTCCGGGAGGTCCGACCGGCGCCGGGCGCGACGACATAAGGTCGGGCGGCTCGGGCGGTCGATGCCACGGGGCGGCCGGCTCGGTCGGAGCGAGGCAGAGTTCGACCGGGAGGCGGCCGGCTACGACCGGACCGCCGCCGAGACGATGCCCGGCTACGACGAGCTCCACCAGACGCTTCTCTGGGGGATCCCGTTCGCGCCGACCCGCCGGATCCGGGTCCTCGAGCTCGGCGTGGGGACCGGCACGCTGACGGCGCGGCTGATGGCCCGATTCCCGCACGCCGAGCTCGTCGGGATCGACCTGTCGCGGCGCATGATCGCGCTCGGCCGGACCAAGCTGAAACGCTACAAGGACCGGGTCACGCTCGTGCAGGGCGACCTCGCCGAGTTTCCCTCGGACGGTCGGTACGACGCCGTCGTCTCCTCGCTCGCGATCCACCACCTTGAGGACCGGGCGAAGTGGCGCCTGTTCCGCAAGGTCCGGGAGTCCCTCTTGCCGGGGGGCTACTTCGGGGACGCGGACGACCACCTCCCGGAGGACCCCGTGTTCGACTCGAGGTTCGGCCAGGTCGCGCAGGAGTTGAGCGGCCACGGGACGTCGCAGGCGCTCCAAAGGGTCTGGCACGAGCACGAGGCGTTCGACCACCCGTGCACGCTCTCCGACGAGCTCCGCCATCTGGAGACCGCCGGCTTCGCCCACGTCGACGTGCCGTGGCGGTTCTTCGGGCAAGCCGTCGTCTGGGCGTACCGCTAGGTCCGCCCCTCATCCGCGACGGAAGCCTTTTCTTCTCCGGCCGACCTCGCTCGGCTGCGGCCGGGATGGGGTAGTTTGGCCTATCCTGGGGGACTGTGGATCCCTCGACCCGGGTTCAAACGAGGGCGGGGCCGACCCCCGCTCTCGGAGACTCTCGGTCCCGGCCCTACCGGGTCTTGCGGCGGCGGGGCACTTCCGATCGGGCCGGCGTCGGCGACCGGACGATCCGTTCGAGCGCTTCAGGGAGCTCCGCGAGGGAGTAGTCGGCCCACGCCGCGCCCCATCGCTTGAGGTCGTCGGGGCTGAGCGTCCAGTTCTGGAGCCGTGTGGCGCGGGCGACCGCGATCACGCCGTCCACCGACTGGGCTGCCTCGAGGTCGAACCGGGAATCCCCGACGAGGATCAGCGGAACGCCGGGGTAGCGCCGGCGGTATTCGGCCAGGTGCTCGCGCTTCGTGCCCTGACCCGATCCCAGCACGTCCTCGAACCAGTATCGCAAGCCTTCGCGTTCGAGCACGAGGTCGGCCATCTCCCGCTCCGCGCCGGTCGAGACGGAGAGGGTCCAACGGGCGGCCGCGAGGCGCTTCAGTGTCCTCGGCATCTCCGGGAACGGCTTCGCGATCGCGTAGGCTTCCGAGACTTTCCGCATGTGGAACGTCCGCGCTACCGACCGCCGCTCGTCCTCCGGGGCGTCGTGGTACAGCTGCGAGAGCTGGGCCTCGAACGGCATGCCCGTCGTGGCGAGGTAGTGCTGGCGGCCCTCGGCCTCCGGCGTCCCGAACGTCTCGAAGAGCAGCTTTCCCGCCAGCTCGCTGATCGGCCCCATGTCGTCGAGGAGCGTGCCGTCGACGTCGAAAATCACCGCGCCCCGCTCGAGCTGCTTCGGCTCCGGGGGGGGCTGCTCCTGGATCAGCCCGCGGGAGATCTCCGCGAACTGCGACGTCGCCGTCGGGACCATCGGGAGGGGGGTCTCGGTCCCGGGCGGGCCGTTGCGAGGCTCCTCCGCGTGGATCCGGCCGGGCATCCGTCCCGTCGAGGCGGCTCGGCGGATAAGCGGACCGGCGCCGGCCGACCCCCGTCGACTTGATGGGCTCGGCCGCCGGTGGGCCGGAGCGATGCACCCGAGCCGCGCGATCCGGGGACGCCACTCGATGCTCCTCGCTGGGCGCCGGATCGTGCTCGGGGTGACCGGATCGATCGCGGCGATCGAGACGCCGCGGATCATCCGCGAGCTGATTCGACACGGAGCCGACGTCCGCGCGGTCCTCAGTCCCGAGGCGACCCGGATCGTCAGCGAGGAAGCGCTGGCGTTCGCCACGGGACACCCGACGATCGTCCGGTTGACCGGGGAGGTGGAACACGTCACCCTCCTCGGTCCCGGCGAGGACCGCGCCGACCTCCTCCTCATCGCTCCGGCGACGGCGAATACCATCTCGAAGATCGCGCACGGGATCGACGACACTGCGGTCACCTCGTGCGCCTCCGTGGCCCTTGGCGGCGGCGTGCCGATCCTCCTCGCCCCCGCGATGCACGCCCACATGGGGCAGAATCCCGCGGTCCGCGAGAACTTGGACCGCCTCGTCTCCTGGGGGGTCGGGCTGATCCGCCCCGAGGCGGCCGAGGGCGAGGAGAAGCTCGCCCCGCCGGAGGAGGTGGCGGCCGCCGTCTTGCACCGGCTCGCCTCCGGCCCGTGGACCGGGCGGAAGGTCGTGGTCGTCGGGGGCGCGAGCCGCGAGTCGATCGACGAGGTCCGGTCCCTGACCAACGAGAGCTCCGGGGAGACGGCCGTACAGCTCGCCGTACAGGCCTATTTCCGGGGCGCCAACGTCGAGCTGTGGGCGGGGTCGCTGCAGGTTCCCGTTCCGCGCTACCTGACCACACGCCGCTGGCGGAGCGTCGGGGACCTCCGCGCCTTGATCACCGCCGAGCTCGGGGCCCTCCAGAAGGCCGACGCCGTGCTCGTCCCGGCGGCCCTTTCCGATTACACCATCGACGCCCGGGCGGGCAAGATCCCGTCCCGGGAGTCGGATACCCTGCGGCTGGAGCTCCGGGCGGCCCCCAAGATCCTGCCCGAGCTCCGGCGCGCCATTCCCGCGCCGCACCGGCTCGTCGGGTTCAAGCTCGAAGCGGGCCGGGACGCGTCGGCCCTCGAATCCGAGGCGCGTCGCTCTCTGAAGGAGAATTCCCTCGACTGGGTTGTCGCGAACGACCGGACGTCCCTCGGGGCGCCAACGACCCGTGTCGTCCTTATCGGACCCGCCGGGCCGGGGAAGTGGCTCGAAGGGCCGAAGTCGGAGGTGGCCGGCCAGCTCCTCGACCTGCTCGGACCGTCGATCGCCGGGCCCCCCGGTGCCCGCGCCCGTGAACCCCCGGCGGACGGGAGCTCTCCGAGGCATCGGCGCGGCGTTCGCCGGAAGATTCGCCCGCGGGCTTCGTAGGCTATCCCATCGGGGGACCATTATTAGCCCGCCCGACTCGCGAGCCCGAGAGGAACGTTCCGATGGTGAAGCTGGCCGAGTGGCGGGGGAAGGAGATCTTCCGGAAGTACGGCGTGGCGCTGCCGAAGGGAACGGTCGTCCGGGCGCCGTCCGAGGTCGCGGACGCGCTCCGAACCGCCGGCGTGGCCTTGCCGTGCGTCGTCAAGGCCCAGGTCCTGGCCGGCGGCCGGGGGAAGGGCGGCGCCGTCCGGTTTGCCGCCACGGTCGCGGAGGCCGAGGAGGCGACCAAGGCGATCCTCGCTCTCGAGTTCAAGGGCGAGAAGGTCCACGAGGTGCTCCTCGAGGAGAAGCTCGCCAT
>DAIQBL010000018.1:0-26237 GCA_036781185.1 Thermoplasmatota archaeon | reverse complement strand
CCGGATTCGATCCGCCAGCACTCCTGGAACTTCGAGTCGTACGACCTCGAGACCGGGGTCGACCTCTCCGAGGTCCCGATCCACGACCTCGGCAACGTCGAAGAGTTCGGTTTCGCGCGCGACATGGTGACGTCGGTCCGGGAAGAGGTCCGGCCGATCTACTCGGCCGGCAAGATCCCGGTCATCCTCGGCGGGGACCACGCCTGCTCGCCTCCGTGCGTCGAAGCCTACCCGGACGGCCAGTCCCTCGGGGTGCTCTACCTGGACGCGCACATGGACTTCCGGTCGAGCTACCTCGGCGACGACCGCAGCCACGCGTGCTCCTCGCGCCGCATCGTCGACCGTCTGGGGGCGAAGAACGTCGTCGTGCTCGGCGTCCGCTCCGTCTCCCGGGAAGAGGTCGACGACAACCGCACGATCGGGATGCCGTTCATCACGGCCCACGAGGTGGCCGAGGACGGGATCGAGGCGTCCGTCAAGAAGGCCCTCGACCTGCTGCACACCGACCGGGTGTACGTTTCGCTCGATATCGATGCGATCGACCCGGCCTACGCCGGGGGTACCGGGACTCCGGAGCCGTTCGGGCTGACGCCGCGCGACGTGAAGTACGCGATCGGCGCCGTGGCGCCGCGCCTGGCCGGACTCGACATCATGGAGGTCTCGCCCCACTACGACACCGGCAACACAAGCGCCCTCGCCGCCCGCCTCGCGCGCGAAGCGATCGTCCGCGCGGTCGCCGCGCACCGGGTCGGCTGAGAGGGCCGGATGGTCGAGGCGTCCGAAGGCCGACCGGTCTCCCGGGGGGCCGAGGCGTCGATCCGCGCCGTCGAGTGGCTCGGCTGGCCGGCGTACCTGAAGGACCGCGAATCGAAGAGCTACCGGCCGAAATCGCTCGACGAACGGCTCCGGAAGGAGCGGACGCGGACGGAGGCCCGGCTCCTTGTCGACGCGCGGAGGCTGGGCGTGCGGACGCCGATCGTCTACGACCTCGACCTCGTGAAGCATCGGATCATCTTGGAGTCGCTCGCGGGTCCGACGCTGAGGGAGCTCCTCGAGCGCCACCCCGCCGACATCGAGCCGCTGCGAACGGCGCTGCGGGCGTTCGGCGAGGGTCTTGGCCGCCTCCACGCCGGGGGGATCTCCCACGGCGACCTGACCAGCTCGAACGTGCTGTTCCCCTCCGGCCCGGACGCGCCTCCCGCCTTCCTCGACCTCTCAATGGGCTCGCGGAGCCCCGGCGTCGAGGAGCTCGCCATCGACCTCCACCTGGTGGAGGAGGACCTCCGGTCGCTCCACGCGAAAGGCGAGGAACTGCTCGGGGAGTTCGTCCGCGGCTACGAAGCAGGGAATCCGATCGGGGCGGCCGCCGTGCGGGCGCGAGCGAAGGAGATCCGAGGGCGCGTCCGGTACGCGTGAACGCCCGAACCGGGCTCAACCGAGTGGCGCGTACCGAAGTCCCTCGCGGAGGGCGACGGGGAGAGCCTCCAGCAGGTCGGTCGCGAGAAGGCCGTCGCCGCGCTCGGCCGCCGCGAGACGGCCCGCGTCACCGACCCAGTGCGTGGCCAGCCGCGCCGCGGCGAACCCCGGGAGCGGCTCCGCGAGCAGGCGTCCGATCACGCCGCCGAGCACATCGCCGGAGCCACCGACGTTCATGGAGGGCGAATGGGGGCCGGAGATGACGGTCCGCTCCGGTGACGCCACGACGTCCTCGGCCCCCTTCCGCACGACGGTACAGCCCCGCGCTCGCGCGACGGCCTCGACCGCCGCGGTGGGCGACGCCGGGAGCCCGACCGACGTCGGTGCGAACACCCGGGCGAATTCCCCCTCGTTGGGGGTCACGACGACCGGGGCGCTGGCGGCGGCCGGGAGGCGGTCGGGGAGCGCGTCGAGGGCATCGGCGTCGACGACCAGGGGCACGAGCCCCGCGAGTTCCGTCAGCAGCGACCGGACCGCGAGGAGGGTCTCGGGATCCCGGCCAAGCCCCATGCCGACGACGACTGCGCCGACCCGCGAGGAGCGAAGCGACGCGAGCAGGGCGGGGAGGTCCGCGAGACGGAGCCGCTCGGTTCCCGAGGCGACGACGACCAGGTCGGGAGTGAGGGCCCGGATCGCCTCGGCCGCCGGGCGGGGAGCGTAGATCGTCGCCCGTTCGGCGCCCGACCGAAGGGCTGCGAGCCCCGCGAGCGCCGGGGCGCCCGTGAACGGTCCGCCCCCGACGATGGCCACTCGGGCCCGTCGACCTCGCGTGGTCGGCCGGGGGTACGCCAGATACTCGCCCGGCCCGGTACGGTCGAACGCGGCGTCGGGGATGCCGATCGGGCGCACCGTGATCTCCCCGCCGGACGAGCGGTCGAGGCCGACCTTCGAGGCCGAGAGCGTGACGGTCGCCTCGACCGGCAACCGGTCCGGTCCGTCGAATCCGGTCGGCAGGTCGACGGCGAGCACCGGAACATGGGCGTTCCGGATCGCGGTGACGGCGGACCGGTACGGTTCCCGAAGCTCACCGGACTGGCCGGTGCCCAGCATCGCGTCGACGGCGACCGCCGCCCCGACCAGGTCCGCCGTCGTCGGGACTCCCTCGTGAACGCCCGGCAGACCGGCGACTCGCTCGAACGCCCGGCGGGCGGCGATCGAACGGATCGCCGCGGCGCCGGCGACCATCCAGAGTTCCGGGGCCCGGCCGGCCGCCCGAAGGTAGTGGACCGCGGCCGTCCCATCGCCACCGTTGTTGCCGGCGCCGGCGAGGACGACGATGCGGCCCGCCGGGTCCGAGACTCTCGCCATGACCGCCTCGGCGACGACGCGGCCGGCGTTCTCCATCAGCTGCTGGACCGAGACGCCGAGCGCGACCGCGTTCCGCTCGGCGATCGCCATCTCGAGCGAGGTCCGGAGCGGCCCGTCCGGGGCGGCCATCGGGATTAGGCGGCCGGCGGGGCGTCGGACGGTGTCTCGACGATCGAGAACACGTCGACCGACGCGGGCAGGAGGTTCCGGCGGGCGAGGTACGTCGCCTGCGTCCGGCTGTACCGGAACAGGATGTCCGCCTTCCCTTCCTGGAATCCCCAGGGTCGGAGGATCAACAGGTCCCCCTCGCGGATCCACATTTTCTTCTTCATCTTCCCGGTGATCCGGCCCATCCGCGAGATGTTGTCCTCGCACATCACCCGGATTCGGGCGGCACCGAGCAATTGGCTCGCGACCCCGAAGATCTCGCCGCGCGCACGCCGCGGCATCGGGAGCCGTCCGACCTCCTCGCCCCCTTCGGCGACGACGACGACGCTCGCCGGCGTCTCTATAGCCCCCGGCGCCGCGGCGGAAGCCGGAGGCTCGGGCAATTCGGTGTCGGCCACGTCGAAAGGAGCGGCCCGGGGTATTTCACGTGAGGGGTGTCGTCGGGAAGACGCGGAGCGGGTTCTCTTCGAGGATCTTCGCTTGGGCGTCGTCCGGGAGCGGGAGCGCCCGGAACGCCGCCAGGTTCGCCGCGATGTCCTTCACGCCGGGCCCGGGCCAATCGCTCCCGAACACGGTCTTGTCGGCCAGTTTCGGCAGGTTTGGGAAGTACTCGAGCAGCTTTGACGGCGGCACGCTCGAGAGTTCCAGGTAGACGTTGGGGAACCGCCGCGCGAGGAAGCTCGCGTGGTCGGTCCAGAGCGGTCGTCCGCCGTGGGCGAGGACGATCGTGAGCTCGGGGAAGTCGATCGCGACGTCCTCCACGAGCATCGGGTCCGCGAACCGGTTGCGGGCCCCGGGGAACACCGAGGTTCCCGTGTGCACGATGACCGGGACGCGGAGGCGCTCGCAGGCGGCGTAGATGGCCCGCAGGCCCGGTCGATTCCCGTGGACGTACTCGTTCGGGGCGAACAATTGGTGTGGGGGATGGAGCTTGAGCGCCCGGATCCCGAGCTGGAGGACCAAACGTTCGACCTCCGCCCCCGGGTCGGGGTGGCTGGGGAGCACCGAGCCGACAGCGACGAGGCGGCGAGGGTCGGCGCGGCAATACTCCCCGACGAAGTCGTTCGCCTCGGTCGTGTACCCGACGATCTCCGGCGCGACGTAGTTCACGAGGACCGCGCGGTCCACGCCGCACCGGTCGAGGTACGCGAGGAAGCGTTCGGGCGAACGGGCGTAGGCCTCGAGCTCGGCCCCCTCGCCCCCGTGCCCGACGAGCGCCCGGGCGGCGGGGTGCATCTGCCAGATCGGGTTGATGTGGACGTGGCAGTCCGTGACCCCCATCGGCCGGTCGAGATGGCGGGGAGTATTTGGCCCGGGCCGTGCCGATTCCGGGCCGTGGGCTAACGACCCGCGCGTGGGCCTGAAGACCGTGGAGTCCCGGCCCCGTCTTCGGATGCCTCGTCCCCCGGCCGGGCCTGGCGTCGGGGCCCGGGGCCTCGTCGATGGGGCCGTCCGACGAAAAGGAGGCTTTATGGGGCAGGAGCCCCACGAAGGGCCGTGGCTGCCTCTACCCCCGTCCGCTCGATGCCGAAGCTGCTGAAGGCGACGTACCTCGCCGACGGCGAACAGCTGCTGCGGGAGACCCGCGCGACGCGTCTCTACTACTTTCCCGGACCGGTCCTCGTCCTCGTCCTCGTGCTCATCTTCGACTATGTCGCCCTGAGCGTGCGCTATCCGAGCTGGCCGCAGGTCGGGGGGCTTTCGTCGGCGTTCGCCAAGTTCCCAACGATCTCGGGGACCTCGCCCGGGTCCTACCTCGTGATCTTCGGCCTTTTGCTGACGCTGATCGTCGTGATCTGGCTTCTCATCCGATTCCTCCGGTGGGCGACGAACGTCTATGCCGTCACCTCGAACCGCGTGATCCTCCAGCGCGGCATCCTCGGCCGGGACTTCGACGAGATCCCGATCGCCCAGGTGCGCGGCGTCGACGTGCACCAGAGCGTCGGGCAGCGAATGCTCGGGTTCGGCAGCGTGACCGTCTCCTCCGAAGGTGGCACGGGACGCGCGATCGGGAACGAGATGTGGCACGGAATCCCGAAGCCGTTCGAGTTCCAGCGCCTGGTCGAGAACGCCACCCAGGGGCTCTCCCGGCAGGTCGGCTCCGGGACGATGGCCGGTTCCGCCGGCCCCGGTCGGTAGCCGCTCCCGCCGAACCTTAAAGCGGCCCCGCCGTTCGGCGTCCGGACCTCCGGATGGCGGACGACTTCGATGCCATCGTCGTCGGCGCCGGGATGGCCGGTTCCTCGGCGGCGATCCGCCTCGCGAAGGGCGGCGCGAACGTCCTGCTCCTCGAACGGGGTGCCGAGCCCGGCGCGAAGAACCTCTCCGGAGGGATCCTCTGGGGCCACGACCTCGACTCGATCGTGCCGAACTGGTGGGAGTCGATGCCCGTCGAGCGGCACATCGTCCGAAAGCGGTTCGGGTTCCTGACCCGCGAGGGCCAGGTCTCGTTCTCCCTCTCCGACGGTGGGTGGGCGAAGCCGCCGTACGTCGCGCACTCGGTCCTCCGGTCGAAGACGGACAAGTGGCTCGCGGCCCAGGCGGAGTCGGCCGGCGCGACGGTCGTCTCGTCGGTCCCGGTCGACCGGCTGAACTGGGAAGGAACGCGCGTCCACGGCGTCGTCCAGGGCGGGGAGACGATGACCGCCCCCGTGACGATCCTCGCGGACGGAGCGAACTCCCGGCTGTCCCTCGGAACCCCGATCCGTCCGCAGGCGCGCTTCAACGCGCAGGCGACCGAGCTCGGGGTGAAGGAGGTGTACCGGCTGCCGAAGGGAACCATCGAGGACCGGTTCAACGTCCGCGCGGGGGAAGGTCACGCCGAGGAGTGGGTGGCCGGGATCTTCCCGCCCGGCGTGATGGGCGGCGGGTTCCTCTACACGAACCAGGACACCGTTTCCCTCGGGCTCATCCTGAACATCGCCTCGATGTTCGGGCGCAACGTCCAGAGCCACGACCTAATCGAGACGTTCAAGCTCCACCCCGAGATCGCCGGCCGCCTCGACGGGGCCGAGCTCGTGGAGTACGGCGCGAAGCTGATCTCCGGCGGCTGGGCGAGCCGGCCCGCGTCGTTCCACGGGGACGGATGGATGGTCGCCGGGGATGCCGCGGGGTTCGTCTTCTCGAACGGCCTCGTGATCCAGGGAATGAACTACGCGGTGCGCACCGGCCTGCTCGCGGCGGAGACGGCCCTCGAGGCGAAATCCGCCGGCGGCGGCCCCGCGGCGTCGCTCGCCGGATACGAGCGGAGACTCCGGTCGTCCGGGGTGATCGCCGACTTCCGAGACTTCGAGGGACTCGACCGGGTGAAGTGGAACCCGCGGTTCTACCAGGAGTACCCGGAGCTCGCCTACGCGCTCCTGCACGACATGATGACCGAGACCGGTTCGCCGAAGGAGCACGCGATCCGAACGGCGTGGAAGGCGTTCCGCCGCTCGAAGCTCCGGTGGACGACCGCCGCCCGGGACGTCTCCGAGCTCGCCCGGAACCTCTGACCCGTCGTCAGCGGCCGCGGGCCTTCCGGACCGCCGCGGTCAGGGCGGGGACGATTTGGAAGAGGTCCCCGGCGATCCCGTAGTCGGCGACGCGGAAGATCGGCGCCTGCGGGTCGGAGTTGATGGCGACGATGACGCGGGAGGAGACCATCCCGACGATGTGCTGGATCGCCCCCGAGATCCCGACGGCGACGTACAGCTGCGGCGAAACCGCCCGGCCCGTCTGGCCGACCTGGTAGGACGTCGGACGCCATCCGGCGTCGGTCACGGCGCGGGACGCGCCGACGGCGGCGCCGAGCGCCTCGGCGAGCTCCTCGACGAGCCGGAAGTTCTCCGGGGTCCGAACCCCTCGGCCGCCGGAGACGACGATCGACGCTTCGCCGAGCTCGGGGCCCTTCGTTCCCGCCGTCGGTTGGAATCCCCGGACCTCAGGGCCGGCCGGTGTCGCGGTCGCCTCGGGTACGTCGAAGGGCTCGACCGGGGCCGGTGAGGGACGTGGAGTCGGCGGGGCGAAGGCGTGGGGCTTGAGCGCGAGAACTTGTCGGGGACCCGGGAGGTCGAGCTGTTCGGTCGCCCGACCGCCGAACACCGGACGCGAGACCCTGAAGGCGCCCCGGTCGGCGGGGGCCAGCTCGGTCACGTTCGTCGACGCCGAGGCGCCCCACCGCACGGCGACGCGCCCGACGACGTCCCGGCTCCGTGAGGTTCCGGGCAAGAGGATCGTCGAGGCTCCGGCCTTGTCGGCCGCCCCGACCAGGACGGCAGCGAGCTGCGCGGTCGACGGGTGGGCGAGCGACGGAGAATCGGCCACGATCAACCGGTCGACCGGGAGGGTCAACGCACCGGCGGCGACCCCCGGGCCGATGAGGAGGCCGAGCACGGGACCGGCCCCGGCCACCGTCCGGGCGACGCCGACCGCCTCCCCGCTCGCGGCGACGACCGCGTCGCCGGAGCGCTCGAGGTAGACGAGGACGCCGCTCACGGGAACACCTTCGCCTCCTCGCGGAGGATTCGGACGAGCTTCTCGGCCGCCTCCTCGGGGGTCCGGTAGTCGATCATCTGGGCCCCGGTCCGAGCGGGCGGGAGCCGGAACGAGACGCGGCGCGCGGCGGTCGACGCCGACGGCGCGGTCGCGGCCTCGACCTCGGTCGCCGCGATCCGTTCGATGTGGGCCTTCCGGGACTTCAGGATGTTCGGGAGCTTGGCCGTGCGGGGGTCGTTCCATGCCTGCTGGAGCGAGAGCACGACGGGCAGGGGGATCCGGACCTGCTCGAGGCCCCCTTCCACGGAACGGTCGAGGGTGAGGGCCATCGTTCCCCCGTCCCATCGGACGTTCGTGGCGACCCCGACGTCGGCGACCCCGAGCAGTTCCGCGACGGCCGGCCCGACGATGCCGGCTTCGTCATCGCCCGCCTGTTTGCCGCAGATCACGAGGGACGCCGGGTGTCGCGCGAGCGCCAGGGCGAGCGCCCGCGCCACGGCGACCGGGTCAGTCGAGGCATCGGGAGGCGCCTCGAGGGACGTCGCCGTATCGCACCCGAGCGCGAGGGCGGCGCGGAGCACCTCCTCGGCGCGCGCGACCGGCCCGTAAGAGATCGCCCGGACGGTCGTTCCCGGCGCGGCTTCTTTCAGCAGCAGCGCCTGCTCGACGGCGGACTCGTCGTACCCCGCGAGGACCCACTTGACCCCCTCCGGGTCGGGGCCGAGCCCCTTCGGGTCGGGTCGTAGCCGGCTCTCCGCGTCCGGGACCGGCTTGACGAGGACCGCGATCTCCACCGGCGGCCTCGGGTCAGGCGTATCGCTCGAGGAGCTCGCGGGCGATGACGATCCGCTGGATCTCGTTCGACCCTTCGTAGATCTGCGCGAGCTTGGCGTCGCGGAGCAACTTCTCGACCGGATACTCCTTCATGTAGCCGTACCCGCCGAACACCTGGATCGCCTCGTCGGCCACGCGCATCGCGGCGTCGGAGGCGAAGCACTTCGCCATCGAGGATTCGAGCGAGCCGCGGCCGCCGCGGTCGATCGTCCAGGCGGCCTGCCAGGTGAGGAGGCGCGAAGCGTGAAGCGCCTGCGCCATGTCCGCGAGCTTGATCTGGATCGCCTGGTGCTCGGAGATCGGCTTCCCGAACGTCTGCCGACGCTTCGAGTACTCCGCCGCATGGTCGAGGGCCGCCTGGGCGATGCCCGTCGACATCGCGCCGATGGGGGTCCGCGTCTGGTCGAGCGTCCGCATGGCGATCGAGAACCCCTCGTTCTCGGCGCCGAGCCGGTTCGCGACCGGCACCCGCGCGCCCTCAAAGCGGACCGTCGAGGTCGCCGAGGCCCGATGGCCCATCTTCTCCTCCTCCTTGCCCGGGAGGACCCCTTCGGTCTCCCGCGGGACGGCGAAGGCGACGATCCCCTTGTGGCGGAGGGTCGGGTCCATCGTCGCGAAGACGGTGTAGAGGGAGGCGAACGGGGCGTTCGTGATGAAGCACTTCTCGCCGTCGAGGACGTACGAGTCTCCGTCCCGACGGGCCCGGGTCTTCAGCGACCCCGCATCGCTGCCGCCGCTCGGCTCCGTCAAGCAGAACGACGCGAGGTGGTAGTCGGCGCAGAACGGGGCGAGCATCCGTCGCTTCTGTTCCTCCGTGCCTCCGAGGAGGATCGGCTCGAGCGCGAGGCAGTTCGCGATGATCGAGGTCGTCATCCCGGCGCAGGCGTGGGCGAGCTCCTCGACGATCAGGCACTGCTCGAACAGCCCGAGCCCGCTGCCGCCGTACTCCGTCGGCACGTTCAGGTTCATCAGCCCGAGTTCCCAGGCCTTCCGGTAGATCTCCTCCGGGAACCGTCCGGCGCGGTCGCACTCGGCCGCGTGGGGGGCCATTTCGCCCTTCGCGAACTTGCGGGCCATGTCCCGGAGGCTCGTCTGCTCCTCCGTGAGCGCGAAGTCCACCATCGACGGCGGCGGCCAGCGGAATCCGCTATATGGCATTTCGCGGATGGAGCGCGAGTGCCCCGTCGAACTTCGCTCCGGACCCACCTCCCCGGGCGTGAGACCCGGGTCGGTCGGATCGCGCGCCTCGACACCGGCCGACGGGCGCGGACCGGCGCTCCGGAGGTGATCCTCGGGGAGGGGAAGGACGAATCCCACCTACTCGCGATCCTTCGGACGCTCGCCGCCGCGGGGCGGGCCGCGGTCGTCTCCCGCCCGACCGGGGCCCAATCCCGGGCCTTGCGCCGGGCCGCCCGGGCAAAGGAACTCCCGCTCCAATCCCTCGCCGGCGGCCGGGTGTGGCGGCTCCATGGCTCCCCGGACGGACCGCCCCCCGTCGGGGTGGTCGGCCTCGTCACCGCGGGGACGGCCGACGTCCCTGTGGCGGAAGAGGCCCGCGCTGTCCTCGCCTCGGTCGGCGCCGAGACCGTCGAGGCGTACGACGTCGGCGTCGCCGGCCTGCACCGCGTGACGCGGGCGGTCCGTCAACTCGAGCGGGCCCGACCGAAGGTGTACCTGGTGTTCGCGGGCCGAGAAGGGGCGCTCCCGACCGTTTGGGCCGGGCTCGTGCGGGCCCCCGTCGTCGGGATCCCCACGTCGGTCGGGTACGGCCGCGGCGGACGGGGCGAAGCCGCCCTCAACGCCATGCTGCAATCGTGCGCCCCCGTCGCGGTGGTGAACATCGATGGCGGCGTCCCGGCCGCGCTGTTCGCCCTCCAGCTGCTCGCCGGGTCGCGACGGGCCGATTAAGACCCCGCCGGTCACCCTTTTGACGGGTCACGGTACTCCCCGGCCCGATGCCCCGGCCGGTGTTGACGGAAGAGGCGGAGCGGGAGGACCGGGAGGACCGCGAGGCGGTCCACCGGGCCGAGTCGAAGCTCCGGGACCTGTACAACCGCCGGGCCGCGCTCCTCGACCAGGTCCACGCGCTCTCCGACGGGCAGAAGGAGCTCTACGACGAGCGCCAGCGCCGTCAGGCGGCCGTCGAGGACCTGTACCAGTCTCACCAGGCGATCGGAGGACGACTCGCCGACCTCCGGCGCGCTCGGGACGCCGCCCGGTCGAAGCTCGACGAGTCGGTCGTCGCCGCCCGGCTCGTGCGCGGGGAGATCCCAAAGGGCGACCATGCGACCCCCGAGCAACTTCGCAAGGAGATCGAGAACCTCGAGATCCGCCAGCAGACGACGGCGCTCCCGCTGAAGGACGAGAACGCCCTGATCGACCGAATGCGGAGCCTCCGGACGCAGCTCGTCGCCGCCGAGAAGGACCGGGCCGCCATCCAGGCGGCGTTCGCCAAGCGGAAAGAGGCGGAGGACGCGGTCCGGGCGAGGAAGGCCGAGCTCGATGCGATCCACGAGGAGTTCGAGCGGCTTCGCGCGGAGCGCGAGCGCGCGATGCACGCGATCCGCGACCGTCTCGTCGACGTCGGCGGCCTCCTCGCGCAGGTGCGCGAGAAGGCGAAGGAGCGCGGCGCGGTCATGGCCCGGATCGACGCGTTCTCCGACGAGATCCGGACGCTCGAGCGGGACGTGAACACACGCTTGCGGGCCTCGCGGGACCGTCGCCTCGAGGCGCGCAAGACGGTCGTCGATTACAACCGGGGCGTCCGGGAGAACGTCGCCGGCGAGCGCGCCTATTCCCAGGCGGCCGACGCCCAGCTCGAGGAGCTGATGAAGCGCGGCCGCGTCACGCTGCGCGGCTAGCCGGCCTACCGAGATACGGTCGAGTTCACGGCGGGCGTGAACAAGTTGATGACCTTCACGATGAAGATCAGCGTCTGGCCGCCGACTTCTTGGTTGAAGTCCTCGGTGTAGGTCCCGGCGGTCTCGTTCACGGCCGTCACGATGTAGCGGGTCACCGTCTGTCCGGCGCAGGAGAACCCGGCCGAGCTCGTCCCCGCCAGGTGGCCCGCGTCCGACGCGGCGAGGTTGTTGACGAGCGTGATCCAGCCCGAACCGTTCGGCGTCGACGTGATGTTCGTGACCGTCACGCCCCAGCTCGTCGGATGCGCGACCGCCCCGACGTGGGCGAGATTCTCCACGGTGACCGAGGTCGAGTTGGCGCTGAGGATCAGCATCGTCCAGCCGTACTGGGCGTTGGTGAACGTCGCTCCGGTCGTGGCGGAGTTCCCGGGGTACTCCTTCTGGAACTGGGTCCCTGTCAGCATCTGGACCACGGGCAGCCGGTACTGGAGCGGCTGGACGAGATTGCAGGGGTACGCGGCGTACCCGAGCGCGGGCGTCACGATGATCGTGTGCGAGACGTTCGCCGGGATGCCGACGATCCCCTGCCAGAAGCCCGGGACGACCTGGACGAAGCTGTAGTTGTTGAGCGTCACGTTCGCCGCGTTGAGCGGGCCGACGTGGACGCCGAGCTGGGTGTACGCGGAGGCCGGGCCATGGGAGAAGAACTGGAGCGCCTTCGGCCACGTCGCGTTGTTCGTCGCGACCTGGTAGACGGAGGTGTCGAACACCTTGCCGGTCTCGGGGCCGGAATCGAGGACCCCGATGTAGGTGACCGTGACGTTGTCCCCGATCTGGACGAGCACCGGGGCTTGGGCGGCGTGGGTCACGTTCTTGTAATAGACGTACCCGGCCCCGACCCCGGCGCCGACGAGCACGAGCACGATGAGGACGATCATCGGGAGATGGGAGGGCTCGTTCGCCATGGCGGGAATCCTTACCGGTGGGGAGTGGGGGTCAGACTGTCGCGTGTCTCGTCATCGTATCGGAGAGACAGGTGTTCCTCATTCCCCCGCCCCCGAAACGGGCCGGGATATAAACCCCCCGGGCTGGGATTCCTCGAGGGCGACTACTTCCTGAGGCGCCCGACGAGCCAGTGCCAGGCGCGCACGCCCGGCGCGTGGGCGTCGTTCGCCCAACACGGGAACGTGAGCCCGGTCGGTCCGACGAGCGCGAGCAGGCTGACGAACGGGACGACGAAGGAGCCAACCCCACCGGGCGCCCCGGGGAGCACCGAGCCGATGCCGGTCGCTCCGTCGCGGCCGAGGAACATGGCCGCGCCCGCCACGCCGGAGCCGAGGCCGATCAGGGCCGGGCGGCGAAGCCGTCGGCCGAACTCGTGGTCAGGACGCATCGGATGTAATACGTATTGGTGCGCACTGCTATTTGTACCCACCCGTCCCGCCGCGTCCCTCTTCCGGGCGGTCCACCCGACTCCTCTTCCGAGGCCGAGACTCCCCTCGTCCCACGTTCTCGGGCCCTCACGGGGCGGGGGTTCCGGTCGGGCGGGGTTTCCGCCGGACTGCCGATACTAATACCTCCCGAGGCGCTGTACCGGTGCGTCCGTCGCAACATGCATGCCGGAATCTCCGTAGGGAGCGGGAGTCCGCACCGGCACCGCAATCTCCCGAGAGCGCACTTCGGCCCGGTCGGGCGGGCCGGGAGCTCGAACGCGTTCCCTCGACAAGAACCATCGAACGAAGGACGGGGCGGGTCGCGCGGCGCGGACGCCCCCGCTTCCGAAGCCAGCAACCTGGCCGCCAGCGTCCCCCTCTTCTTCTTCGGAGGCGGCTGCCTCGCGATCGCCGGATTCATCGCCCTCGACGAGGCACGCGCGACGATCGGCCGGATCCCGCTGTGGGGTCCGTTCCTGGCCCTTGGGATCATCGCCGTGGCCGGAGGAACGCTGTCCCTATTTGCGGAGCCCGACGAAGCGACTCCCCGGGAACGGGACGAGTCGACGCCCCGGGGTCCATCGGCTCCAATTTTCCGGTCTCCGCCGGCCCATCGGGCCGCCCGCTGGCGGTCGACGGCGCCTTCCCCCCGCGTGGCGCCTCCGCCCGCCCGCTCGGAGGCCCCGTCCCCCCGCCCATCTCTGGCGGCGGAGTGGCGCCCTCCCATCCAAGCCGAAGCGGCCCGCGCGATTCTCCCGGCTCGCGCGACGCCCTTCGCGCCCTTGCCCCCTCCGCCATCGGCCGAGGTCGACTCGGGGGAGTTCTCCGTCCTCGACGAGCTGGACTCGATCGACTCGGACCTGCATGTCTCCCGACTTCTGGGCCGCCCACCCCTCTCCGAGTCCCGGACCCTATCCCGACCTCGTTCGCCGACCGCCCCCGGCGAGTCGACGCTCCTTGGTCCCGCTCGGACCCAGACCGAGCCGTTGCCGGCCAGTCGGGGGGCCGCGAGGCGCCCCGAATCCTCCGGCCCGATCCCCATCGCGCACTGCGTCGGGTGCAACTCGGAGATTCCCCCGTCCGGGGCGCCCACCCAGTGCCGGGGTTGTCACGGCCCTCTGTGCTCGGAGTGCCGAGACTGGTCGGTAGCGGACGGAATGCCCGACTTGTGCCCCTTCTGCTACCTCCTCGACCCGACCGACTCGAAGGCCCCCTCGGCCGCTCCTTCTTCGTCCGGACGCAACTGAGCCTCCCCAAGGCGACCCCGGTTCACCCCCGAGAACGGGAGCCCGCCGTCGCTCCGTCCCGGCCCGGACGCCGCCGCCCGGACCCGCGGGCGGCACGGGCCAGTGGAGAACTGGAGAATTGGCGCGCCGCTCGAATGCCGAGCGGGGCTGGGAAGAGGTTGGGCCTGCCTCGGGCGACGATCTGAGCCTAGTCGCCCGTGATCCCGACGTTCGATGTCGAAGCGGCCGCAGACGTTCCGACTTCGTAGAAGACGTTCGTCGTGATCGCGTGGGTGGCCGTCGTGGTCAGGGTGACGGTGAAGACGATGGGCGCGTTCGCCCCGACGGTCACCGCGAAGTTGTCCACCGGGTTGGCGACGAGCGCGGTTCCCGGGAATGTGAGCTCCTCAAACCAGTCGGGGGTGGCCGTTTGGCACGCCACCGGACCGGCGACGTAGGCGTTCCCCGTCGGACCGCCGGCCGCGACCGTGCCGCTGGCGGTACACGCCGTGGCGGTCGTCCACACCAGGTTGACCGTCGGGGTACCCGTCGCGTAGGACGTGCCCGTCGCCGATGTCACGCTGTAGCCGTTCTGTCCGCCCGTGGTGACGGTCGAAACGAACGAAGCGAGGGCGAGGCCGCCGACCATGGCCAACATCGCCACGATCGTCCCAATGTACACGCTTCGACGTCTCATTTTGAATCCCATTTCAATCCTCGCCACCGGTTCCTTGTCGGTGCAGTGTACGACTCGATTTCCGTGGTATAAGAACCCCGTTGGCCCAGTTGCGCCCCGGCCGAGTCCAACGCGACGGGGTGGAAAACCCCGTACGGCGCCGCGCTGGATCGGGGGTTCCGGTGGGGGCGGAGGGGACCGGACTCAGGCGCGTCGGAGTTTCCCGACAATCGGCTCCTCGACCGCCCCGGTCTCTTCGAGGCGCCCGAGCAACTCCTCCGCGCGCTGGGAGGTGACGCCGGTGCGGGCGGCCGCGCGGACGACCTCCTTCAGGTCGGCGTACCCGTCGGCCGACTGCTCGGAGAGCTGATCGATGACGTCGAGGAACGCCGACTCCTCGGCCCGCTCCGCGGCCGAGGGGGCGCGAGGGGGCGCGGGGGGCAGCGCCCGGGTCACGGTCGCGGGAGCGCGGGCCGTCGATGACGTGGGGACAGGCGGGGGTGCCGCAGGGAGACTCGCGACCGGGACCGCGGGCAGAGGCTCCTCGCCCGTCACGGTCCGGAGGACCCCGTTGAGCGGACCGCGGAACGTCGCGGGGTCCACCGCAGGGTATCGGCGACGCGCTTCGCGGGCCGAACGGACCCAGGCCGCGGGGAATCCCGCGATCGGCGAATCCGAACCGACCGGCTCGGCTCGTAGGGCCTCCACGAGTCGGATCCGGTCGGCGGTCTGCTCGACGGCGTCGGCGAGGTGGTGGCGAACCTCCTCGGCGGTGGCGGGCCGGACCGCCTCCGCGCGGACCGAGGCGTAGGCCGTTCCGTCGCGGCCCCGGAAGAGGTGCACCTTGCCGACGACCAGCGCGGGGATCGGTGTCCCTACCTCCCGCAAGGCCGCCATCGCCCGCGGTTGGAATCCCCCGGCGGTGACGCGGATCGTCCCCGTCGGGTCTTGGAGACGGGCGCGGTAGAACGGATTCTCCGGGTCCCGCCCGACCGTCTCGGCCGCCGAAAGGACCCCGGCGACGAGGACCCGGTTCATCCGGGCGCCGAGCGGGCTGAGGAGGTAGGAGGCCGCCCGCTCGCCGACGCCCTTCTCCTCCTCGACCGACGCGTCGAACTCTTGGGCGAGCACCCGCCAGGCCGGCTCTCGGCCGGTCATCGGCCGGCTCCTTGCAGCTTCGTGCGCAGTTCGCCGGCCCTCGCGGCGATGTCGGCGGTGGCCGGCTCGATCGATTCGGGTTGGATCGTCACCCCGAAATCGTCGGCGGAGCCTCGACCTCGGACGACGATCCGGCGACCGAAGACGGTCGTGAACAGGTGCTCTTCGAGCCGACTCGGGTCGCCCGTGGCTGTGAGCTCCCTCAGGCAGTCTTCGAGCGTCCGCCCCCACAGGCGTTCGGTCTCCAAACGCCCGGCGTTGACCGTAAGCGCCCCGGTCCCGTCGTCGAGCACGAGCCGGGCGCGAAGGTCGGGCTCCGGTTCGACAGTCCCGTGGACCCGGCAGATCCCTTGGCGGACCGATCGCCGGCACTGCGGGCACCGGTGCACGAGCCCGCTCGGAGGGAGCAGCCCCACGACGACTCCCCGGACCTCGAGGAGTTCCCCACCGCCGGCGGCCTCGATGTCGGCGACCGATCGCGGGACCCCCGTGAGCAGCGATTCGGACGGCGGCAACCCGTCCCCCGGTACCCGCCGGACCGTGGAACGTTCGTCGAGTACCAGCTGGGGCCGACCTCGGAATCCCCGCGCGTAGCCGCCGGAGACGTCGATCGCCTCCCCCGGGCGAAGGCCAAAATCCGACCACGCGGTGAACGCCACGGCGCCGCTGGCGTCCGCGACGACCCCCTCGTGGAGGAGTCGCCGCTCCTCCCCGACGCTGACCGTCTTCGGCGCGACCCGGACGACGCGGCCGACGATCCGGACCCCGTCGTCACCCGCGCGTAGACCGTTGAGGGGGCGCACGGGCATCGAGTCGGGCGGGACCTCGGGCAGCTCGGCCTCGCCGGCCGGTGCGACCCGGCTCTTCCAATTGAATGACACCTCGATCCGGCCCTGCCACTCCCGGACCTGGACGTTGACCGCGCGCAGGATCTCGCCCGTCTCGATCGGCTCACTCGGCGGATCCCACCAGGTGAACCGCACCGAGGCCGTACCGTCGGTGAGAAGTCCGGAGAGGACGGGGCGCCGCCCCCCGTCCGATTTGCGCGTGACTTCCCGGCGCTGCGCCGTGACCACGCGGGCGACGATCGAGACGGGGTCGGAGTTCGCCCGGAGGTCGCGGAGCCGCACCTCGGGGGGCGGGCCGGGCTCGGAGTTCGGGGAGATCGCCATCGCGCGCGGCCGGGAGGACTCCTCGACGGGCGCGGACGGTTAAGAAGCCGGGGGAGCGACCGAACCGAGGCGGGCCGGCCCGAGGGGGGCGCGACACGCGACAGTCGCGCGCCCGAGAGGACACAAGCTATTTCCGCGCGAACGTTCCCGTTCTCGTCGTGGCCGAGCGGTTCCAGACCCGCGTCGACCGGATCCTCCGAAGCCGCAACTCGTTGCTCTGCGTCGGCCTCGACCCGGACCCGGCGATGTTCCCGGCGCCCCTGAAGCGGGCGGCGGCCACGCGCCGGCTTCCGATGTTTCTCGACGGGATCGTAGCGGCGACGCGGCCGTACGCCGCGGCGTACAAGATGCAGCTCGGCGCGTACCTCGCGTTCGGCCCGGCGGGCGTGGTCCAGCTCGAGCGGTTGGTCCGCAAGATCGGTCCGGGTCAGCTGCGGATCCTCGACCTCAAGGCGAACGACATCCCGAACACGATGCGCCTCATCCGCGACGGCGTCTTCGGCCAATTCGGCTTCGACGCCCTCACGGTGACGCCGTGGCTCGGTTGGGAGACGCTCGAGCCGTTCCAGGACGACCCGACGAAGGGCGTGTTCGTGGTCGCCCACTCCTCGAACAACGGCGCCCCCGACTTCCAGGAGATCCCGACCCCCCGGGGGCCGCTCTGGCTCGCTGTCGTCGGGGAGGTCGCCCGGCTCTCCGCGCTGCACGGCAACGCCGGCGCGGTCGTTGGGGCGACCTACATCGACGCCATCCGCGCCGCGCGCGCCCAGCTCGGCAACGAGGTCCCGATCCTCGTCCCCGGCGTCGGGGCGCAGGGCGGTCAACTCTCGGCGACGGTCCGGGAAGGGGTCGACGGCCACGGTCGCGGGCTGCTCATCAACTCCTCGCGCGGAATCCTCTACGCGTCGAGCGCGAAGGATTGGAAGAAGGCCGCCGGTACGGAGGCGAAGCGCCTCCGGGACCAGATCAACCAGCTGCGCGCAGGGATCGGTACACCCGCGTGAGCTCGTCGACGACCGTCGCGAGCCCGTAGCGTTCCTCCGCCCGCTTCCGGGCGGCGATCGCCATCGAGGCCCGGAGCGCCGGGTCGTCGAGGAGCGTCGTCAGCTTCGCGACGAGGTCGTGCTGGAGCATCGGCTCGACGAGGAGCCCCTCCCTTCCGGGCTCGATCACTTCCCGGACCCCGGGCATGTCCGCGATCACCACGGGGAGGCCGGCCGCGAGCGCCTCGGCGACGACGAGCCCGAACCCCTCGAGCCGGTTCTGGGAAGGAAAGACGAACAGGTCGGCCGCCCGGAGGTACTGGGGGAGCTCGGCATCGGAGACGTCCGGGCAGAAGCGGATCCGGTCGTCCACGCCGAGCCGCCGGGCGAGCGCGTGCAGCTCCGGGAGCCTGGGACCCCGTCCGACGACGAGCAGCTGGACGTCTTTCGGGAGCTCCGGGAGCGACCGGACGATCACGTCGACCCCCTTGTGGGGCACGAGGCGGCCGGTGAACACCAGCACGCGCGACCCGTCGAGGCCGAGGCGGGAACGGACCGCGCTCCCGTCGACGTCCGGCCGGAACCGGTCCAGGTCGACGGCCGAAGGGATCACCGCGAGCTCCCGGCCCCGCAGGGGCCGGGAGGTCAGGCCGTAGCTGCGGGTGTGGACGATGATCCGGTCGACCCGGTCGAGCGTCTTCGGAAGGAGGACGCGTTCGTAGACGCTCGTGAGCATCCGACCCGCCGGGCCGCCGAGGTACAGGTCGCAGTGGTAGGTGAGGCAGCGCGGGACCGAGCTGCGGACGAGGGCCCGCGTCGCGAAGAACGAGGTGAGCGGCGGCGGATAGTGCAGGTGCACGACGTCGGCGCTGATGGACCGGAGCGCCGCGCCGACGCCGGTGTCGAGCGGGGTCTGCAACAGGACGGCGCGGGTCCGGTCCCGGACCACGCGCACGCCGTCGATCGTCTCCTGTTCGGGAAGCGCCCGGTCGTACCGGGACGTCACGACCGTGACGTCGTGCCCCCGTCGAACGAGCTCGCCGGAAATCGCGCGGACGTGGGACTCGACCCCCCCGGCGTGCGGGGAATAGTAGGGGGAGACCTGGACGATCCGCACGGGAGCCTAGGGGCGCCCGCGACCGCGGCGCGCCGCCGTCACGCGGTCGACTCCGAGCGCCGTCCGGCCGGGCCCGACTCGCGGTGCTGGAGGAGGTCCTGCACCGGGACCTGCGCGAGGTCGATGCCCCGCATCGGCTCCCCGAGGCCGGCGCTCACGCGCGCCAGCAGGGCCGAATCCTCCGGGTGCGTGGACGCCTCGACGATCGCGCGGGCGGTCTTCAGCGGATGCTCCGACTTGAAGATCCCGCTACCGACGAAGACGCCGTCCACGCCGAGAAGCCGGCAGAGCGCGGCGTCGGCGGGCGTGGCAATCCCGCCGGCGGCGAAATTGACGACCGGCAACCGGCCGAGCTGCTTGACCTCGCGCGCGAGCGACTCCGGGACGCGCTCCTTCTTCGCGAACTCCGCGAGCTGGGTCTTCGACGCCGACTTGAGGAACTCGACCTCGTCGTTGATCTGGTGGATGTGCCGGACCGCCTCGACGACGTTGCCGGTCCCGGCCTCGCCCTTCGAGCGGATCATCGCCGCGCCCTCGTCGATCCGGCGGAGCGCCTCGCCGAGGGTGCGGGCCCCGCAGACGAACGGGACGGTGAACTTCTTCTTCGCCACGTGGTGGAACGGGTCGGCCGGGGTCAGCACCTCCGACTCGTCGACCATGTCGACGCCGAGCGCCTCGAGGATCCGGGCCTCGGCGAAGTGGCCGATCCGGCACTTCGCCATCACCGGGATCGACACGCGCTCGGTGATCTCGCGGATCTTGACCGGGTCGGCCATTCGGGCGACCCCGCCCATCGCGCGGATGTCCGCCGGTACCCGCTCGAGGGCCATCACCGCGACCGCACCGGCCTCCTCGGCGACCGACGCCTGGTCGGCGGTCGTGACGTCCATGATGACGCCGCCCTGCTGCATCCGCGCGAACCCGCGCTTGACGAGCTCGGTGCCGAACCGCAACCCCTCGATGCCCTCCGCCATGGCGGCGGGCCGAGGAGCCAGAACGGTATAAGACGACGGGGCGAGCGGGCGAGTGGGGTTATCCGGCACAGTGGGGCCGTATCCGGCGCCGTGGGGCCGGAGGGACCCGGGAAAGGACGAGCCCGGCGGACGCCCGCCGCGTTCCGGCTCTTGCTGCCCGCGAGACACCTCGAGGCGACTCGACGGTTCTACGCGGCGTTGCTCGGCTCCCCGCAACGCCCGGTGGCCCAGGGCAGGTCGACTTCGACGGCGGCACGGTCATCGTCGGGGTCCTCGACTTTGCCGACTCGGGAGCACAGCCGCCCGTACCGGAACCGTCTTAGGCGCACGTGCCGTCGAGCGGCCCGCTGGGGGAGCTATGGACCGGCTGAGAGGACGGGCCCCGCCCGTCGACCCCATGAACCTGATCGGGGCAATGCCCGCGCAGGGAATGCGACGGTGGGTTCCATAGCGACTCCGGCACGGACCGGAGGGAATGGGGGCCACTAGCGGGTCTCCGAACTCTTCGCCGCGTCGGCGACTGCCGGGCGCGGGCGGGCGGGTCGTCGTCGCCGTCGCCATCGCCGTGATGGCGGCGATCGCGGGCTACGGGGTCTACGCCGCCGAGACCGGCCCCGCCACGTCCGGAGAGCCGACGCTCGTGGTCTACACGTACCAGAGCCTGTTTTCCGGGACGAACGCCACGGCGAGCGTCGATTCGGCGGTGTTCGGGGCGTTCGCGGCCGCCCACCACGTCCACATCGATGTCGAGTACCCGCCCGGGACGCTCGTCGGCACGCTGCTCTCGGAGGCGAACGCTCCGTCGGCGGACCTCGTCATCGGCCTCGACGAGGTGACCGCCCCCGAAGCCGAGGCTCACTCGCTCCTGATTCCGTACAGCCCACCGGGCCTCGCCAACGTCTCGCCCACTCTCGTGGCGGAGATCTCGCCCGAGCACGGAGTGACGCCGTACGAGTACGGCTACCTGGCGATCGATTGCAACAACACGTTCGCGGCGTCGTCGGGCGTTCCGCTCGCCAACCTCTCCTTCCCGGAGATCGCCGCGAACCCGACCCTCGCGTCCAACCTCCTCATCGAGGACCCGACGGTCGACATCACGGGGGAGGAGTTCCTCCTCTGGCAGATCGAGTACGCGGCGGCCGTCGAGCACGCGAACTGGACCACGTTTTGGCAGTCAGTCGACCCGCACCTCCACGTGGCGCCGGATTGGACGACCGCCTTCACCGAGTTCAGCACACCGCCGAACAGCCCCGGGATGGTGGTGAGCTACTCGTCGGACCCGGCGTACGAGACCTTCTACGGGACTCCCGACGCGTTCGGATCCACCGTCGCGCACGACAACGGGACCGCGTACGGCTGGAAGACCATCTACGGCCTCGGGATCGTCCACGGAACACGCCACCTCGCTCTCGACCAGGCGTTCGTGGATTGGTTCCTGAACGGGACGGTCCAGTCCGTGATCCCGACGAACGAATGGGAGTATCCGGCCAACACGACGGTCCCGCTACCGTCCGTCTACGGGGCCGCGATCGATCCGACGACGATTACGCCGCTCAACGACCGGCTCACCCCGGCGGAGATCGCCGCCGACCTACCCGGATGGCTTTCGGAATGGCAGTCGATCGAGAACTCGTACGGCTGACCCGCCGACTGCGGGGACTCGGCCCGATTCTCCCGGTCGTCGCGTTCGTGGCGGCGTTCGCGCTCGTCCCGGCGGCGGTGCTGCTCGCGAACGGCGTCGCGGCGAACGGGGGGCTCGGAGGGCTCGTGCGGGTCGCGGACGACCCGCTGAACCTCCAGGCCATCTCGAACTCCCTCACGCAGGGGTCCGCGAGCGCGCTGGCAGCGCTGGCCGTCGGGTTCCCCGCCGGCGCGTTCCTCGGACGATACTCCTTTCGAGGGCGAAGCGAGCTCCTCGCGGTCCTGGTGGTCCCGTTCCTCCTCCCCCCGATCGCCGTCGTACTCGGGGTCGAGACCCTCTTCGGACCCGGCGGAGCGATCTCGTCGTGGCTCCCGGCGACCGGACCGCTCGGCGGAGGGTTCGGCGGGATCGTTACGACCAATGTACTGTACAACGCGCCGATCGTCGCACTCCTCACAGCGGTAGGCGTCGAGTCCGCGTCCCCGACGCTCGAGGAGACGGTGGCGACGCTGGGTGGCGGCCCGTTCGCCGGGTTCCGGGACGCCTGGGGCCGGCCCGCGCTGGTCGGCGCCGCCGCCGGGACGGTTCTGACGTTCCTGTTCTCCGCCCTCGCGTTCGCGGCGCCGCTCTTGCTCTGCGGGGCCCGCTGCTACACGGTCGAGGCCCGGGTCTGGTCCCTCGACCAGGTGTTCCTGAGCCCGGCGGCCGCCGCGGCGCTCGCCGTCCTGCTGGTGGGATTCCTCGTGTTGCCGGCCGCCCTCTACCTCGCGCTCGTCGGGCGGTTGCGGGCGGCACGACGGTCGCGCGAGCGGTCCCCCCGCCCCGTACCCTGGCGGCGGCCGCTCCTCTGGCCGCACGCCTTCGCGGTCGGCGTCCTCGTCGCCGGGGTCGTGGGGCTCCTCGCGGCCGTGCTCGACGCCGCGGTTCGGCCGGCCGCCCCCGGCGCGCCGGCGCTCTCCGCCTTCGCCGAGCTGTTCGGCTCCGGCGTGACCGGCCGGCTGGGCGTATCGACCCTCGCGGCGACGGCGAACTCCGTGTTCTTCGCCGGAGTGGCCACCTCCCTCGCGCTCCTCTTCGCGGTGGGGACCGGCTACTCCATGGCCGGCCGACCGAACGCCGCCCGCGGGTTGCGGGCGGTCGTCTTCGCCCCCCTCGTCCTCTCCCCGATCGTCCTCTCGTTTGCCCTCGCCGAGTTTTGGCGTCCCGCGTTCGGAGGAGGCCCGACCGTCGGCGTACTCATCCTGCTCGCCCAGGCGGCGCTGGCCCTCCCGTTCGCCCTACCGGCAGTGGAGGTGGCGCTCCGCCGGCTCCCGTCGAGCCTCCGCGAGTCGGCCGAGGCGCTCGGCGCCTCGCCGTGGTCGGCGTACCTCGACTTGGAGCTCCCGCTCGTCCGCGACGGGCTCGTGACCGCGGGGCTGTTCGCGTTCGCACTCAGCTTCGGGGAGTTCACAGCGACCTACTTCCTCGCCACGCCGACCTTCACGACGCTCCCCGTGGAGCTCTACCGACTGGAAGGCCTCCGGCTCCCGGCGGAGGCGGCCGCCGTCGCCGGCCTGCTCGTGATCGTGAGTCTGGTCGCCTTCGTCGTGATCGTTCGGGGAGGTCGACGTGTCGAGTTCTGAGCTGCTCGAGGTCCGCGGGCTGAGCGCGGCCTGGGGGCGGACTCCCGTGCTCATGGGAGTCGGGCTTTCGGTACGCGAGTCCGAGTTCGTGGTTCTGATGGGCCCGAACGGGAGCGGCAAGACGACGCTCCTGCGATGCATCGTCGGCCTCGAGGCAACGACGGGCGGCTCGGTGACGCTGCGGGGGCGGTCGCTCGACGGGGTCCCCACCCACCGCCGCGGCATCGGGATGCTGTTCCAGGAGCCCGCCCTCTTCCCGCACCGGACCGTTTGGGAGAACGTGGCGTACGGCCTTGGCGTGCGCCGTCGCCCGAGGGCAGAGGTCGACCGGCGCGTCGACGAGATGCTCGACCTGCTACGCCTCCGGCCCTTGGCCGACCGCGCTCCCGACGCTCTGAGCGGAGGCGAGCGTCAGCGCGTCGCGCTCGCCCGCACCCTCGCGCCCGAGCCGCCGGTCGTCCTCCTCGACGAGCCGTTCGCCTCGGTCGACGTGGAGATCCGCCGTGACCTGCGGAGCGAGTTCCGGCGCGCGCTGGCCGCGACGGGGACGGCCACGCTCCACGTCACGCACGACCGGGAGGAGGGCTTGCTGCTCGCCGATCGGGTCGTGCTCCTCGACGGCGGTCGCGTCCGCCGAGCGGGGCGACCGGCGGAGGTGTTCGCGGACCCCGCGAGCCCGGAGGTCGCTCGCTTCCTCGGCTACAACGTGGTCGTAGAGGACGGTACGACCGTCGCCGTATCGCCGGGGGACGTCGAGATCGTTCCTCCTTCGCCGGGCGCGCGAACCGGTCGGGTCACGCTGTCGGGATTCGCCGGCGAACGGGACGTCGTCGAGGTCGAGCTCGCGGACGGCCAGCGCTTGGAATGTCGGCCGCCGAGGGGCTCAACGAGGCCGGACGTCGGAGCCCAAGTCGGGGTTCGATTCCAGTCGGTTCGGCCGTTGACCGCCGAGCCCGGCGAGTCGCCGCCGGTCGGATCGGACTCTCGGTCGGGCTAGTCGTCGCGGCGGCGCCGGCGGTCCCGCCGGTCGTCGTCGTTCGAGTCGGAGCGCCCGCGACTGTAGCCGCCGGGTCGCCGAGGCGGTCCACGCGAAAACCCACCGGAGCTGCCTCCCCGCTTCCACGGCTGGCGGCTGTCCCGGCGGGGTCCGGAGCTGTAACTGCGCTCCCCGCCACCCTCGGTCCGAGGGCGGAGGTTGAACCGGTTCCCGCACGACTGGCAGGTCCCGACCATCCCGCCTTCGGGAGAATCGGAGAAGACGATCGGTCCCCCGCACTTCCGGCACGGGCGGGCGCGGCTTTGGGGTGCCGAGTTCCAGTCTCCCCCCGACCGGCGCGGGCGGTCGTCAGCGTCCTCGAACGTCCGAGGGCGACGCGGCGAGCGCTCGGCGACCGGCGCGGCCGCTTCCGTCGGGGTTGGTCCCTCCGGAGCGTCGGCCCGGACGAGCCGGAACGCGGTGTCGCAGTCCTCGCACGTCGCGGCGAGAACGCTCTCGTCGTCGACCGAGAGGACGAGGGTGCCGCCGCACTCGGCGCAATTCGCCGACAGCTCTTCCTCGTCGGCGTCCGCGCCCGAGCTCACTTCGCTCGAAGGGGCGGCGACCACGGTCGTCGTGGTCAGGTCGGCGTTCGGCGGGAGAAGGAGGAAGGCACGGGAGCACCCGGGGCAGGTGCCCGCTTCGACCTCGATCGCGCGGGGGGTGAGGTCGACGTCGGATCCACAGGACGGGCAATGCGCAGCCATACTCTATACTCAAACGAGCGAGCCACCCCTCCTCATTACGTAACGCCCCAGCGGCCGTGCGAGGGGTCGACACGTCGACCGCGGGCGAAATCGGCCCGCATCGCACGGAAGTCGGGGGTCGTTCTGGTCGGACTCGAAAGGATGAATCGGGGTCCGCCCCGACGACAATCCGTCCCTCGCTCTCCGCACTCGTGGCTCTCCCCGGCGGGTCTCAGGCAAAGGGTAAAGGCGCGCGCACAGGTGGGCCGCGCCGCATGCGGGAGTGTCGCACGCGCGCCGGCCCGGGGCCGGCGTGCCGGCCCGACCCTCCCCCGCAGCCGCCCGCGCTCCGTGGGCCTCGATGGCGGCCTAGGGTCGGACGTTTCCTTCGAATGGTTCCCACGCCTGAGAATCGCCCCGAAGGGAGACTACGGAGGAGGGCCTTCTGAACGCCGATGGCGCAACGCCGCCGGAGGCGCCGACCGCTCCGGTTCCAAGCAATCGCAAGGAGCGGGTGCTCGACGCCCTCGGCGACCCGGCGGCCCGGGAGATCCTGATGATGCTGAACGACGCCCCGATGTCGGCGCAGGAGATGCTCGCGTCGAACCGGATCCCCCAGAGCACGCTCTATCGGAAGTTGCACGACCTGCAGCAGATCGGCCTGGTCGGAGTCCAGCGAACCGCCATCACACCGGAGGGGAAGCGGGTCGACCTGTACCGGAGCCTGCTCGAGCGGCTCGCCGTCGAAATGTACGGCCGAACGCTGCGGATTGACGTTAAGTATCGGGACCTCGCATCGGAGCGATTGCAGACGATGTGGAAGGACTATCGTCGGGAGGCGAAGCCGTGACCGGATACTCGAGCACGGCCGACCTCTGGGTGATCACGATGTCCTGGCTGATCGTCCTCCTGCTCGGGATCGCCGTCACCCTCTACGGTGCCCGCGCGTACCGGAAGACCGGAAGCCGCAGCATGCTCGCGCTCGCGACCGGCTTCGCCTGCCTTTCCGTCGGTACCGCGGGGTCCTGGTTCGGGATCTACGGCTGGTCGGGGAGCCTGTTTTACGCGCAGTTCGGCTGCGTCGGTTTCCTCGCCGCCGGGTTCGGGATGATCCTGTACTCGCTGCACACGAAGTTCGACTGACCGGCCGGCGACCGCCGGACGGTCGCGTCCCGGACCTCGCGACCGCGGGGGTACGTTGAAGAGGCCCACCCTACCTGTTCGTACCGAACCGCCGGACCGGCGGTCCAGGTTCGGCCCGTATCGATGCGATCGCGGAAGACCGGCCTTCGGCGCCTGCGGCCGTACGTGGCGTTGATCGCGGTCACGGCGCTGATCGTCGCGGCCGGGGTCGTCGTCGTCGTCATCGCCCCGCGACTCGGGACGAGC
>DAIQBL010000017.1:0-26768 GCA_036781185.1 Thermoplasmatota archaeon | reverse complement strand
CGGCATCCTCGCGTGGGCTGGCGTGGCCTTCGGCGTCCTGGCGACGCTGCTGTTCAACGCCCTGATGATCCCGGTCCGGATCCCGCTCGCGCTGATCGGCGCGTCGTTCCGTCCGATGCCGGCCGTGGACCTGCTCCGCCGCAACCTGATCCTCTACGGCGGGGGCGGACTCGTCAGCGCCTTCGTCGGGATCAAGCTCCTCTACATCGTGATGTTCGCCCTCGGGGTCCGATGAGCGGACGGACGAGCCCGCCCCGCGAGCGCCGGCCGGCCCACGAGCCGCGGGAGATCTCCTCCGACCTCTCCACCGTCGGGGAGGCGGCCGGGACCGGGCTCGCCCCCGACCTGCCGTTCCGATGGCCGAGCGGGCGGGCGATGGTCACGTTCCTCGTGCTGATGGTGCTCCTGCTCGGCGCGGCCTATCCGTACGTCTTCTCGGAGGTCGCCGCCGTCGCCTCGCCGGCGACGGCGACGGGCGCGAACATCACGCTCGGACAGAACATCACCAACCCGGCGCTATTCT
Organism: Thermoplasmatota archaeon; assembly: GCA_036781185.1. GTDB lineage: Archaea > Thermoplasmatota > Thermoplasmata > Lutacidiplasmatales > UBA184 > Lutacidiplasma. The sequence goes on along the minus strand of DAIQBL010000017.1, from coordinate 26,245 downwards.
GGATGCGACCGTCCCTCATCGACTACCAGCCGTTCACGGGCGCCGGGAACGAGGTGCCGTACGGGCCCACGAATCCGGCGTTGTACAACCAGACCCAGCTGTACATCCAGGAGTACGGGCTCGCCAACGTGACCGTACCGCTCAACCTCGTGAGCCCGTCAGATAGCGGACTCGACCCGGACATCACGCCGGAGTCGGCCCTCGTCCAGATCCCCCGCGTCGCCCACTTCAGCCACCTTTCGCAGTCCGCCCTGATGCAGCTGGTCGACACGGCGATCGTGCCGCCCTCGGCCGGGTTCAATGGACCCGCGTACGTCGACGTGATCTCCCTCGACCGGACGCTGATCGCGCTTCTCGGTGGAAACGTCCCCCTCACGCCCGCCTCGACGACGGGTTGAACCCCGGCCCGCGCCCGTCGGGCTCGTCCCGACGCGCGCGCCGCGTACTACGATTCTCGAAAACAACACACCTTTATCTCCCCCGGAACCTCCCCGCGGAGCGATGGCAGCGCCGGCGGCATCCGCCTCGGGCCGAGACGCCCCCGGCCTGACGCCCGGCGAGCGCGTCCGCATGGTCGGACTCTTTGCGGGCATCGGGGCCGTCACGATCCTCGCGTTCCTGGCGGCGTTCGCCTTCCTCCCCCACGGCTACGCCGGCCAGGCGAGCTCCGGCGTCCTGATCTTCTCGGGGCTCGCGATCACGGCGTACATCCTCGGGCTCCGTCACGGCTTCGACGCCGACCACATCGCGGCGATCGACAACACCACTCGGAAGCTCCTCAACGAGGGGAAACGCCCGTTGACGGTCGGGACCTGGTTCTCCCTCGGCCACTCGACGATCGTGTTCGGACTGATCGCGGCGCTCGTCGTCGCGACCGAGTACGTCCGCTCGCACGTGGCGGCTTTCGCTCAGTTCGGCGCCGTCGTGGGCGCGCTCGTCTCCGGTGTGTTCCTGTTCCTCATCGGGCTCGTGAACGTGCTGATCGCGTTCGACGTGTACCGCATCTTCCGGGGGGTGCGCGACCGCGAGCTCGACCAGGCGGCGCTCGACGCGCAGATGGACCAGCGGGGCTTCCTGTACCGGTACTTCGGCCGGCTGTTCAAGATGGTCCGCGAGCCGTGGCAGATCTACCCCGTCGGGGTCCTGTTCGGCCTCGGCTTCGACACGGCGACGGAGGTGCTGCTCATCACGGTCAGCGTCGTCTTCGCGACGACCACGGCCGTCCCGTTCTGGGCGGTGCTCCTCCTCCCTCTCCTCTTCACCTGCGGGATGGTCCTCGCCGACACCGCCGATGGGTTCGCGATGCGATATGCGTACGGCTGGGCGTTCCTCAAGCCGATCCGGAAGATCTACTACAACCTGACCCTCACCGTGATCTCCGTCCTCGTCGCCTTCGTCGTCGGGGGCGTGGAGGTCCTCGGGGTGGTCGGCTCCGCCCTCGGACTACACGGGGGATTCTGGGCGCTCATCGGCGGGCTCAACTTCGAGCTCCTCGGCGTGGCGATCGTCGTCGTGTTCCTGGGCTCCTGGGGGATCGCGATGGGGATCTACCGGTACAACCGGTACGAAGAGATCGGCTTCGGCCCGGCGCCGCCGACCGCTCCGTCGCCGTAGCCGGACGGAGGGGGCACAGGCGATGGCGCGCGGCGTGGTCCGGACGGCGATCTCCCTCGAGCCCGAGGTTCTCGTGGCCCTGGACCGGTGGGTCCGACAGCGGAACTCGCGGAGCCGCTCGGAGGCGATCCGGTTCCTCGTGCGGGGGGCCACCTCGGCGACCTCGCTCGCCGACCCGAACGCCGACGCCGTGGGAACCGTCATGGTCCTCTACGACCACCGCTCCCCGTACGTCCAGCGCCGGCTGACGGCCGCGCAGCACCGCTGGGGCGACCACATCCGGTCCTCGAGCCACGTGCACCTCGAGGGCGACCTCTGCCTCGAGGTGATGATCCTCGTCGGCCATCGGCGCGAGGTCGAGCAGGCGGCCGAGGACCTTCGGGGGGTCAAGGGAGTCAGCCAGGGGGACTTCCTCGTCGCCTCGCCCCGGGTCGCCGGCGGTCGAACCGGGCATCACCATCCGCACGCTCACCACCGACCGCGGTCCGGCCGCGGTCGCTCCGTTTCCGGCTAGGAGCGTTCAAGTAGCGCGACCTCGCTCCGCTTCCCCATGGCGGAGGAAGACTCGCTCGGCCCGCTCATGAAGGACCTCGAAACGTACCTGAACGCCCACGCGACGCAGCCGTGGTGCGTGCACGAGATGTTCGACGCCGTCGGGTCGAAGCACCTCGGCGAGGACATGCTCGTCGAAACCCAGCGCGCGCTCAATCATCTCGCGCGCGCGGGCCGGGCGGAGAGCTCGGGGATGGTCGTCGAGCGGTCCGAGGGGGTCTGCGACGACTGGTTCTACTGGTCGACGAAAGCGGGCCACTCCGAGCTCGGGCAGTTCGGCAAGCCCTGGCAGTTCCCCGCGCTGTCCGACCGGATCCAGTCGCACTGCCGGCACCGCGTCTAGGCGGGTGGGACCGACCCTGCGTCCCGACGCGTCGCCGAACCCTCTCCGCGGTGTTTCGATGGCGATGAGTCCACCTCCGACGGAGAAGAGCTGCGCCACCCGGTCGCTGAAACTCGCTCGTCACCTGCAGCGGTCGCGTCCCGACATCGTCCCTCCAGTGGAGCCGCTCAGCGGGTTCGCGAGCCTCCTCGAGGGCTCCGACCCGTCGATGAAATTCGTCCTCCGCGACGCCCTCGCCCCGGGGAAACTACCCGTCCTTCGAGCGAACGCGGCCGGTCCGCTGTTCCGCGGCACGCTCCGCTTCGCCAACCTCGCGGTCTCCGTCGGAACGAAGACGTTCGGCCTCGGGGCGAACGACCTCGCCACGGCGACGAAGTTCGCCGGGCTGGCCGTCGGCCCGATCTCGAAGTACGCCGGCCAGTATGGACCGAACGCCTTGGCCGTCGACCCCACGGCACTCCCCCTCCCCGTCTCCGTCCCGAGGGGGGTCTACAACGACTCCACGCTGCAGACCTGGGTCGACCAGCTCGTCCGCGCCAACTCCCTCGAACCGGGCTCGACCGCTATCGTGGTGCTCAGTCCGCCCGGACCCCTCAACACCGATGCGGACCCAAGCCGCGGGGTGCTCGGCTACCACGGGAAGGCGAGCATACCGTATGCCTTCGTCAACGTCACCGGCGCCGAGCTCGCGATCGCGGACCCGACCGACCGATTTGCCCTTGCGTTGAGCCACGAGATCGCGGAGATGACCGTCGACCCGTCGGCGGACCTAGCGAACCCGGAGGTCTGCGACCCGTGCGGCCCGAACTGCCAGGCTCCGATTCGGGTGTACTTCGACGGAACGGCGGCGTACCTGGGCTCGTCCTCCCAGTTCCCCCCGTCGTTCGACTACGGATTCTTCCTGAACGCGGTCGTCCAGCCCGCCTCCGCGACGCAGTGCCCGGCACCGGCCTCCGCGTGCGCGTACGCTCCTCCGCGCGATGGTTCATCGGGCCCCCCCGCGGCACCCGCCGCCCGGGCCGCCCGCCCGAAGTAGACCCGCATGGTCCGGACCGCGCTGCCGCCGCTCGACACGACCCTTCTCGGCGGGTTCGACTTCCGCTGCCAACCCGGGTGCGGGCTCTGCTGCTACGCCGAGCCGGCCATCACCGGTCCGGAGCGTCAGCGTCTCCTCCGGATCGAGCCGGAACTCCCCGTGGTCGAGAGCGGCCGCGGCGGGTGGTCGTTCGTCGCCAGCCGTTCGAACGGCGGGGCGTGCTCGCTCCTGACCGGGGCGCGCTGTCGGGCGCACGACGCGCGGCCGTCACCCTGCGCGATGTTCCCTGTGACGGTGCACGTCGCCGACCGCCCGCAGGCGACCCTGGTGCTCTCCTGCCCGGGGTTGGATCCCGACGGCCTCCTCCGATGGGCCTCCGGCCCCCCTACGGCGGCGCCCCCGACGGGTCTGGACGGCGAGATCACCGCGGCCCGGGCCGAGTGGGTTCGCTCCGGATCCGTTCGGGAGCTCGAGCGGCATCGGGTCCGTTTCCGCGGACGCGAAGGGGCGCTCGGGGTCCTCGAGCTGCGAGAGGCCCTGCACCGGGAGTTGCCTTGGCCCGAGGAGGGCGACTTCCCGCCCGAAGACCCGCCGGACTCCGACGGGGAGCTGGACGAGCTACCGGTGACGCACTCGGCGACCGACGGGACCGTCGCGTTCGCCGCCCATCCGGGCGGCTGGCTCCTGCTGAAGTTCTCCGAAGCAGGCGAAGAGCCCGGACCGCTCGGCGTGTTCCCTCCCCCGGGGGCCGTACCGAAGCTGACAACCGCCGGCACCCGGATGATGGAAGCGTACCTGCACTATCTGATCGAGCGGGACGACGCGATCGACGCCGCCCTCGCGGAGCCCGGCCCCGCCGGCCCGGTGGACGACGCGATCGCGGCGGACCTGATCCGGACCGGAGCCACCGCCCTGGCCCGGTCCGCCGTTCTGCAGCACCGTCAGGGCCGGGAGGGCCCGCTCGAGGCGGCCGATGTGTGGGCGGGGATCCAGGCCACCGACGCCGAGTGGCTCGACCGCCCCACGACCGGTCGCCGGTTCTAAGCGAACTCTACGAGGCGTCCGCTCCGTCCCGATTGCCCGACTGCTCGAGGATCGAGCACAGCGCACAGAGGCCGGAGAACCCCTCCTTCGCGGAACGGTCGCGGCACGAGGCGCACATCGGCGAACGGCAGGACCGGCAGACGTTGCCGCGCTCGGACGCGGAGAGCCTCGCATCGCACCCGACGCACCGGGCCGAGCCCGGCTTCTCCGGCGGGCGGGCCGGGGACGGCAGCGCCCCCGTGCCGAGCGCCAGCGCCGCCCGCTGCTCCAACTCTTCGAGCAGCGCCCGGTGCTCCGCCGCGACTTCGGTCTCCGGATCGGCCACGGGCCGGGGCGCCGGCGGCGCGGAACGGCGGACGCGGGCCGGGCCGGGCGGGGCCTCCGGACGGGTCGGCGGGCGACCGGCGCTGGGGGCGGGAGACGGCCGGTCGGTCGATCGGGGCGGGGCGGCCGTCGGCCGGGGAAGAGTCGGGGAGGGAGGCTCGGGTCGGGGCGCGGCGGGAAGAGGGGTCGCGACCGGGGGGATCACGGGCGTCGGGGGAACGACCGGCGGCGGCGGAGGCGCCGGGGCGTCCGCCACGGCCTCGAGGTCCGCGACCATCCGCTCGACCTCGGTCGCGAGCGATTCGATGCCGTGGGTGATGGACATCGGCGCGGGCGGACCTTCCGGACCGGCCGGGAGTTCCGTTGGGCGACCGAACGCCCCGCTCGGAACGACCGGTTCGGCCCACTCAGGGGGCGGCTCGGTGGTCCAGGTCGTCGGGTCGGTACCCAGAGCCGTCGCGTGGGCCCCGTTCAGGAGCGCCTGGATCGCCATCCAGCGGGACCGGTCGACCACGACGTACTGTTCGGACGCCTCGGCCTCGGCCCGCCAGTCGTCCCCGGAATAGTCCCCGACGAGCAGCGAGGCGCTGCCCCCGACGGAGGCGATCACCCCGACCGAGAGGGCGAGCACCCAGAGCGGGACCCGCGAGGTGTGGCCGGCGAACGCCTCGGAGTAGAGCACGAACGAGATCAGCAAGCTCGCGCCGGCGAGGACGAGGAGCGGGAGGCTGAACCGGATCCGCTCGGCCCGTTCCTCGGCCGCGCTACGGGCCGGCGAGAGCGACGGGGCAGCCGGGGGTCGACGCCGGATCGTCGGGGGTTCGCGCACGATCGACCCGGCTACGGGAGCCTCAGCGGCCGGTTCGGGACCGCCCGGGCGGCGGAGAGAAGGAAAGGAGGATCGGGGAGCATCGTCAAGGGAAAGGTTTCGGAGGGACGACCGTTCCCGGTCGCCCCTCCTGGGTTCGTTCGGGTCCCCCGTCCTACGGCGTGATGACGATCTGGAGGGTCGAAATCCCTCCGGTCGGCACCATCGCGCTGCCGTAGTCGACGTACAGGGTGATCGTCGCGGCGCTCGTCAGGGTCGTGCCGACGGTGAACGTCAGCGTGTTGTCCCCCGTGGTCGGGCCGCTGCCCCACTGGGTCGTCACTTGGGCCTGGTAGGTCCCGGCCGGCGCCGTGGTGCCGGTCACGATCGTGTAGACCTCGGCGTAGTTGCCCGAGGCGCACGCCGCCGAGCCGGTCGTCGACGAGACGTACACGGAGACGGCCCCGCCGCTCGAAAGGGCGGTCGAGCCGCTGGTGCAGGAGGCGACGGCCGCCGGCACGTTCCCCGGGGCGACGGCGAGGCTCCCGGCGGTCCCCGAACTGATGAGGGTGCTGGCCGCCCCGTTCACCTGGTTCGTCGTCGAGGTCTGGTTCGTCGTCGTCACGGTCACGACGGACGCGAGGACGAAGCCCCCGGTCATCCCGAGGATCGCCACCACCGTCGCCGCATAGATCAGTCGTCCGGGCACCTTCTTCGCTGCCATCGTTCCTGTGCCGGCGTTTGCCGGTTCGTTTGAGAATACGCATAATGGGGTATTAGTACTCATGCGTGCGACGTCGCGCGACGGTGCGACAGGGGCCCTCCGGGTACCTTCCATCCGGACGTCGGCACGCCCTTCCGTCGGGGTCCGGACGCGCGTCCGTGGGAGAGGGGGGCACGGGGGAACGGTTAATCCCCTCGCCCGAGTGGCGGCGGCAATGCCGAACGACACGGGCGAGCGAACGCCCGCGGTGGGCTCCTTCGAGGAGATGCCGCTGCACCCGACCATCCGAGCGGGGGTTCGCGAGCTCGGCTACACCGAGCCGACGCCGATCCAACGCCGCACCATCCCGGACGCGGTCCTGGGCCGCGACCTCATCGGGACCGCCCAGACCGGGACCGGGAAGACCGCGGCGTTCCTCCTGCCGATCCTCGAACGCCTCCTCGACCATCCGAATGGCCGCATCCTCGCGCTCGTGCTAACCCCCACCCGGGAGCTCGCGCTCCAGGCGAAGGAGTTCCTCGACAAGCTCGGGCGCCACACCCGCCTCCACGGGGCTGCGGTGTACGGCGGTGTCGGGATGGGCGAGCAGGAGCGGGCGCTTCGCGGCGGCGCCGAGATCGTGGTCGCGACCCCGGGCCGGCTCCTCGACCACATGAGCCGCGGGTACGTCAACTACAGCTCGCTCGAGATCCTCGTCCTCGACGAAGCGGACCGGATGCTCGACATGGGCTTCCTCCCGGACGTCCGGAAGATCCTGAGCCGATTGCCCCCCCGGCGACAGACGATGCTCTTCAGCGCCACGATGCCCCCCGAGGTCGTCCGCCTCGCCCGGGACTTCCTCCACGACCCGAAGACGGTCCAGGTCGACGAGACCGCCGCGGCCGCGGTGGGCGTCTCCCACCTCGGGCTGCCGGTGCCGGCCCACCTGAAGACCGAGCTTCTGATCGAACTCCTCCGGGACGAGACGATGGCGAGCGTCCTCGTCTTCACCCGGACCAAGCACCGGGCCGACCGGCTGGCCCGCCAACTCGCCCAACGAGGCGTCGACGCGACCGTCATCCACGGCGACCGGAGCCAGGCGCAGCGCGTCAAGGCGCTCGAGGGATTCAAGACCGGACGCCACCGGGTCCTCGTCGCGACCGACATCGCCGCCCGCGGGATCGACGTCGAGGGCGTCAGCCACGTCGTCAACTACGACATCCCGGGCGAGCCCGACGTGTACATCCACCGGGTGGGTCGCACGGCGCGCGCCCAGCGCCTCGGCGACGCCTACTCGCTCGTCGGCCGCGAGGAGGAGGACGACTTCCACCGGATCGAGCAGCGGCTCGGCGTCGAGATCCGCCGCGCTCGCGTTCCCGGTTTCAACTACGAGCAGGCCGCGCCCGACCGCCCACCGTCGTCCGCGGGCCAGTTCCGCGGCGGGGGCGGGGGCCGGCGAGACCGCCGGGGACCCCCCCCGCGCGGACGGGACCGCGGCGGCGGCGACCGGGGCGGTCGTCCGAGGCGGGGTCGGCCGTCCGGCGGTCGTCCGAACTCCGAGCCGCGGCGCGAGCGCCGGGCCGTCTGGTAGTCACCCCACCGCCGGGAACCGGCGCCCGAGCGCCCGCTCGAGATCGCGAACGGTCGTGTCGACCCACGGCTCCTCGACCACAGACTCCATCGGCGGACGGGAGACGGACGCGAGGATCCGCCCCGCCGTCGTCAGGACCCGGACCACCGCCTCTCGGTCGTACCCCCCACCGCCCGTGACCAGCACCCCGGCCGAACCCACCTCCTCGGCCAGCTCCAGCACGCGGCGGAGGATCGTCGCGTACGCCCCATCGGAGTACTCGAGGGCCGCCAACGGGTCCGCGGCGTGACCGTCGACCCCGTGCTGGAGCACGATCAACTGCGGTCGATGCTCCCGGATCATCGGGCCGGCCACGCGCTCGAACAGGGGGAGGATCGTGCCATCGCCCGAGCCGGGCGGAAGCGGGAAGTTGACCTTCTGTCCCGCGCCGTCGCCCGAGCCGGTCTCATGCGCGGCCCCCGTGCCGGGGAACAGCGTTCGACCGTCCTGGTGGAAGTCGAGGTCGAGCACGCGGCCGTCGCCATAGAACCCGTACATGACGCCGTCCCCGTGGTGGGCGTCGATGTCGACGTACGCGACTCGGTCGTACGGGCCCGTCGGCCGGAGCGCCGAGGCGAGGGCGACGGCGACGTCGTTGAAGATGCAGAACCCGCTCGCCCGGTCCGGGTGGGCGTGGTGCAAGCCGCCGGAGGGCGCGAACGCCCGACGCGATTCCCCCCGCGTGATCGCGTCGAGACCCGCCAGGGTGCCGGCGACGACCCGCGCCGCCGCCCGGTCGCATCGGGGGAAGGACGGCGTGTCGCCTCGGTCGAGGAGCCCCCGCCCGGACCGGGACGCCGCGGCGCGGACGAACTCGACGTACGCGGGCCGATGGAAGCGAGTGATCACCTCGTCCGAGGCGGGCTCGACCGGAGGTCCGGCTCCGCCCGATAACGCGCGGGCCGCCTCCCCGCGATACCGCATCTGGAACGGGTGGTCCGGCCCGAAGTCGTACTCAAGCATCCGTTCCTCCCAGACGAGTCGAAGGTCTCCGGACGGCATCGGTGCCCGCCCGAACCCCGACCGGAGCCTTAGGGGCTTCCGGACCGGGGTCGACCGCCCCCGGCGCGGGGAGCGGTCTTATCTCGCCGGACCCGTCGACCCACAAGGGTGAGCCGGGATGGGGATCGAGGACGAGGTGTCACCGAACGCGGTGAAGGTGTACAAGGCCCTGAAGGAGATGGGGATGGTCAGCGAGGAAAAGATGACCACCGCCGAACGGGTCACCCAGACCTCCAAGCTTCCGAAGAACATGGCGCTCAACGCCCTCCAGGAACTCCAGACGAAGGGATTCGCCCGCCGGAAGGTCCGCGAGAAGGCGGCCGGCTACTACCTGATCAAGTAGCGCGATCCGCCGGTGCTACGGCTCGCTCTGGGTGCGGTGCATCAGCCGCTCGACGAGTCGGCTGGTCGAGCGGAGCGTGACTTCGGTCACGGCGCTGACCCGTGCGACCTGCGCCCGGGAGCGTCGCTCGCCGTTCCGTTCGGCGGCGAGGTAGATCAGGGCGGCGACGAGACCGTGCGGCGAGAGCCCGGAGAGTTCCGGGTCCGTGTGTGCGACCTCGAGCATCTCCTCGACCGTCGCGCGAACCTGGGCCGACAGGGCCAGCTCCTCGGCGTACCGGGAGAGGAACGCCCGCGGGCTCACCGCCCCGACCGGGCCGGCTCCGCCGCGTTGGACGACCTTGAACGCGCGTCCGACGTCGGAGCGCCGCGCGCCCACGGCCTTCGAGACCTCGCCGAGCGTCCGGGGGATCGAGTACCGGCGGCAGGCCGCGTACAGGGTCGCCCCGACCGAGGACGGGAGGCTCCGGCCGCGGAACAAGCCGCGGACCTTCGCCTCGCGGAACACCCGCTCCGCCTCCTGGATCACGACGGCCGGCAAACCGAGGCGCCCGCCGCACTGGGCGATCTCGGTCCGGGCCTCGGAGCGGTCGAGGGGTCCCTGGATCGTCCGGGCGACTTGGCGCCGGGCGACTCGGTTGAGATGCTGGAATTCGTAGCGCCGGTGCCAGTCGAGCGGCTTCCCCTGGCCGTCGCGCGACCCGGTGAGGACGGACCCGAGCGAGCGGCGGCTGCCCCCGGGGGAGACGAACGGCCCGATACCCCGACCGGAGCCGTCGGAGGTCCCCTCGTCGCTGGCCCGCGGTGGCGCCGCGACCAGGGCCGCGCTGTCGAAGACGAGGCCGCACTCCCCGCAGTGCTCCTCCTGGCGGACGGCGTCCAGGATCTTGTGGTGCGCGCCGCACATCGGGCAACCGGCCGGGCCCTCGCGAGCCGCCGCCGCTGCCGTCAGGTCCCCGGACCCTGTCACGACATCACATGGAGACTTTCCGGGGTATTTGAGTATCTTGGAGCAACTTCGGCTCTGGGAGCACCTCCGGTTCGCCGGAGCCGAATCTTATTTCGACTCGCGACCCCGTTCGCCCGTCGATGCGTCCGTGGCTCGTGCTCGTGGGCGCGGCGTTCCTTGTGGTCGGTGGCGGGGCGCTCGGCGCCCTCCTGCTCCTCCCCGCCCCGACCGTGGCGCAGCAGGTCACCAGCCAGGATTCCGGCGTGCCGACCCTGCCGGGGGCGACGGAGAGCTTCGCGCTCGCCTCCACCAGCGTCGCGCACGGTACCCTGAAGCTCGATTGGAGCGCGAGCGGCCCGGTCAAGGTCCAGCTGGCGAGCGGGAACTGCCCGCTCGGAACGGGGGGCTGTCCGGTCCTCCGGACCTGGGCGTCGAACGCCTCCGGAGCGTTCTCGATCACGGGACCGCTCGTCGCCGCGTACACCCTCACCTGGACCACCCCTCTGAAGGAGTGGGCGAACGTCACCATCGATTCGTCCGTCACTTGGAACGTCGGCGCCCCGGTGTCCTTCGGCCAGGGGATCGCGGAGGTCGCGAGTGGGCTGCTGGCCGCCGTCGGGGCGGTCGGTTTGTTCCTCGGCCTGTTCCTGCGGGGCGACTTCCGAAGGCCCCCCGCGGTGGTGTCCCGGCACGCCGACGACGCGGAGGGGGTCGGAGGGGCTATTGGCCCCAGAACGGGGCCGTCTGCCGACGGATCCGGACCACCTCGTCCAGGACCGCCGTCTCGTTCGGGGTGAGGTTCGCGGCGCGAAGCGCCCGCGCCGTCCCCTCGGTGATGAGGACGTACAGGACGTCCCCCTCTTCGATCGTTCTATGGACGACCGCTCCGTCGATGGAGACGGCGAGCTCGGACCCCTCCTCGGCGCGCGGGACCGAGGAGCCGTCGTGTTGCAGCCCCTTGACGAGGCCGACCTCCTCGCCTTTGACGTTCATCACCCGCACGCCGGCTCGCAGCGTCCCGGAGAGCACCTTGACGCCGACGATCGCCGGCTTCGAGGCCCGGAAGATGAACCCCGGCAGGATCTTGAACTTCGCCGGGTGGACCGTCTCGAGGCGCCGCTGGGTCTCGAGCGTGGCCGTGCGTTCGGTCCGCCAGGCGAGGTACTCCTCGAGGATCCGGTACATCACGTCGCCCCGGAACACTTTCACGCCGGCGGACTCCGACTCGGCCTCGGCGTCCTCGAGGATCGGCACCTGGAACGCGAGGACCGCGCGGTGCGTCGGGTCCTTCACGTCGGCTTGCCGGACGACCGCGGGTCGGCCCACCGGTCCGACCTCCGCACTGTGGATGGGGAGCTTTTCGTTCCGGCACTCGAAGGCGAGCGCCTCGAGGCCGCCGAGCGTGTCCGCCGCGATGGCGACCCCGCTCTCCGCGAGGTCGGCGACCGGCTGGCTTTCGGACCGGAGCGCCTCGAATACCGCCTCCCGGTCCGCGGTGTCGGCGACGACCTTCAGGAGCCCGCCGGGCATGGCCTCCTCGATCCCCGGCGCCGACAGATAGACCCCCGCCGCGGCCTCGACCTCGTCCAGGGAAACGAGCCGCACCGTCTTGCCGCCGGCGCCCCGGGTGGGTGGCGCCGGTCGGTACATTCCCCGGATCTTCGTCGCGAACGGCTCGCGCCGGCCGTTCGCGATCACTTCGTCGCCGACCTTCAGCCGGCCCCGGTAGACGATCACGTTCCCGACGGGGCCGAGGCCCTTCTGGTCGCTCCGCTCGAGGATCGTCGCCTCGCCGCCGCCGGTGACGACCTTCAGCTCGGACTTGAGGAACCGCTGGGCGAGCCCGACCAATAGGGCCAGGAGCTCGGCGAGGCCGACCCCGCTCTTCGCCGACACCGGCGACAGGCCGACGTTCCGTGAGAAGTCGCTGACCCGGTCGTAACGGTCGGCCGAGAACCCCATCTGGTCGAGCTGCTCGGCGACGGAGTAGGTGCGCTCGTCGAGGGCGCGGACGTACTCCGGCCCGCAGCGCTTCAGCTGCTCGGCGAGGGAGATCGGTCCGGTCGGTTTCCGCCAGCCCGGGATCAGGTCGATCTTCGTGAGCGCGACCACGAACGGGGTCTTCTCGTGGCGGAGGATCTGGACGGACTCGCGCGTCTGCGGCATGAACCCCTCTTTCACGTCGACGACGAGGATCGCGAGGTCCGCCAGGGCCCCGCCCCGACGCCGCATCGTCTCGAACGAGCGGTGCCCGGGCGTGTCGATGAACAGGAGCCCGGGGACCTGGAACCCGGTCGTCTCGACGATCCCGTGGCTGAGCTTCTGGACGGTCGAGAGCGGGACCTCCAGGGCCCCGATGTGCTGGGTGATGCCGCCCGCCTCTCGCTCGGCCCGGATCGACCCGGCGATCCGGTCGAGCAGCGTCGTCTTGCCGTGGTCGACGTGACCCAGCAACGAGACGATCGGCGGTCGGAGGGAGGCCGACACGGCCGGTCGACGGTCCCGGGACCTTTACCGTTTCGTCGACCGCGCCCGGGCCGCCCGGGCGCCGAGCTCGGCGAGAGAACCCGAAACGAGCGGCACGACGAGCTCCTCGGCGTCGACCCCGCCGTGGGCCCCGAGCAGGAACCGTTTCGGCGGATGGGCCCCGGGGGGAAGGTACGTCAGGCACTCGGGGGCGCGAACGAAGGCGATGACGTCGCCGACCCGCTCCTCCAACTCCGGATGGAATGGGCCGGGGCCGAACAACCCGGCGCGCGCGACTTCCTCGCGCCCGACGACGGGGGTCCCCGGGGCGAGACGTCGTTGGAGGGCCTCGGTCAACGCGGCGACCCGGTGCGGCCGCGCGGCGAAGAAGCCGGCCCGCCGGTCCCCGGCGAGCGGGCGCACCATCTCGCGTAGGATCGCGGGCTCTTCGTCGACGGCGACCCGCTTCGCCGGGTTGGCCCGGACCTGGCCGTGGTCCCCGGTGATCGCGAACGTCACGGAGCGGGCCACGCGCGGCCCGACCTCCGCCGCGGTGCGCTCGAGGAGGTCGACGAGGCGATCCATCTCCATGTGGAATCGGCCGGGGTGCGGGCCGACGAGATGCTGGATCGTGTCGAGGTCCGCCCAGTAGAGGAACACGACCCGCGGCGGGCGGGGTCGCTGGAGCAGCGCGGCGAGCTGGTGGACCAGATGGGTGGCGGTGGCGTAGCCCACGAACTCCGCCCCGTCGTACAGCAGCCTCGTGAATCCCGTGCCCTCGAAGATGTCGCGCGTGAGCGCCGTCGTCCGGAGCCCCTGACGGAACAGCGTCGGGGCGGCGGTGAGGGTCGACGGGGTCCAGCTCGGCCCGATGAGGGCGTCGCGTTGCGTCGAGCCGACGGGGGACATGCTGAGCATGTCGCCGACCACCCCGAACTTCGGCAGGTACTGCCGGTACCCGATGAGCCCGTGGCGGCCGGGGGCCACCCCCGTCGACAGCGAGACGAGCGCCGCGGTCGTCGTGGAGGGGAAGACGGTGGTGATCGGCCGGGCATGGCCCGCCCACGTCTCGGCCGCCGCGCCCGCGGTGCTCGCCCACTCTCGGAACGGCGCCCACCCGAGGCCGTCGACGAGGAACACGACGATCGGCCCCGGATGGGAACGGCCGCCGAACGGATCGAGATCCGGGTCCAGCGGCGGGGCGAGGACGGCGCGGGGCGAGCGGTCGCCGCCACCGGCCCGGTGGACCGAGACAGCGAGGTTGACGATCGAACGTCCGTCGTACCGCGGTACCGGGAGGCCCGTCGGGTCGTCCACCCGCCAGAGGGCTCGCGCGGCCCGGTCGCGCGGTGGGGCGAACGGGGGCGATGCGGTCACGCGACCGCCCCGACCGCGACGCTCGCGAGGAGGACGGCGAGCACGAAGCTCGTGAGCACGACGTAGTCGCGGTCCTTCGCCCCGGCGAAGTTGGCGAGCGCGAGAACGACCCGGATCACCGGCGTGGCGGCGAGGACCACGACCCCGAGCCACAGGAACGCCCAGGGCTGCCCGCCGACGAGGTCGCCCGCCAACTGCCCGAACGGCAGGGCCCCGGTCCGGCCCGCGAGGCCGATGGACCCCCGGGCGACGGCGAGCAGCAGACCGAGGAGGAGCAGAACACCGGAGAGGAGCACGCCCACTCGAAGGACCCCGGCAAATTCGGTTCGGAGGCGCGGGGACTCGCGGGAGGGCTCGGACGCGTCGGTCATGCGAGAACCCCGGCCGCCCGAGCGACCATCAAGAGCGCGGCGGCGACGAGGAGCCCGACGAACAAGAGCTTCAGGCGACCGACCGGCGCGCGGTGCCCGTAGCGCCGCCCGACGACGGTGCCCGCGAACACCGCGAGGATCACCGGGGCGGCGACCGCGAGCTCGACGTCCCCCGCGAACAGGTAGACGAGCGCGCCTGCGGTCGCCGTGACGCCGATCATGAACGTCGAGGTCGCCGTCGCGACCCGCAGCGGGACGTTCATGACGGCGTTCATCGCCGGCACCTTGAAGATCCCGCCGCCGAGCCCGAGCAGGCCGGAGGCGATCCCGGCGAAGAACGCGAAGACGAGGCCGAGCGGCGTTCGCGTCACGCGATACGACCGCCGGATGTGCGTGACCGGGCCGACGTACTCGCCGTCGAGCCGGAGCCGTCGCGCGATCGGGTCGGGCGGGGGGTCCGGGACGATGTCGCGGTCCCGCGAACTCAGCATCAGGCCGGCCCCGAGGAGGATCACCGGAACGAACACGAGCACGAGGACGTTCGACTGGCTGGCCAGGATCGTGACCGCGACGACGGCGCCGAGGAGCCCGCCGACCGCCGTACCGCTCTCGAGGAACATCGCGAGACGGATGTTCGTGAGGCCGGTCTCCACGTCGCCCGCCGCGGCCGCCGACGAGGTCGCGATCACGCTGACGATGCTCGCCGCGATCGCGACGTGGATGTCGAGCCCGAACAGCAGGACGAGGGCGGGCACGAGGAAGATCCCCCCGCCCGTGCCGAGCGCGGCGCCGACCATCCCCGCGGCGAACGCAACGACGAGGAGGATCAGGAGCGAGAGCCAGGGGGAGAGGCTGCCGAGCGTGACGATCGCGAACCCGGACACGCGAGGTTCCCGACCCGTCCGAGGCCGTTACTCTTTGGGTCGGACGCGCTCGCGGAACTCGTCGAGCTTGAGCTGCCGGTCGGTCGCGGGACGGAACCGCTCGGTATGGACGGAGACCGTGCGAACCTTCCGGCGCTTCCCGAACGCTTCCGTGGCCCAGAGCTCCTCGAACAGTCGGCGCGCCGTGGAGGCGAGGCGCTCCGGGCCTTCCGAGGCGGCCGGGAGGGTCCGAACCCGAGTCGTGCGGGTGAAGTCCTCCCACCGGATGCCGACCGCGACGGTCTGGAACCGGAGTCGTTCCGTCGCGAGGCTTTCCGCGAGCTCGCGGGCGAGCCGGTCTACTGCGACCTCGACCTCGCGCGGGTCCGAGACGTCGGTCGCGAACGTCCGGTCGACCGACCGGGACCGGGGCGCGAGGTCGTCCGGCCGCTCCTCGGGAAGCGTCTCTCCGCGGGCGAGACGGACGAGCGAACGGGCCATGTCCCCGAACTCTCGACGGGCGGCGAGCGGCAGGCCCTTGACGAGGTCCCCGATCGTGGTCACGCCGTAGTTGGCGAGTCGCGCTTCGGTCTTCGGCCCGACGCCCGGAACCGCGCGGACCGGGAGCGGAGCGAGGAACGTCGCGACCGAATCGGGACGCACGACGACGATCCCGGCGGGCTTGGCGCGGTCGCTCGCGATCTTCGCCACGGTCCGGTTCGTCGCGACCCCGATCGACGCGGGGAGTCCGAGACGCTCTCGAAGTTCGGTCTGCGCCACGCGGGCCGTGGCGCCCGCCGCGGCGTCGTCCGGCACGTCCACGACGACGGCCGCTTCGTCGATGCTCAGCGGCACGACCTCTCCGAACCGCTCCCGAAGGATCGTTCGCACCTCCTCGGCGGTCTGCCCGTACTTGGGGAAGTCGGCGGGGAGCCAGACCGCCTCCGGGCACCGCCGGGCGGCCTCGCCCGCGGGCATGGCGCTCCGGATGCCGAACTTCCGGGCCTCGTAGCTCGCGGAGAGCACGACCCCCCGGGTGGGACCGAGTCCCGGGTCCGGCCCCACGATCACAGGCCGTCCGACGAGGTCCGGCCGGGTCCGGAGCTCGCAGGAGACGTAGTACGCGTCGATGTCGACGTACAGCACCCAGCGCACGGAGTCGCCCCCGGGGCCGGCCACGGCGCCGCGGGGCTTGGGGCTTGTCCTAACGACCGCGACCGAAATCGACCGCCTTGGCGTCGACCGTGATGCCGCCGGGCCCGATCTGGTACGGCTGCACCGTTCGGGCGTGGGCGGTCCGGCGCATCTTCAGGATCCGGAGCGCGAGGCCGATCCGGTGGCCGTCCTCCGCCGACGAGTAGCCGAGGAGAACGACGCCGTCGGCGATGTACTCGGACAGACCGTCGCGCGTCACGGCCGGATGCAGCGGGTCCGCCTCGGCGGTGAGCACCGTCGTCGCACCGGATTCCCGGCACGCGGCGGCCAGGCCGAAGAGCGTGTTGCGTCGGGCCGGTTCGTCGTCGCTGAGCATGTTCAGCAGGCTGACGGAGTCGACGACGATCCGCCGCGCCTTCAGCGCCTTCAGCTCCTTCGCGAGATCGCTCTGGATCCGCTGGAGGTTCTGGTGCGTCTGCTTCGGGTCGAGGCGCATGACCTTGACCGTGCCTGAGGCGACGGCCGCGTCGACCGGCCAGCCGAACTGCCGGGCGCTTGCGAGGAGCGCCGGCTCCTCTTCCTCGAGGGAAAGGTAGACGCCGGGCTCGCCGCGCGCGGCGCCCGAGAACAGAAACTGGAGGCCGAAGCACGTCTTCCCAGTGCCGGGGAGTCCGGTCACCAGGACGACGTGCCCGGCGGGCAGTCCGCCCCCGAGCATCTCGTCGAGGCCGGCGATGCCGGTCGTGACCCGGGGCGTCTCAGACTCGCTCATACTGCGTGGTGACCAGCCCGTTCAGGGCGCTGACCCGAATGACGAACCGGCTCTGCTGCTCCTGTGGGATGCGGGCGAGGACGGGCATGAACCGCTCGACGAGCATCGTCCGCTGCCGGTGGGAGGAGTGCGGGCTCGACGTCCAGCTGAAGTTCAGGACTCCGTCGACCGAGTCATAGAGCGCCTGCTCGGTCGACGCGGGGGCGACGCCGCGGGTGAGGAGCAGGTAGACCACGCCGCCCCACTCCTTGGCCCGGCGGCGGAGTCCCTTGACCAGCGTGAGGAGCGACTCGATATCGACCGACCGTCGAACGAGGAGGTCGGTGACGGAGTCGACGATGACGAGGTTCGACGTCGCGTCGGCCTCGACGGCGTCCGCGACCGCCGCCAGCGGCTCCGCCGGCGGGCGCGCGGACCGGGCCGCGGCGAGCAGGCTCCCGCCGACGGTCGCCCAGCTCGAGGGCACGACGGAGTCGGCGAAGTACGACGGCGACAGGTCGTGGAACGCCATGTGGCGCTCGAGGCCGTCGTGGTAGCTCCGGTCGAACGAGCCGGCGATCTCCCGCATCACTTGCTCCCGGGAGCGGGTCAGGCTGACGTACGCGACGCCCTTGGGGTAGACGAACGGCCCCTTCGCGCTGCCGAGGAAGAACGAGTGGAGGGACGGGTCGTCGTAGTACAGCATGAGGTGGACCGCCGACGTGAGGGCGAACTCGACGTGACCCGCCCCCGCGTCGCCGGCGAGGAGGACGACGGAGCCGATTGGGAACCCGCCGCTCAGGTAGTCGAAGTCAGCGACCCCGGTCGGCATCCGGTCGGGCGATGGCTCGGCCGGTGCGGCCGGGTGGAACCCCTCCGAACCGACGGTCCCGGTCGGTAACGACCACGCTCGCGGCGATTCCACGGCCATTCCTTCGTGCTCGCGGCGACGAGCCGGGGGCCCACTATTAGAACCGTCCGCTCGACGGGACTGCCCGGCTCGGTCCGGCCCCGGCGTCGGAGGGTCGGGCCCCCGGCTTGAGGAACTCGCGGACGACGACGGTCGCATAGCTCCCCTTCGGCAAGGCGAAGTCGACCGTCACCGCGTCGACGCCGTCGGGCCGGATCCCGAGCGGCGGTGTCGCGATGGTGATCGCCCGCCAGGCGCCGGCGCTCGAGATCTCGGGAAAGGCGGGAAGCCGGAACCCGCTCGGGGCGACCCCGGTCTCGCGCAAGACCCGGTCGAACAGCTCGCCGGGGCGGCCCGGCGGTCGCTCGGTCGCGTAGCCGATGAGCGGCGCCGCGAGCCGGGCCCGGCCCCGCCGGACCGTCTCAAGGCATTCGGGCCGATTCCCGGAATCGACCGGCACCGGGTCGCGCGAGGGCACGGTTCCGTCTCGGACCACGCGGAGAATGGTGTCGCCCGCCTCCGGCTCGACCATCGACAGGCCGGCCTCGTCCCGGGCCACGAGCCATCGGTTGAACATCCAGGACTGGACCGCGTGGACGAACAATAGGCGGAGCTCCCGCGACAACGCCCGCAGGGCCGACTGCGGCGATGCCCCCCGAGCGAGGCGCTCCAGAATCTGGCGCTCGAACCGGTAGGCCGACGGGAACTCCCCGAGGGCCGCGCGCGCGTCGTGCGAGGCGGCGTAATGGAGCCGGGCGGTCCGGCCCTCCTCGTCCGACGCCTCGGGAAGGCCGGCCAGGTAGACTTCGACCGCGGCGGCCGCGTCGCCCGCCGCCAGCGCCTGGCCGACCAGGTGCGTGACCGGGCGTACCTCCCCGAATCGCTGCGGGCCGAAGAAGTTGGGCACGCTGCCCGTCGCGAGGAGCTCGGACGTAGTGCGTCGGAACGCCGCCGCGGCGGCCGTCGGGTCCGCGACCTCGGTCAGACGGATCGAGAAGGAATTGCCGTAGTGGTGGCCCAACGACAGCCCGTCCCGAGCCTGGTACGCCTCCAGAAGTTCCACGCCGGGAAGGTCGACCGGTCGGTCGGGGATGCGCCCTTGGTAGGAGAGGAGCCGCTCGGCGACGGCGCGCCGGTCCTTCGTCCCGGCCCAGGCGATCGCATTGCGCCCGAGACCGAGCCGCCCCTCGAGCCGCGCCGCGAGCTCGTGCTGCTCCCAGTTCCGGCTCCGGACGCGGAGCACCGCGAACCGGCCGGCGGGGTCCGGCATCGGATAGGAGGAGATCTCGCGGACGACGAAGTCGTCGGCGTCCCCCTTCAGCCTCGCGGAGACGGGCGGGGTCGTGGTCGCGTAGAACCCGAGGCCGATCGCCCGCTCCGACTCCGGTGGGGTCCACGGGCCGGGCACGTCGAATCCACCCGTCGCGCCATAAGAAAGTTAACCCATGCCTTCTCCTCGTACCTTTCGAATGATACGGGCCACGGCCCGCGTCCTGCAGAACGTCGTCGAGATGCAGGTCTCGGAGGAGACCTGGATCGCCCGGCCGGTGGCGACGGCAGAGAGCGCGATCGCACGGAAGATCGAGTCCTTGTTCTCGACCACCTACGAAACGTTCCGGTCCACGGAGCCGAACGTCGTCCACTCGACGGTGACCTACCGCCCGAAGAAGGACGAGGTTCTCGTCCAGGTCGGCGAGCAGAAGTGGCGGACGAAATCGTCGCTGTTCGGACCGATGACGTTCGAGTACGGGGGCGTGCCGTACGAGATCCACGAGAAGCTGACGGGGAAGTTCGCCATCCTTCGGGAGGCGAAGGTCGTCGCGTCCGGCGAGCTCGGGTTCCGGTCGTGCGTGCTGCGCGACAGCCCGGCGGACCTCGAGGGGTTCTTTGCGAACCTCGCGCTCGGCTACCTCGTCCGGACGCTCGTCTGGGAGATGTTCCGGTAATCGGGCTCAGGGCCCGCGGCGGCGGCGGAACGCGACGGCCCGCACCGAGCGCCAGAGGCGACGGCGGGGCGCCACGTGCGGGATCGAGAACATGTGGTATGGGATCGGGGCGAGGATCGCCATCCCGACGATCACGGTCGCGCCGGCCACGAGATAGGTGAAGTGCCACCCGTAGACCGTGAACAGGAAGCCGCCCAGAAGGGTCCCGAGCAACCCGCCCGCGCCGGCGATCGCATTGTACAGCCCGAGCGCCCGACCGCGCGCCGCCCGGCCGACGATCCGGATCAAGAACATCGTGCTCGCCGTGCTGATGAAGGCCCAGGTGACTCCGAGGCCCGCGTTCAGGATTCCGACGTAGCCGACCAGGAGGGGGCTGCCGAGACCCACCACGACGTACACCGGTCCCCAGAGGAACAGGAGCATCAGGACGGCCCGCGCGCCGAGAGATTCGAGGAAGACGAGCTTTGGCGAGACCCACTCGACGATCTTCCCGGAGTGGAAGAACAGGGTGGTAGACGCGGCGCTCGCCGCGAGGTAGACGATGAACACGCTCGCGTTGCTCATCGCGAGCGTCTTCGCGAGGAACACCGGGAACGGCCCGTAGAAGATGTCGAACCCGACGGTCATGACCCCGAGCGCCGCGAGGAACACGTACTCCCGTCGGGGGAGCGGCTCCGTCGGCGACCGGGTGAGCTGGATGATGTTCAGCACCCGGCTCCGGTAGTGCCGGACCCGCTCGAGCACGCCGCGGTGCAGGTTGATCAGCTCGGCGACGCTGCGGCGCTCGACCCGGGTCGCGGGTTCCTCGATCCAGGCCGCCGCGATGACCGCCGACATGATCGCGAGGATGCCGGCGACGAGCAGGAGCGCGGTCATCGCGGAGATGACGGCCTCGGGTCGGCCGATCACGAACAGCCAGACGAACCCGATGGCGAGGCCCACCGTCGTGCCGATGCCGGAGATCAGACCGAACAGGCCGATGTCCTGCGGCCACCAGCGCTTGTGGCGGGTCTCCAGTAGCAGCATCGTGCCGATCGGGGCGCTGGCCGCCGAGGCGAGGCCTTCCGCGACGTTCAGCCAGAAGTACGTGAGGATGTCGTGCGCGACCGCGATCAGGATGATCGAGATGCCGGTCGCGAGGAACGAGCCGACGAGGAAGTACTTCCGGTGGGGGACCCGGTCGGAGAGGTTCCCCCAGAGGATCGTGAACGGCACCTGGCTCATCGCGCTCGCCGCGATGATGATCGTGACGACGAACGCCGACGCCCCGAAGTGCTCGAGCGCGAGGAGCGGGATCAGCGGCGTCGCGATCCCGTCCGACACCGCGAGCGGGAGGTAGGCGAGGAACCAGAGGTCGTTCGACGACGGGCGGACCGAGACGCGGGCCTTGATGTCCACGGTCGGCTGCTCCGGCCGCGAGCGGCCGGGCGGGAATCACGCCGGGTCGGTCGCTTAAAGACTCGGGCGGAGAGGTACGCCGAAGGCTCGCCCGGCGCTAATTCGCCGGCACGCCGAGCGCATCGTACAGCCGCGCGAGCTCCGAGTCGTCGATCCACTCCACGCGGAGGTACTCGCGGAGGGTCGCGTCGCTGACACCGAACCGGCGAGCCTCGTCGACGACGAACTGGTACGCTTCCAGCTCGGTCGGCCGTTCGACGTACGACAGCTTGTCCGGCCAGAGCTCGCGGCCCGCCTGTCGCTGCTGGACGTGGCGCAGCTCGTGGAAGATGTCGAGGAATAAGATCAGCGACGGGCTCTCGCTCAGGTGGCTCTGGCCGACGACGATGCAGTCCGTCTCCGGCGAGACGACCGGCTTCCAACGTCGCCGGAACACCTTCGGGAGCTCGAACGGGGCGACGTACATCCACATGTCCTCGTCGACGACCTCGACCTGGGTCTCCCCGTGCAGCTTCGCTCGCCTCGCCGCGTCGGGCTCGTGGCGCTCGGCGGTCGGGAGGTCCGAGAGCCCGGGAAACACGGTGAGGAGGGGGTGCCGTCCGACCGCGATGTCGCGACGGACACGGAATCCCGCGGGCGACTCCTCGACGGCCGGTTCGGGCGGGGGCTTGCGGGTGCGCATCGGTTCCCCGAGCAGGCGAGGGCCATAATGATGACGAATTCGCCGCCGGGCAACGTCCTTAATCCGAGCCCGTCGTCCCGAACCTCGTGCCGGGGCCGCCGCGCGCTCGCCGGAACGGGCTCGCCGCGGTCCGGATCGGGCACTCCGTCGCCCCGGACGGTTCGACCGGGGTCTCGGTCGTGCTCTTCGGACGGGCCGCCCCGACCGTCGTCGACGTCCGGGGCGGCGCGTCGGGGACGTACGACACCGCCTCCCTGTCCCTCGACGCGACGTTCGGTCGCCGCTGGGGCATCTTCTTCTCCGGTGGGAGCGTCTTCGGACTCGACGCGGGAGGCGGGGTCCGCGACGCCGTGCTCGATTCGGGAGGGGGACACTCGGTGTTCGGGAACCGGAACCGTGTGGCGCCGGTCTCGGGCGCGGTCCTCTACGACCTTCCCATCGTCGAGCGAAGGTCCGTCGACTACCGCGAGCTGGGCCGGAAGGCGGCGGAGACCGCCACCCCGATCGGTCCCGCGGCGGGGCGAGGGGGGGCGGCCGCCGGGGCGCGAATTGGGAAGTACCTGGGTCGGGGCCACGCCCAACCCGGCGGTCTGGCTGTCGAAGCGGAACGCGTGAGCGGCCTCGGTTCCGTGGCCGCGCTCGCCGTACTCAACTCGGTGGGAGCGATCCGCGACCCGAGCACGGGCCGGTGGATTGCGGGGGCCCGCGATCGTTCCGGACGACTCGTCCCCCCGGACCGGTCCCGTCGGGCGGCGGCCGGCGGAACGACGCTCATCGCCGTCGTCACCGACGTCGCGGCAGGACGCCCGACGCTCCAGCGGGTCGCGGCGTTCGCCCATGCCGGCCTCGCCCGGGCGGTCGTTCCGGCGCATACGGCCACCGACGGGGACGCCGTGTTCGTCAGCACGGTCGGGAACGTCGTCGATTCCCGGGGCCGTGCCTCTGAGGACCTGACCCGGGCCGACCGGATCGGCTGGGCCGCGGAGCGGGTCGTGGAGCGGGCGATCGTGCGGGCGGCCCGGGCCGCCAACCGGGCTAGCCCGGCGCCGGACGCCGCAGCCGGGTCCCGCGTAGGCCCCGGATCAGGTCGGTCTTCGTGACGATGCCCGCCAGGGCCCCCCGGTCCGCGACAAGCACCGCCGGGTAGTGCGTCAGAAGGCCGGCCAGAACGTCGGCCGGGCACTCGATGTCGACCTGGGGGTAGGAACCTTCCTGGATCTCCCGGACCCGAAGCCGCCGGCCGTTCGGCCGCGCGAGCGCCCGGAGGAGCGCGGTCTCGGAGACGGAGCCGGTGACCCGTCCGGCATCCGAGACGGGCAGCTGGGAGAACCCCCCCTTCTCCATCGTCTGGGCGGCGTCGGCCAGGGTGGCGCCCCCCTCGACCGTCACGAGGTTCGGCACGACGACGTCCCGTGCCCGCAGATGGGGCGCGGCCACCCCTTCGTGGGCGGCGAGGTAGCTATCGATCTGCTGGACAAGCTCGTACGACGGCCGGATCTGCCCCCGCTCGATGCGGCTGAGCGTCGCGTCGCTCCGGCCGACCGCCCGGGCGAGCTCGCCGAGGGGGATTCCCAAGGAGAGCCGCCGCTTTCGAATCTCCGCCAGCGCGTCCATCCGCCGCCGATGGGGCGTCGCCGATAAGGAAGTTGCCGGGACCCGCGGCGGGTCGAGGACCCCGGTCCCGAGGGTCGCCGGAGGGCGGTGGAACGCGCCTTCCAACGACGTCGACCGTTGCGAAGACTCCCCGAAATCTACATGCCGAGGGAACCGAATGCATCCGATGATGCCCTCGACGACGGCCCCGCCCCGCCGCATCAGCTGGATCTCCGCCCCGCCGGAGATCTGCACCCTCTGCAAGGAGCCGCTCGGGAGCCCGGACGAGACCAGCGCCTGGGACGGCCGCCCCGCCCACCGGGAATGCGTCCGGATCCACCTGATCCAGCGGGACCCGGCGTTCCGCGAACCGGAGACCACGGAGATGAGCGAGGAGCCGTCGGAGGACATCGAGGGGACCGGCCCCCGGGAGGACGACGATTCCGACCCGGGCTGACGTTTCCCATTTGGTCGCCCCTCCCGCGACGGAACCCTCAAAAGCCCGAACGTAGTCGGAGCCGACAATCCCGACCGGCCCTCCGGTCGGTGGAGGAACCATGCCCGAAGTTGTCCTAACGTGCGACTGGACGATGATGAGCAACCACCACGGGAAGGAGTTCCTGGGTTTCGGGACCACGACCCCGGCGTACGTGTTCCCGGAGAAGGTGTACCAGCGACTGTTCTACCCCACGATGGAGGTCGATTCGCACGGGTACCCCGTCCAGGCGCCGTACGGGATGCGGAAGGTGGAGGCCGCCCTGATGGACGCCGGGTTCGACGCCCGCATCGTGCACCCGAGCCACCTCGAGCGGTACATGCCCGGGGAGGCGAAGGTGATGCTCGTCTCCGGGCACGACTACTTCGGACTCAACCCGCCGAGCTCGACGTTCGGCGGCGTGATGGGGAAGGAGCCGCTCAACTGCGTGAACTTCAAGCGGCTGCTGACCCAGCCGCACGTCCTCAAGGCCCGGGAGCAGGGCATGAAGCTCATCGCCGGGGGCCCGTGCGCCTGGCAGCTCTCGCCGGCGACCCAGATGAAGGTCCCGTGGATCGGGGAGTTCGTCGCCTCGATCGGCGGCATCGATTCGGTCGTCGAAGGCGAGGCGGACCAGTACGTCCGCGACCTCGTCCGGAAGGCCCTCGCCGACGAGTTCCTCCCCCCCCACGTTGTGCTCACCCCGAAGGAGGCGCCGAAGGTCGAGCAGATCGCCTCGATCCGCTACCCGAGCGTCAACGGACTCGTCGAGATCGGTCGCGGCTGCTGCCGGGGGTGCTCGTTCTGCTCCGTGACCACCCGGCCGACCCGATGGTACCCGCTCGAGAAGATCGAGGAGGAGCTGAAGGTCAATGCGAAGATTGGCATCCGCAAGGGACTGCTGCACTCCGACGACGTCTACTTCTACGGCAGTCCGAACGTGATGCCGAGGGAGGAGAAGCTCCTCCCGCTCCTGAAGCTCGCCAAGCGGCACTACGATCAGGTCGGCTGGAGCCACGTCGCCGTGGCCTCGCTGATGACGAAGCCGAAGTTGCTCGGCCAGTGCGGCGAGATCCTGCTCGACGAGAAGCAGGACTGGTGGGGTGTCGAGGTCGGCGTGGAGACCGGAAGTCCCCGGATGATCACGGCGGCGATGCCGGGCAAGGTCGCGCCGTTCAAGGCGTCGCAGTGGCCCGAGCTCGTCGTCCAGGCGGCCGGGCTGATGAACGACAACCACGTCTTTCCGGCGTGCACGTTCATCGTCGGCCTCCCGCAGGAGACGGAAGACGACGTCCTCCGGACGATCGAGCTCATCGACAACTTGTGGGACTTCAAGGCGATCCTCGTGCCGATGTTCTTCGTCCCGCTCGGGCACCTGAAGAGCAAGGACTGGTTCCGCCGCGACCGGATGAGCGACGTCCAGCAGGAGCTGTTCCGTCGCGCCCTCACCCACGGGCTCCGCCAGTCGAAGGTCCTCCTCCGCGACTTCTTCGACTGGGAGGGGCGCCACACGAGCGCCTACCGCGCGACGTTCCGAGGGTTCATCGGCTTCCTCGAGACGCTCAGCCGGATGAACGGCCTCTGGAGCGAGCCGACCCATCCGAAGATGGCGATCGAGGACCCGCTCCGCAACCCCGACCGCCTGCCGATGCCGTCGATCCCGATGCGGGATTGACCCTCGTCGCAAACCCTGCCCGAGCGTGAGTCCCCGGGCCGGACTCGCGGTCGCACGCGGTCTTTTTCAAGCCGCCCCGTTCCGCCTCCCCGTGGGGGAGCCGAGGTCGCGACCCCGACGCGGGTGGCGCCGTTCACGTACGCACGTCGGTCCCGCCGGGCCTCGACCAGGCCGACCATGAGGCGCGGGCGTCTGCTGACGGCCCTCGCCATCGTGGTCCTCGTGGCGAGCGCCGT